>JALFJC010000113.1:0-8546 GCA_022775595.1 Bacteroidales bacterium | reverse complement strand
ACATGCCGATGGTGGGCGCAAGCGCAGAACCGCCGCCGGTGCTGACCTCAACAAGCAGGAAACCGATAATCGGACCGGTGCAGGAGAAACTCACGAGCGTCAGCGTGAACGCCATGAGGAAGATGCTGAGCAGGCCCGTGGCCTTCTCGGCCTTGCCGTCGACCGCCGCGCCCCAAGAGGAGGGCAGCGTAATCTCAAAACCGCCGAGGAAACTGGCGCCGAACACCACGAGCATCAGGAAGAAGAAGATGTTGAAGATGGCGTTCGTGGAGAGGTCGTTGAGGGCGGAAGCTCCGAAGATGGAGGTGATAATCAGGCCGAGGCCTACATAAATCACTATGATTGAAAGCCCGTAAATAATGGCATCGCGAATACCCTTGCGGCGGTTGCCGGAACGTTTGAGGAAGAAGCTTACGGTCATCGGGATAATGGGCCACACGCAGGGCGTGACCAGTGCGAGCAGGCCGCCGAGGAAACCGAGGAAGAAGATGGTGTACCACGCCTTGCCCGACACGTTGCCCTCGCTCTGCCCGAAGGATTGCAGTTCTTCGATAACGGGCTTCCACCACAAAACTGTCGTGGCGGAATCAGCATTTGCCACAATTAAAGGCTCTTCGCTTGCAGCCGGCGCAACTGCGGCTGCAGTATCAACTACCACCGCTGCATTTTCAGCAACATCGGGTTGCGGGGCAGGAACTACGGGTTCGGCGGCAGCGGCGGCGGGACCGTCGGTGCCTTTCAGGTGGCAGTCGATAGAGGTGGGCGGCAGGCAGTTCTCATCGTTGCATGCGCCATATTTCAGATAGCCTTTCAGTTCGTAGTTCTTCTCCGTAAGTTCCACGCGCTGCGTGAAGACGGCGGTGTTTTCAAAAAACGTGACCGGCATCTCGAAAATCGGGTCTTGCATGGTCTTTGCGCCAGCACCGGCTTTGAGTTTGCCAACGAGTTTCACACCCTTTGCCTCGTCGATGCCGAAGGAAGCAGGCGTGGGACCGCCGTCGGGAATGTCTGTAGAATAGATGTGCCAGCCGGCATCGGCCTTACCCGTAAATACAATATCTACCTGCGTGGCGTTCACTTTTTTGTAGGCCACGCTGAACGTCACCTGCGCCTGCGCCACGGCGGCACAGAGGGCAAGCAGCAAGAATAAATAATGCTTGAAGAGTTTGGTCATAGACATATATAATATTGTACCCCCGCCGAGAATCGAACTCGGATCTAAAGTTTAGGAAACTTCTATTCTATCCGTTGAACTACAGGGGCGGCGCGTCTGCGCACGCTTTTGAAGGGGCAAAGGTAGGCTTTTTTTCGTAGAAACTACCCTTGAAACCTCCTTTTTCTTATATGAAAGGGTTATTTTACGCCGTTTTCTCGGATATTTCGACCGAAACTTTGGTGCGGTCGCGATTATTTAGTTTCTTTGCAGACTGATTATCTTATAACAAAACCGCTAATACCCAAAAATTATCATGGAATTAGTAGACGAGTTTACAAGTAAACGAGTAGACGAGACAAGTCACTCCTTCAAAAAAATGTATCGCAAGACATGTCTTGTTTACTTGTCTACTCGTTTACTTGTTTACTAAAAACGTTTAGAAAAGTGACATGACCGCAATCATTATCTTCGTTTTCCTGTTCGGCTATATGTGCATAGCCTTAGAGAGTGTGTTGAAAATCAACAAGGCCGCCACGGCTCTGCTGATGTGCGTGGCGTGCTGGACGTTGTTTATGGTCGACCCCGGCCAGTATTTCCCCGAAGTGGCGGGGCTGGCTACCGAAAAGGCTTCGCAGCTCATCAACGAGCACTTGCTGCTGCGCCACCTCGGCGACGCGGGCGAAATCCTGTTCTTCCTGATGGGGGCCATGACGATTGTTGAAATCGTTGATGCCAACGGCGGTTTCAACTTTGTGAGCGACCGCCTCGCCACCCGCTCCAAGCGCAAGCTGCTTTGGCGCGTGGCCGGCATCACGTTCGTGCTCTCGGCTATTCTCGATAATCTCACCACGAGCATCGTGATGGTAATGGTGCTGCGCAAACTCGTGCGCGATCCGAAAGACCGCCTCACGTATGCCGCGCTCGTAATCCTTGCCGCCAACTCGGGCGGCGCGTTCTCGCCCATCGGCGATGTCACGACCATCATGCTCTGGATCAAGGGCTGCATCACCACTACGGGCGTGATGAGCGAGGTGCTCCTGCCGTCGGTTGTCTCGGTGGTTGTGCCTACGTTCCTCCTGCAATTCTCGCTCAAAGGTAAATTGCCCGACGGGCAGCACCACTCAGCCAAGACGCACGCCGACGAGGTGGTCTTCTCGCTTTGGGAGCGCAACCTCGTGTTCTTCGTCGGCGTGGGCGGCCTTTGCTTTGTGCCTGTGTTCCGTTTCCTCACGGGTCTGCCGCCCTTTATGGGCATTCTGCTCGTGCTGGGCTTGCTGTGGACGATGACGGAGATTTTCTACCGCAACAAATTGGTTGACTGCTCCATGAAGCAGCGCGTCACGAAGCTGCTTTCGCGCATCGACCTCTCTACTATTCTCTTCTTCCTCGGCATACTCATGGCAGTGGGCGTGCTGCAGGAGACGCATGTGCTCACCGCTTTCGGCCAATGGCTCAACGACGTGAGCAACGGCAACCACTATCTCGTCACGGGCGTGATCGGCGTGGTGTCGAGCATCGTGGACAACGTGCCGCTCGTGGCAGGCTGCATGGGTATGTATCCCATTTCTACCGGCGACTTTGCCGTCGACGGCATCTTCTGGCAACTGCTGGCCTACTGCGCCGGCGTGGGCGGCTCGATGCTGATTATCGGTTCGGCTGCCGGCGTGGTGGTGATGGGCTTGGAGAAAATCACCTTCGGCTGGTATCTCAAGCATTTCACGTGGCTGGCCTTTGTGGGCTATCTCGCGGGTATGCTTTTCTATGCCGCCGAGAAAGCAATTGGATTATAAAATATCATCCTAATATCTCAATTATGAAAAAGATTATTTGCTCGCTGACTTTATTGTTCGTTTTGTCAAGTGCACTGCCAGCCTCTGCTATCGGCTTCGACTGGGGCGTAACGGGCGGTTGGAACTATTCCAAGGTGAAGATAAAGAATTTCAAGACCAGTTTCGACACAAGCAACCGCGCCGGCTGGTTTATCGGTCCGAAGGTTTATCTCAGCCTGCCGCTCGGTTTCGGCGTCGATGCCTCTGTGCAGTATTCGTTGAAGCGCATGAATATGGGCGACTATGTTTATGATGCCGATGGTTTTGCTGTTGAGAATGCCGATGGCACATATCCCACGGTGAGCACGACGAACAACTATCACAGTTTTGAAATTCCCGTGAACCTGCGCTACAGCCTCGGTCTCGGTAAACTCGGCTCCGTCTATTTCGCCACCGGCCCCCAGTTTGGTTTCGGCATTGGCAACACCAAGTGGACCAACTACGACGGCGTGTTTAAGAAGGAGAACATGGTAACCACGTGGAACATCGGCGCAGGTCTCAAAGTGCTCGGCCACGTTGAGGTGGGCGTGGGCTACAACTTCGCCTTCGGCAAGACGGGCACGACCTCTGTGCCTGATATCAACAACCTGACTGGCGCAATTACCCAGTGGCAGGACATGGACTTCAAGACCAATACGTTCCAAGTGCAGTTGACGTACGTATTTTAAGTAAAGTAGGGGTGTTTCGCAACCAAATAAATCTTCGCTATGGCAAGGAATACAGAGGAAAAGCGCGGCGACAAGATGCGCGGCAGCGTGGCGGTGGCACTGATGCTGCTGCTCACTATCGGTGCGCTCGCCTATTTCATGCCGCGCGAGAGCAAGTTCGGCTACGAGTACGAGCTGTATCGCCCGTGGCGCTATGCGCCGCTGATTGCCACGTACGACTTCCCCATCTACAAGACCGCAGAGGAGTTGCAGGCAGAGCGTGACAGCGCGACCAAGAACTTCCTGCCCTTTTTCAGTTGGCTGCCCGATGCCGGCAAGAACCAGCTCAAAGCCTTTGAGCAAGCCCGCCGCACGGACGCACTCAAAAACGTACCCCCTGCCTACGCCACCCACGTGGCGAAGCTTCTGAACCAAGTTTATGCGCGCGGCATCGTGTCCAACGAGGCCATGACCGAACTCACGCGCCACAAACTCAAAGGCGTGCGCATCATCAGCGGCACGGAAGCGGTGCAGCGCGGCGCGGACGACATTTTCACCACGCGCTCGGCCTACGAATACATCATGTCGGCCGACACCGCCCATTTTGCCCGCGAAATCCTCACGCGCTGCAACATCAACGCCTATCTCGCCGCCAACCTTGCCTGCGACACCGCCAAGACAAACGCCGCTCATCGCGACCTCATCGCAGCCGTGGCGCCGGCCAGCGGCATGGTGCAGAGCGGGCAGCGCATCATCGACCGGGGCGAAATCGTCAGTCCCGAGCAGTACAAGATATTGCAGTCGTTCGAGCGCGAGAGCAACCGCCGCAGCAGCCCGTCGGAAGGGCTGTGGTCCACGATATTCGGGCAGATGCTCTTCGTGGCCTTGCTGAGCCTCGCCTTCGTGGGCTACCTCAAACTCTTCCGCCGCGACTATCTCGCCTCGCCCCACAGCATCTTCCTGATGTTCTGCCTCATCGCCGTGTTCCCGCTGATGACCTACGCGCTGATGAAGCACATGTTCTACAGCGTCTATATGGTGCCCTATGTCATCGTGCCGATGTTCGTGCGCATCTTCATGGACTCGCGCACGGCGTTCCTTTCGGCTGTGGTCACCCTCCTGCTTTCGAGCATCGCGCTGCACGCGCCCTATGAGTTCCTCTGTGTGGAGATGATGGGCAGCCTCGTGGCCATCTACGCCCTGCGCGAGCTTACAGAGCGCTCGCAGCTGATGCGCGTGGCCCTGGCCGTCACCTTGGTACAACTTTCCACGATGATGGCGTGCGAATTGGCGCAAGGCATCGACTTCGACATGCTCGACGTGTCTATATATATATATATTGTCATCGGCGGCGTGCTCCAGCTCTTTGCCTACCCCTTGCTCTATCTCATCGAAAAGACCTTCGGCTTCACCTCCGGCGTAACGCTCGTGGAGCTTACCAACACCAACAACAGTATTCTGCGCCGCATGTCTAAGGTGGCGCAGGGCACGTTTATCCATTCCCTGCAAGTGGCGAACCTCGCGGCAGAGGTGGCCGACAAAATCGGAGCAAAGCCGCAGCTCGTGCGTGCCGGCGCACTCTACCACGACATCGGCAAGATGCGCAACCCCGCCTTCTTCACGGAGAACCAAAGCGGCGTGAATCCGCACGACAGTCTCGACGAGGAAAGCAGCGCGCGCATCATCATCAGCCACGTCACCGAGGGCTTGAAGTTGGCCGACAAGTACCACCTGCCCACCGTGATCCGCGACTTCATCAGCACGCACCACGGCAAGGGGCGCACCAAGTATTTCTACATTCGCTGGCAAAACAGCCACGAGGGGCAAACGCCGCCCGATGCCTTCGACTATCCCGGGCCCAATCCCTTTACGCGTGAGCAGGCGATATTGATGATGTGTGATGCCGTAGAGGCCAGTTCGCGCAGCCTGAAAGAATATTCCGAAGAAAACATCAAGGCGTTGGTCGAGAAAATCATCGACGCGCAAGTGGCCGAGGGCTGTTTCCGCCAATGCCCCATCACCTTCCGCGACATCGAAGATGCCAAGAAGGTGCTCACCGACAGCCTTAAAACCATCTACCACACGCGCATTGCCTATCCCGAACTCAAACAGGGCGAAACGCCCGAGCCGCGCCCCCACACCATGCTCTTCGGCACGGGCCTCCACCGCACGTGGCGCAAGTAAGGATGACTTGTCCCGTCCCCAAGGCGTTGCCTTGGGCTATGTGCAACAATTGGGCTTACAGCCCGCCCCAACTTGTTTACTCGTCTACTCGTTTACTCGTCTACTAATTAATCAAAACACCCTATATGAACAGCTTAAAACTTTTCGCAGCCTCCCTGCTCTCGCTGGCAATGGTCACCACGGCCACCGCACAGGAGGGCAAGGAAGCGCAAACCCGCTCCTACCCCTATTTCTTTGCCGGCATTCAAGGCGGAGCGCAAACCACCTTTACCAACTACGATGCCACGAAACTCATCACGCCCATAGGCGGCGTGAACGTGGGTGCCATGCTCGCCCCCGCAGTCGGCGCACGCCTGCACGTGAGCGGCATCAACAATAAGGGCGGCTTCCGCTATTCGGGTCAGAAGTACGACTACAACTACGCCGTCACCGACCTCGACCTCATGCTCAATCTCTGCCGCCTCTTTGCCCCGAGCAAGGAAACGCTTATGGACCTCTACCTCATCGGCGGTGCCGGCTTCGGCGTGACGTGGAACAACGACGATTTCAAGCAACTTGCTGCTGCCGGCCTCACCGACGGCAACCTGCACCTCGGCTGGGAAGACCGCCGCTTCGTGCACAACTTCCGCGTAGGCCTGCAGCTCGAAGCCAACGTGTCGAAACTCATCGGCATCAACCTCGAAGTCACCGCCAACAACCTGCAAGACCGTTTCAATACGAAACTCAACGGGCACGGCGACTGGCAGCTGCAAGCCCTCATCGGCGTGAACTTCCGTTTCGGCGGCAAGAAGAAGGCCGCAGAGCCGGCTTACGTGCCGCAGCCTGCCCCCGTGCAACCCGAAAAGCCGCAGACGGCAGCCACAGCCCCGGCAGAAAAGCCTGCCGCAAAGCCGCAGCCTAAACCCCAGCCCACGGAGCGCAAACTCGAAACGACCGACGTGACCGTGCGCTTCGCACTCGCCAAAGCCATCGTGACGGAAGAAGAAGAAGCCAAAGTGGCAGCCTTTGCCCAGTGGCTCAAGGCACACCCCACCGCCAACGCCGAGATTACAGGCTACGCCGATGCAGGCACAGGTAACGGACGCATCAACCGCAATCTGTCGGAACAGCGCGTGCAGGCAGTGGCAAAACTCCTCACCGAGAAATACGACATTCCTGCCTCGCGCATCACGACTGCCTATAAGGGCGACACCGTGCAACCCTTTGCCGACAACGACGACAACCGCGTGGTAATCGGCACGGCTACGGAGAAATAATTGCCCCAACCGCTATTGCACCAAAAAGGCATAACCCACCAAGGCACATTCCGAAATAGTTTTTTTGGAATGTGCCTATAATATTTTATATATGTCCCGCGTTATATAAATAGCCAGTAGAGGCGTATGCATACGCCCGGAAAGCGTTTGCCTCATTGAATTGTTGGTTGAAATATGATAAAGGTATTAACTGCCTGGAAGGCACTTAACACCTATATTCAACCAACACCTAACACCATTTTCAAAATATTGGCGTACACAACGGGCGTTTTGAAAACGCCCCTACCTTAAAACATTCACCCTAAAACTTATATTCTTATGCAGACAATCCAGAACGAAGAACTGCGCGTAGTGGTTAGCCCCGTGGGCGCACAGATGCAGAACCTTACAGACGTGAAGACCGGCCGCGAATACCTGTGGCAAGGCGATGCCCGCTATTGGCAGGAGCGCAACCCGATACTGTTTCCCATCGTAGGCGGCATGTGGAACGGCGTGACGCGCGTGGACGGCAAGGAAGTGCGCATCCCCAAACACGGCATCATGCGCCAGAAGACGTGGACCGTGAAAGAACAGAACGAAACGGCCGTTACCTACGAATACAACGGCACCGTGGGCGATTTCGAGATTTTCCCCTTTGCCTTCCACCTCGAAGTGACCTACCGCCTCGAAGGCCGCAAAGTCGTGGCCGAATTTAAGGTGAAGAACACAGGCGGAGCCGACCTGTGGTTCCAAATGGGCGGACACCCGGGCATCAATCTGCCCGACTGGAAAGAGGAGAACGCCGTAGACGGCTACCTGCGCCTCGAAGGCACGCCGAAGAGCCTGCTCCGTGCCGGCGACCAAGGCTGCCTTGAACCCGACCGCGTACCCGTGCCCCTCACCGAAGACGGACTGGTGCCGCTCACCGTGGAAACCTTTGCCAACGAAGCACTCATCTTCGACGACCACCAAATCAGCGCAGCCACCGTGCTCGACCTCAACCGCCAGCCCGTGGCACGCGTCGAGAGCACTGCACCCGTTTGGCTCTTCTGGTCGCCCACCGGCGTACATTCGCCCTTCGTGTGCGCCGAGCCATGGTACGGTCTCTGCGACCACCAGCATTTCGAAGGCGACATCTCCGAACGCCCCTTCATCAACTGCGCCCACGCCGGCGAGACATGGGAAGGCGGTTACAGTGTAGAGGTCTTCTGATTGGCGACCCGCACCGGCTGCTCCTTTGTTGGTTTCACTTTCACAGCAAAGAGCATCCGCTATCTTATAACAAAATTTTCACGCTCTGCGCAGACAGGAGTTCCTGTCTGCGCAGATATTTTTTGCTATCTCCGTGATATTTTGACCTATGGGTCATTTTGCGTGGTGTAATAGGTTGAAACCCTCTGTAAATACACGGGATTTGGACGATTCAAAGTTTTGAGAGTAAAAATCGAGCATCCCAAATGCTCTATGGGTCATTTTGCGTGGTGCACCAGCTGCA
>JALFJC010000130.1:0-9928 GCA_022775595.1 Bacteroidales bacterium | reverse complement strand
AGAGCAGACGGGAAGGTTTGTGGGCTACTTTTGGAGAACAACAGTCCCCGTAGACAAGGATTCCCAAAATGACAGTGACGCTATCCGTCAGTCTTAAACGGCATTTTGAGATGCGCGAAAAAGTTCCCTGCAAGTATATCGACGAGAAGGAGACACGGAGGCTCTGCCAAAATCGCCCGCTAAACACAGTCGCATTTCAGAGAAAACCCACTTTCCCTATACGCATTTTTTTGCCCCAAAAACCATTCAACCCTTCATTCTTTTTCCTATCTATCTGTATATAAGAAAGATGCAGATGAACAGTTCGCATTCCAAACCTTTCATTTGTGAAAGGTTCGGGGCCGGCACAGCAGATATACATCAAACGTGAACGCCGCGAGGATCTCCGTGATAATTTTTCTTTTCTCGGAGCTATTTTCCCATTTCAGCAGGATATTTTTCACCATCTGCACAGAAAAAGTTTATTACAAACTTTGTAACATGTATTACAAACTTTGTAATATGTGTTACAAACTTTCTAACATGCGTTACAAACTTTGTAACAAAATCTTTCTGCGCAGATAGTAAAAACTTTCAAGGGCTTAGGGAAAAATATATAGGGCTTAGAGAAAAATATCTGCAAGGAAAGGCGGGCAGACAGGCGGGAAGGCGGAAAGGGATTGAGCTCCGATACCGAAATTATGCTTACCAATGCTTGCACAAGCACACTGCCTACGCCTTATTTGCCCTGAAAATTGCGCACACACAAAAAAAAACGTAGATTTGCAAGTGGTATACCTTAAATCTATTCTATTATGACAACCGATTGCAACAACAACCATTTTAGCAGCCATGCCGAAAGCAGCACGGAGCAGCATTGCTCCCTTTCGCAACACCATGAAACAGACAACTCGCCAATCGAGGCGGGCCTCGTTCAAGAGGAAACAGGGGTGAACGGCGTGTTCCAAGAAGCAAACCTCCCAGAGCAACCCATCGTGCTGCACGCTAAATATGGCCACTGCCATAGTACCGTCTACACCAAAGGGGAATGGGAATATGAGGAAAGCGACGTGGAGGTGAAGACGGGGCGGTTGGGCGACTTCATAGGGTTCTATGGTGTGAAGGTAGAGCGTATCGAGGGCGACCTGATAACCTTGGCACACAGAGGCAGCACCTATGTGCTGAAGCCCGGCAAAAGCCTGCAGTTTTATGCCGAGATAGAGGGGCGCGAGTGGAGCGACGGCTGCGTTTACGACTACGATGATTACTCGCTAACGATAACGTGGGATTAGCCCACGAGATTTTTTTGCCAACGAATCACACGAATTCAATGATTGTAGAGATTTTGGACCGCTCTCGCTTGCATTCGTGAAAATTCGTGCGACCGAACAGGTCGCCATTTTAGTCATTGAATATGCTACTTCACAACATCGGCGAGAAATGCCAATTTTTACACGCGAAATGCATTACTGCGCCAGCACGCACAAAAAAATACTATCTAATACTCATCAATTCAAATCCTCACCTACTATGAAAAAATCCCTTACCCTGCTCTTCGCGGCGCTCCTCGCTTTTGCCGCCGCGTGGGCCGACGAGCCGTTCCGTAAGCATCGGTACGACCTCTTCAAAGTCCTTCCGCCAGCAGAAGGAAGCATCGTGTTTGTGGGCAACAGCATCACAGATATGCACCCGTGGGTGGAAAGTTTTCGCGGCGACGAAGGAGCCCTGCCCATCGTGAACCGAGGCAACTCGGGCACCTATTCCACCGAGCAGAGCGCTAACCTTGAGAGTTATTTGGTCAACAAGCCGGAGAAATTCTTTATGATGATCGGCACTAATGACATTGCCACCAGCGGCGGCTTAAACTTTGAGCCGGCACAGGTGCTCGCCTACGTCAAGAGCATCGTGAAGCGCGTTCACAAGCGCAGCCCCGAGACGCAGGTCTATCTCTACAGCATCCTCAACAACAACACTTCGAACCGCCCCGCCGAGCGCTGGCTCGAGACGAACCGCCTGGTGAAGGCATTCGTGGACGAGACAAACGAGGATTGGTTGAACTATATCGATCTCTACGACCTGCTGACCGACGTGGCTTCAGGCGGCGTTTGGAGCTACGACGGACTTCACCTCACTGCTGCTTCTTATCAGAAATGGTGCGAAGCCTTTTATGAGCGTGGGCTTTTGTTAGGCAATTGGGGCACGGTCCACCCGACTTATCCCAGCAATGCCTCCAGCTCCCAGCAGGACGGAGGATTAACTGGTTCCCACGGAATGCGCGCCACATACTTCAGCCTGCTGCCCATCACCTCCGAAGATATCCTCTTCTTCGGCGACGAAGAAGTAAAGAACGGAGAATGGAACGAACTCTTCGGCAACCCCCACTTTAAGAACCGCGGTTCCGGCTGGGGATACGGCGGCCTGAGTCTGACCAACATGAAAAAACTCGTAGAAGCCACCTTTGCCCGGACAGAGGTTGACAAACTGCACCCGAAAGCAGTTCTGCTCTATGCCGGAACTTCCGATGCCATTGGTTCTGATGACCTGGAAACCGTGAAGCTAAACTACATTCGGGTAGTCGAAGCAATAATGGCCGAGGCCCCAGAGGCCAGAATCTTTGTAATCGGCCTCCACCCGACGAACAACGCCACCACGAATACCACCCGCATCGCCCCGTTCAACGCATTCCTCTCGGAGTGGGGACCGGACCAGGTGAAGTATATAGACTGCTACACGCCTTTCCTCAACGGGGACGTGGCAGACACCAAATACATCAAAAACACGAACTATCTCTACGGTCTGGGCTACGTCAAGATGGCTAACATCATCAAGGATGCCCTCACCGCCTATTTCCCGGACGAAACCTTCAACGTGCTGACCGAAGAGGCCGCCGCCGAAAACATCAGACAGGCAGAGCGCCGCAACGCCATCGGCCAGGCACTGACTGCCGGGGATATTGTCCCGTTGGGCGAAGGCATGGGACAATATGGCGAAGCCGGCATGGCTGCATTCAATGCCAAAGCAGAGGAGGCCTACGAACTGCTCACTCATGCCTCTATCTCTGAAACGGAAGCCACCAATATGGCAAACGCCCTGAACACCGCACTTGCAGCGGCTTTGAACCTGCCCGCCGAAAGCACAGAGAGCGAGGAGCACTGGTATCAGATGCGCTCGCTGCGCTTGCCCGACTATTACGTTTCAGCCACGGCTGCCGGCGCAGCGGGCGTCGTGGGCTCCAACAGCACCGCCGCCTCTGCCGCTTCGATGTGGAAGTTCGTGAAGCGCACGGACGGCGCATTCGACATCATCAACCGCCAGCACGGCACGTACCTCAGCCCTTCCGCAGCCTACGACTCCCAAATCCAAACCGCCACGGCGCAGCCCGCGGCAGGCTGGACGCTGAGCTATGCCAACACGCAGGGATATTACATCATCAGCAGCGGCACGGTGCAGCTCAATCAGACGCAGGCCGGCCTCAGCTATAAAATATACAACTGGAGCTCGGAGAGCAACCTCGGTAGCGACCGCAGCGACACGGGCTGCCAATTCCTCATCGAAGACGCCCCGGAGCCGGAAGAGCCTGCCGGCGTGCTGACCTATACCATTGACAAGCTCAACGGCTCGCTCTACAACGGCACTACGGAAAATGCCCCGTACAACTCTGTCTGGAAAAGCACTGCCACGCCGCAGCTCACCTTCACGGCAAACGCCAACAACATGAACTGGAAGGACAACAACGTGCAGCTTTTCTCCGGCTCTTCGGCCAATGCCACGTACACGCTCGCCGCTCCCTCGGGCTACGTAATCGACAGCTACAGCTTCACCTTTGCCAACAACGGACACAGTACGGGCTTGACACTCGCCTTCTCCGGCGGCCCGAGCTACACCACCTCCACCACGGCGCAGACGCACAGCCAGACGGGCCTCTCCGAATCGAGCGTGGCGTTCACCCTTTCGGGAACGAACTTGCAGGGCGTGGTGCTTTCTGACTTCACGGTAAAAGTTAAGGCGACCGAACCCCTCTCGCTCCCGACAATCAGCACCGAGGGCAACGTGCATTGGTACTACATCACCAACGCTTCCACCAAGGCTTATTGCACGGGCAAGGTGATGTACTACGACAGCGCCATCGACCGCATGCGCTTCGGCGAGAAGGCTTTCTCGTCCGACCGCGTGTGGAGTTTCTGGCAGCAGGACGGCAAACTCGCCATCAAGAACTACGACGGCGTGTATGTAGGCACGGCCGGCAGCGGCACGGGCTCCAACACGCAGTTCGGCAAGAGCGACACACCCAATTATATATATACTATCTCCGAAGCCTACGACTATTATATCATCAAAGACACGGCCACGGAACTACATGCGCAGGAAGCCGGCGCGGTCATCGTGCGCTGGGCGGCTGCAGCCGACGGAGCTTCGCTCTGGAAGTTTGAGAAAGTAGACATGAGCCACCCCGAAGCCACCGTTGCCTCGACTACCGTGAAGCAGGGCAAGGTGACGACGGGTATCGGCAACAAGAACCAGCCGATAGTGCGCGCCGCTATCCGCGTGAACGGCGTGGAAGGCTCTAACGCGCTGCAAGCCGTGAAAGGCCGCGTCATTGCCACCGACCCGGCCGACGTAGCAGCCGTGAAGGTGTATATCGCCTCTAACGACCGAGAGCTCTTCGTCGACGAAGAGGGCCTTATGGTATGGCGCGAGGGCAACGGCACGCTCTTCGGCTCGACAACCGACGTGGCAGACGACGGCACGTTTACCGTGACGGGCGAGCACGCGCTCACGCCGGGCGAAAACTACGTGTGGATTGCCTACGACATCGCTGAAACCGCCACAGAAGGACACACCGTGGACGCTGCTATTACGGCATATACCATCGACGGCGCAGACCGCGCCGAGGCTAACGGCAACCCCGACCACGCCGTTACAATCTTCCTTTCTGAAGGTGTCGTGCTGATGCCTTACGACTGCGGCTCGCGCTACTATCGCATTCCCGCCATCACGACGGTAAAGAAGAAACTGGCCGACGGCCGCATCGTGGACCGCCTCGTGACGCTCACCGACGACCGCCTGCAGCACAACGGCGACCTGCCCAATCAGGTATACGTGGTGGCGCAATATAGCGACGACCTCGGCAAGAGCTGGACGCGGCCCGTGCGCGTGGCTGGCACAGCCGAACTCGGAGGCGCATACGGCCACGGCGACGCCTCTATCGTAACGGACCGTACCAACGGCAACATCATCGGCATCATGACCTCCGCCGGCACTTACGGCCACGGCTTCTGGGCATCGACCGCAGCGCAGCCGATGCTCTGGAAGACCATCATCAGCGAAGACGGCGGCGAAACGTGGGGCACGCCTGTGGACCATACTAAGAGCCTCTACGGTACGGGCAGTCCCAACGCCACGTGGAAGGGCGGCTTCTCCGGCTCGGGCGCAGCCCTCCAGAAGCGCGACGGCACGCTCGTATCGAGCTTCGTGAACCGCCAGGCAGACAATTCGCAAAACTTCTTCTTCTTCATGAGCTTCGACCACGGACAGACGTGGAGCGTGCAGGGCACGAGCGGCACCACCTCGGCCGACGAGCCTAAGACGCTGGAACGCAACAACGGCGACCTCTCTATCTTCGTACGCGCCACGGGCTACAACTTCCACAACGTGACGAGCGACAACGGCCAGACTTGGCACTATGCGCCGCAAACGCGCTTCACCTCTGGCATCAGCGGCGTGGCCTGCGACGGCGAATACATGACGTGGTGCTCCACGCTTGATGGCAACCCCTGGAACATCGCCTTCGAAACGCTGCCCAACAGTTCGACAGCACGCACCAACGTGAGCATCTGCCTGTCCACCGACGAGGGCGAAACCTTCGGCTCGCCCAAGACCATTTGCCCCTGGGGCTCAGGTTATAGCACGGCTGTCGTGCTGCCCGACGGCACGCTCGGCGTGTACTACGAGGAGGACGGCTACTACAACGCCAACAACTACGTGCTCCGCTTCGTGCGCATGAGCCTCAACTGGGCTTCCGACGGCCGCTATAAGTTTACGGAAGAACAGCCGTTCCACCCCATTCCCAGCGAATACACCCCGACGGGCATCAACTTTATCCCCGCCCCCACCCTGCCCCAGGACAACGCCATCTACGACCTCTCAGGCCGCCGCGTCTCCGACACCGCAGTGCCCGGCGTGTATATCAAGAACGGCAAGAAGGTTTTGGTAAGATAAAGGCCGATAGACGGCATAACGCAAATAAAGGTGCGCCGAATGATTGGCGCACCTGTATTATATATCTATCCAGGCATTTTTATAGTTTCTATTGTATCTATAAAATTCTATAGATTTCTATACACAGCAGGGGCGGACTCTTTTCTAATAGTCCGCCCCTGCTTTTCTATATTTTCTTTGAAAAATCTGCTTTTACTTGGCGTAGCTTACCGAGCGCGTTTCGCGGATCACGGTAATCTTCACCTGGCCGGGATAGGTCATTTCGTCCTGAATGCGGCGGGCGATGTCGGCACTGAGCTGCTCGATCTGCGTGTCGTCGATCTTGTCGGCACCAACAATAACGCGGAGCTCGCGGCCTGCCTGAATGGCGTAAGTCTTCGTAACGCCCTCGTAGCTCGAAGCGATCTGCTCGAGGTCGTTGAGGCGCTTGATGTAGGCTTCCACAATTTCGCGGCGGGCACCGGGGCGTGCGCCGCTAATGGCATCACACACCTGAACAATGGGAGCGAGGAGCGTTGTCATCTCTTCCTCGTCGTGGTGCGCGGCAATGGCGTTGCAGATTTCGGGTTTCTCCTTATATTTCTCTGCCAGCTTGCCGCCGTAGAGTGCGTGGGGCAGTTCGCTTTCCTCATCGGGCACCTTGCCGATGTCGTGCAAGAGACCGGCACGCTTTGCCTTCTTGGGATTCAGACCGAGCTCGGCTGCCATGACGGAGCAGAGGTTGGCGGTTTCGCGGGCGTGCTGCAAAAGGTTCTGACCGTAAGAAGAGCGATATTTCATCTTACCGATGATGCGGATCAGTTCGGGGTGCAAACCGTGCACGCCGAGGTCGATGGCCGTGCGCTTACCCGTTTCGATAACTTCTTCTTCCACCTGCTTCTTCACCTTGGCAACGACTTCCTCGATGCGTGCGGGGTGGATGCGGCCGTCGGCGATGAGCTGGTGCAGGGCGAGGCGGCAGATTTCGCGGCGGATGGGGTCGAAGGCGGAGATGACGATGGCTTCTGGCGTGTCGTCCACTACGATTTCAACGCCGGTGGCGGCTTCGAGGGCGCGGATGTTGCGGCCTTCGCGGCCGATGATGCGGCCTTTCACCTCGTCGTTGTCGATGTGGAACACGGTGACGCTGTTTTCAATGGCCGTTTCCGTAGCCACGCGCTGAATGGTCTGTATGACAATGCGCTTGGCCTCCTTGCCTGCGGTGAGCTTCGCGTCGTCCATAATCTCGTTGATGTAGCTCTGCGCGTTGGTGCGCGCTTCGTCTTTGAGCGATTCCACGAGGCGGTTCTTAGCCTCTTCGGCCGACAGGCCGCTGAGTTCTTCGAGTTTCTCGCGCTCTTTGAGTTGGAGCTTTTCGAGTTCTTCTTCGCGCTTGGCGAGTGCCTGCTGCTTGTTTTCCACGCGGGTGTGGGCAGCATCGAGTTCCTGCTTGCGGCGGGCGAGGTCTTCCTGCTTCTGGTTGAGGCCGAGCTCGCGCTGCTTGAGTTTGTTTTCAGCCTGCTGGAATTTTTGCTGGTGTGCGCGGACTTCGTTTTCGAGTTCTGCCTTCTTGTTGAGGAACTTTTCCTTCACTTCGAGCAGTTTGCTCTCTTTGATGACTTCGGCTTCTTTGCGTGCGCTCTCAAGCACAAAGTTGTACTTCTTTGTCAAGATGTAGCGGAATATGGCAAATCCGATGCCGCCGCCTATGAGTAGAGCGATGATAGGAATTATGATATCCATTGTGTTTTAAGGGTGATTGATTAGGGTGTGTATATATATATAATTATTGTGTGTCTCTGTTTCCCTTGGCCGGTCTTGCCCAAACGTTGCCTTTCGGCGCGTAGGGGCGGGCGTTTTCAAAACGCCCCTACTCGTGAGGCGCGAGGGCGTCCTCTATTTCTTTGGTGAGCTGGGCGATAGAGTCGGCGTAGGGCTGCGTTTCGTGGTCCTTTTCCATTTTCAGCGCCATGACGGCAAAGTCGAGCAGGGCGATGGCCGTAAGTTTCTCGTTGCCTTGATTGGGATAGGCCGTCTGATAGCGTTGCAGCTTGTTGTTGATAAGTTCTGCGGCGCGGCGGAACACCTCCTCCTGGTCGCGCTTCACCGTGATGGGGTAAGACTGGCGGCCGATGAAGAGATTGATGACGAGTTTATCAGAATGGGGATCCATGGCTCTTGAAAAGATGTAAAAGAATCGGGGATTTTAGACGTTGAGCAGTGCGATGCTCTTGTCGATTTCGTGGATAATGGTGCTGATACGCTGCCGTGCGGCCTTCACGTCACCTCCCGTCACCTCTATCATTCTCGCGATTTTGAGGCTGTCAAACTCGCGGCGCAGTTCGGCAAAGTCCTTGTCTTTCTGGGCGATGATGCCGTCGCGCTTTTCTACCTCAGCCGCAAGCCTTTCGTTCTCGCGAGCCAGTTCGCCGCAGTGCAGGATAAGCTGCCGCACGCGGGTTTCAAAATGGCGCAACGCCTGTTCTTGTTCTTGGGTCATAAGGATTTGCGGTTTGGTGAAACGGTTTGTGATAGAATGGGTTGCGGGAGGAGGAGGCTATTCCTTGTCGGCTGGCTTCGGCTCTTTCTTGGCGAGCATCACCACGTTGTAGACATATTCCGACATCCAGGCGGCGGAGTAGCCGAGGCGGGCCTGGTAGGTGCGGATAGCCACGCACGTTTTGCGCACGCCGTCGTCCTTCCAGTTGTTCTTGGTGAGCACTTCGTTCACGGTCTTTTCCGTAAGCTGGCGCAGCACGTTGCGCATGAAGCCCGGCATACGGAACTTCCACTTCATGAGGTTGCCCATAAGCATCATAAGGTCCTGCGAGAAGCCTTGGAAGAGGAAGAGATAGTTGCGCACATCGTTCACCGTGCGACAGTTCTTCTTGATGCTTTGGTCGATTTCCTTGAAGAAGGAGTCGCTGATGCCGTAGATTTCGCTAAGCATCTTTTTGCAGCGGTTCTTTTCTCCGAGGCCGAGCTTGTTGTTCACTGTCTGCACGTGGAGCGTCTGCTTAAACACGCGCAAGTCGGGCAAGGCGGCGAGGTTCGTAATGCCGAGATTGGCGGCCATAACTGCTTGGTAGTAAACGCGAATAAGCGTCATGAAGTCCTCCATGCCGCCCACGCGCCAACCAGCGTCCTGCGCCGTTGCCTTCTTCTTGAATATTTTTGAGAATAATCCCATTTTACAAAAATTGTATAAAACTTTTGGATAAAAAAAGATGACGCAAGAGCGCGTCTAATTGAAACTGCAAGAAAGCGTTAGGCCACTTTCTTACTGCAAAGTTACTATAAGGCGGCGGAAATGCCAAATAAAAAGTCCCCTTTTTGACTTTTACAAGAACGAAAAAGTATTTAACTTTGTGACAGAATAGGTTAAGGCCATTAACCTCGTTGATTGGAAAATGACAAAAACAATCAAAACCGCTTGTTTTGTGTGACCTGTCGGCTCGCCTTAGCAGATTAAGCCCCAGTCTAAAAGTCTGCCGACTTTTGTCTGTTGCTTAATCCGCTAAGGCTGCGGTCGGTTCCCGCCCGCCCACACAGAACAAGCAAAAAACAGAAAAAAGTAAAGCATTTCTCCTTTACTATTCACAGCAAAATGCTATCGTCCACTTTTTTCTGTTTTTTGCTTGCGTCGTTTGAAGCGGGCGGGCACCGACCGCAGCCGCAGGTATTAAGGGCGAGCGTGAGCCGTGAGGCTCACAGGATCGGCGTTAAGCCCTGCGGCGTGCCAAGGGCTTCA
>JALFJC010000064.1:0-20950 GCA_022775595.1 Bacteroidales bacterium | reverse complement strand
CCGCCCGCAACGCCGCCAAGCCCCTCGACTCGCACTACAACACGCTCGACGTGCAAGTAACCGCAAGGTTTTAATATTTAGCAAATCATTGCGGCGGGCCGGTGAGGCCGCCACATCTAAATAATATCTACCATGAAGAACGAAGTATTGAGCATCCATTATCGGGAATGTAAGGTAGAGGAACTGCCTCCCCATCTGTGCGAACTGGTGCAAAAGGCCAAGGAAGCCTGCGAAACGAGCTACGCGCCCTACTCCAAATTCCACGTAGGCGCAGCCCTGCTGCTCGACAACGGGGAGACCGTGACGGGCAGCAACCAAGAGAACGCCTCGTTTCCTGCCGGCACCTGCGCTGAACGCTGTGCCGTGTTCTACGCCCACGCCCGCTGGCCAGAGGCTGCCGCGACGCACATCGCCATAGCCGCCATCGACAGCACGGGACAGTTTACCGAAAATCCCATCACGCCCTGCGGCATTTGCCGCCAAGTGCTCTCGGAAACGCAGAAGCGCGGCGGAAGAAACCTCCACGTGCTGCTCTACGGCAGAAGCGGCGTGCGCATCATCGAAAACATCGAAGACCTGCTGCCCTTCTCCTTCGACCTGGACGCAGAATAAACCGAACCGAAATGCCCGGAATATCCATTGAGTGGGATATTCCGGGCATTTCCTATGCAGCACAAATCGCCAATTCTACACAAAGAACGTGCTATTTCACTAAAAAAGCATAATTATCTGCTATAAGAAAAAACTAAATTCTAATGTTTAGTTTTTTTGCAGTAACTTTGCATGCGAATTATGGCACTTTCAGCCGACAAAAAGGCAAAAGCCGTTCTAAAAAGAAACAACTAAACAACACATCATTATTTTCAAAATTATCAAATTATGAAGAAAACTGCTTTATGGGCTTTGGCCGCTCTGCTTTTCGCAAGCTGCGGACAAAAATCACAAAACATCGGCGAGGCCGGCAACGACTACGCCGTGGTGACGCTGCAACCCAAAGACGTTGAACTCAACACTGCCTACCCCGCCACGATTAAGGGTATGCAGGACATCGAAATCCGACCGAAAGTGTCGGGCTACCTCACCCAGCTCCTCGTAGACGAGGGCGCAACCGTGCGTAAAGGGCAGCCACTCTTTAAGATAGACGACGTGCAGTATCGCGCCGCCGTGAACCAGGCAATAGCCTCCGTGAACGTGGTGAAAGCAAACATCAACACGCAGAAGCTCACGGTGGAAAACAAAAAGATGCTCCACGCCAAGCAGATTATCTCCGACTACGACCTGCAAACCGCCATCAACCAGCTCGCCTCGCTCGAAGCACAGCTGCAACAGGCAGAAGCAGCGCTGCAAAGCGCACGCGACAACCTGCGCTACTGCACCGTGACCAGCCCCGGCGACGGCGTGGTGGGCGTAATCCCCTACCGCGTGGGTAGCCTCGTGAGCGCATCGAGCGCACAGCCCTTGACCACCGTGTCGAGCATCAACGAGATGTACGTTTACTTCTCCATGACGGAGAAGCAGCTCCTCGCCCTCACCCGCGAGCAAGGCGGCCTGAACGAAGCCATGAAGAACATGCCGCCCGTGACGCTCGTGCTCTCCGACGGCACGACGTACAGCGAAACGGGTAAGGTGAGCACCATCAGCGGCGTGATTGACCCGCAAACGGGCGCTGTGCAGATGCGCGCCACCTTCAGCAACGCTCAGCACGTGCTCCGCTCCGGCGGCACGGGGTCGGTGCTGATGCCCAACAACCAGAAGGGCGCTATCGTTATCCCGCAAAAGGCTACTTACGAAATCCAGAACAAGAAGTTCGTCTATGTCGTAGACAGCAAGAACAAGGTTCAGAGCCGCGAAATCGAAGTGCTCGTGCAAAACGACGGACAGAACTACGTTGTGAGCAGCGGCCTGAAGGCCGGCGAGCGCATCGTGGTGGACGGCGTGAACAAACTTAAAAACGGCATGGACATCAAGCCCATCACCCCCGAGCAGGCCGACAAGAACGTGCAGCAGCAAAAGCAGGCACTCAAAGACGGCAAGATGCCCGGACAAAACTAAGGCGCGGCACGACGCACACAATATTATATATATACGCGTGCGCGCGAACCGCTGGATTATTCCATATTTAGTTTATCTAATATATAACGCACTATGCAATTAGACAGATTTATCAATCGCCCGGTGCTTTCCACCGTGATTTCTATAGTGATTGTCATACTGGGTGTGCTCGGTTTGGTGTCACTGCCTATTACACAATACCCCGACATTGCGCCGCCCACCGTGGAGGTCAGCACGACCTACACGGGTGCTAACGCGCAAACCGTGCTCAACTCCGTGATTGCGCCGCTCGAAGAGCAAATCAACGGCGTAGAAAACATGGACTACATGAGTTCAACCGCCACAAACACCGGTTCGGCTTCCATCGACATCACTTTCAAGCAGGGCACCGACCCCAACATGGCTGCCGTGAACGTGCAAAACCGTGTGGCTAAGGCGCAAGGCCTGCTGCCCTCCGAAGTAACGCAAATCGGCGTGATTACGCAGAAGCGCCAGACTTCAATGCTCGTTATCTTCTCAATCGTTGACGAAGCCGATAAGTACACACCCGACTTCATCGAAAACTACGCCAAGATCAACATCATCCCGCAGGTGCAGCGTATCGCCGGCGTGGGCGATGCCATGGTGATGGGCGCAGACTACTCGATGCGCATTTGGCTCGACCCGCAAAAGATGGCGGAATACCAGCTCATGCCTACCGACATCTCGGCCGTGCTTGCCGAGCAAAACGTAGAAGCAGCGCCGGGTAGCATCGGCGAGCGCGAAAACCAGACCTTTACTTATACGCTCCGCTACAAAGGCCGCCTGAGCGAGGTGAGCGACTTCGAGAACATGGTGATCCGCTCCAACCCCGACGGCACGCTGGTGCGCGTAAAGGACGTGGCCCGCGTGGAGCTCGGCCGCACGACGTACTCATTCACCGGCAAGGTGAACGGCCACAGGGCTGTGTCGTGTATCGTGATGCAGATTGCCGGCTCCAACGCCACGCAGATTGTCAACGACGTAACCACCCTCCTCGAAGAGTGTAAAAAAGATTTGCCCGACGGCATGGACATCAAGGTGGCACAGAGCGTGAACGACTTCCTCTTCGCCTCTATCCACGAAGTAATCAAGACCTTGATCGAGGCATTTATCCTCGTGTTCATCGTGGTGTTTATCTTCCTGCAAGACTTCCGCTCCACGCTTATCCCCGCCATTGCCATTCCCGTGGCATTGATCGGCACGTTCTTCGCGCTCTACCTCATCGGTTTCTCCATCAACTTGCTGACGCTCTCGGCCATGGTGCTCGCCATTGCCATCGTTGTGGACGATGCCATCGTCGTCGTGGAAGGCGTGCATGCGAAACTCGACCAAGGGTACACCTCTTCGCGCAAGGCCTCTATCGACGCGATGCGCGAGTTGGGCGGCGCTATCGTTTCGATTACGCTCGTCATGATGGCAGTGTTCGTGCCCGTGAGCTTCATGTCGGGCACGGCCGGTACGTTCTACCGCCAGTTTGGTCTGACCATGGCCATCGCCATCGGCTTCTCCGCTCTGAACGCCCTTACCCTCTCACCCGCCCTCTGCGCCATCTTGCTCAAACCGCATAAGAAGGAAGAAGAAACTACCTTAAAGGAACGCCTCGGCACTGCCTACAAAGCCGCAGCCGAAACCTACGCCGAAGGCTACAAGGGCGCATTTGCCCGCATCATGAAGCCGGGCGTTATCATCACGCTGATTGTCATCGCTATCCTCGGCATGATTTTCGGCGGCTTCAACTTCACGGGCCATCCCATCATCGCCGCCATCATGACGATTATCGCCGTAACGGCAGTGATAGGCCTCAGCACTAAGACGTTCCAAAAGAAATTCAACGAGACCTACGACCGCATTTTGCAGAAGTATAAAAAAGCCGTGCTCTACTTTATCCAGCACCGCGTACTCTCGCTCGGCATCACGGGCGGCTTTATCGCCCTGCTCATTTGGCTGATGTCTGTCACGCCGACGGCAATGGTGCCCAACGAAGACACGGGTACGATTATGGGTGTCGTAACGATGCCTGCCGGTACGTCGCAGGACCGCACCGATGCTTACCTGCAACGCGTGGACAGCCTCGTGCGCTCAGTGCCTTGCGTAGAGTTGAGCACCATGATTTCGGGCTACAGCTTCATCGGCGGTCAAGGCCCGTCTTACGGCTCGTTTATCATCAAGCTGAAAAAGTGGGAAGAACGCGGCATGACCGAAAGTTCAACCATTGTCTTTGCCAACCTCTACCTCCGCGCCCGCGAAGTGTTTAAGGACGCGCAGGTGCTCTTCTTCCAGCCGCCTATGGTGACGGGTTACGGCGCGACCAACGGCTTTACGCTCAACCTTCAAGACCGTACCGGCGGCGACCTCAATAAGTTCTACGAAGTGGCTAAGACCTTCCTCGCCGACCTTGAAAAGCGTCCCGAAATCGAGTCTGCGCAGACCAACTTCAGCCCGAACTTCCCGCAGTACCTCATCGACATCGACGCAGCCAAGTGTAAGCGTGCCGGCATCTCGCCCAAAACTATCCTTACCACGCTGCAAGGCTACTACGGCGGACTTTACAGCTCCAACTTCAACCGCTTCGGTAAGATTTACCGCGTGATGGTGCAGGGCGAGCGCAAGGACCGCACCAACATCGAGAGCCTGCATAAGATTAAGATTAAGAACGGCAACGAGATGGCGCCGATTACGGAGTTCATGACCATTACCCCGACCTTCGGCCCCGACAACATCAACCGCTTCAACATGTACACGGCCATCTCTGTGAACGGTAACCCGGCTTCGGGCTATACCTCGGGTCAGGCAATTAAGGCCATCGAAGAAGTGGCTGCCCAGAGCCTGCCGCAAGGCTACTCGTTCGAGTTCTCCGGCCAATCGCGCGAAGAGCAAAAAAGCTCCGGCAGCACCACGGCAATCGTGTTCCTGCTCTGCTTCGTCTTCATCTACCTCTTGCTTTCCGCCCAGTACGAGAGCTACGTGCTGCCCCTCGCCGTGCTGCTCTCCGTGCCTTTCGGCTTGGCAGGTTCGTTCATCTTTATCCAGTTCTTCGGCAGCCTCAGTTACCTGCCCGGCATGTTGGGCTCATTTATGGGCATGATATTCGGCAGCGCATCTAATAATATCTATGTGCAGATTGCCTTGATTATGCTTATGGGCCTCTTGGCGAAAAACGCCATCCTGATTGTAGAGTTTGCGCTCGACCGCCGCAAGATGGGCATGAGCATCACGTGGGCCGCCGTGCTCGGCGCCGGCGCCCGTCTGCGTCCTATCTTGATGACCTCGCTCGCCATGATTATCGGCCTCTTACCCCTGATGTTTGCCAGCGGCGTAGGCGCCAACGGTAACCACTCGCTCGGCATCACGGCTATCGGCGGCATGCTCATCGGTATGATATTCCAAATCTTCATTGTCCCCGTGCTCTTCGTAGTGTTCCAGTATCTCCAGGAAAAGGTTAAGCCTATGGTTTGGGAAGATATCGACAACACCGAAGCACAGGCAGATATCGAACAATATTCTAAATAATCAATTATTATCGATTATGAAAAAAATCCTCTTCATCCTCGCCGGCACGCTTGTGCTGGCAGGATGTAAATCCTATAAAAACTACGAGCGTCCGCAGAGCATCGAGGATACTGCCAAGGAACAGCTTTTCCGCGATGTGGAAGGCACGGACACGATGAGCTTCGGCAATATGCCGTGGCGCGAAGTCTTTACCGACGCGCAGCTGCAGCAGCTCATCGAGAAGGCACTCGCTCAAAACATCGACCTGCAAAAGGCTGACCACAACATTCAAAAGGCACGCATCGGTCTGAAAGTTTCCAAACTTTCCTATCTGCCCACACTCGCCGTTGCCCCCCAAGGACAAATCGCAAGTTTCGACGGCGGCAAAGCCACCAAGACCTACACGCTTCCCCTTTCCCTCTCTTGGGAACTCGGCTCGTGGGGTTCGCTGCGCAATAACCGCAAGAAAGCCGGCGTGGACACGCTCATCGCCGCCAGCGCAAAGCAAGCCACGCAAACGGCCATAGTGTCAGCGGTTGCCAACCTCTACTACACGCTGCAAATGCTCGACGAGCAATTGCGCACCACCAACGAGACCGTGGTGATTTGGCAGAAAAACGTCGACGCTATGGAGGCCATGCAACAGGCAGGCCTTACCAACAACGCCGCAGTTGCGCGGGCACGCGCCAACTTCTACGAACTGCAAACCACGATTCCCACGCTCGAGCACAGCATTCGCCAGACGGAAAACGCGCTTTGCGTGATCCTCAACGAAGCCCCGCACCCCATCGCCCGCGCCGCCTTCAACGCCGACGCCCTCCCCGCCAGCCTCTCCGCCGGCGTGCCGATGCAGATGCTTTCCTGCCGTCCCGACGTGAAGATTGCCGAGCTGCAGCTCGCCTCTGCGTTCTACAACACCAACATCGCGCGCTCCGCGTTCTATCCCTCCCTCACCCTCTCGGGCGTGGCGGGCTGGACCAACAGCGCAGGGTCGATAGTGATGAACCCCGCCAAGTTCATCGCCAACGCCGTGGGTAGTCTCGTGCAACCTCTCTTTGCGCAAGGCAAGCTCCGCGCACAATACAAGATTGCAAAGATTGAGCAGGAAAGCCTCACGCTCGACTTCCGCAACACGCTGCTCTCCGCAGGCCAGGAAGTGTCGGACGCTTTGAGCGCCTACCAGACCGCCATCGCTAAGACCGAGAAGCGCCAGCTCGAGGTGGAGCAACTGGAACAAGCCCTCGAGAAGACCTTGTTCCTCTTCTCCCACGGCAACACCACCTCCTATCTCGAAACCCTCACCGCGCAGCAGTCGCTCCTCAGCGCACAGCTCTCGCTCATCTCCGACAAGTACAGCAAGCTCCAGGCTGCCATTACCCTCTACCAGGCACTTGGCGGCGGACGCGACAAATAGCCTAACCTTAATCTAATAATAATATGATCAGTCCCTTAGCATACGTAGACCCTTCGGCCAAGCTCGGCAACAACGTCGAGGTTAAGCCCTTTGCCTACATCGACAAGAACGTCACCATCGGCGACAACTGCGTCATCATGCCCTACGCCTCCATCATGGAGGGCACCACGATGGGCAGCGGCAACAAGGTGTACCAGCACGCCGTAATCGGTGCCGAACCGCAAGACTTCCACCACGTGCCCGGCACGCGCTCGGCCGTCATTATCGGCAACGACAACTGCATCCGCGAAAACGTGGTCATCGCCGGCGGCACCGACCCCGACACGGCCACCGTTATCGGCGACGGCAACTTCCTCATGGACAAGGTACACATCTGCCACGACGCACACATTCACAACCGCTGCGTGCTCGGCATCGGCGTGAGCGTAGCCGGCAACTGCGAAATCTTCGACTGCTCCATCCAGAGCAGCGGCGCCATGATACAGCAGCATGTGCGCGTGGGCAAGTTCTCGCTCGTGCAGAGCGGCTGCCGCGTGCAGCACGACGTGCCGCCCTACGCTATCCTCGGCGGCAACCCCGCCTCCTACCACGGTGTGAACGCCGTAATCTTGCAGCACGAAGGCCTCACGGAGCGCATTCTGCGCCACATCGCCAACGCCTACCGCCTCGTCTACACCGGCAATTTCAGCCTCGAAGACGCTGTGATCAAGATTGGCGAGCAGATCCCCGGAAGCATCGAAATCGACGAAATCGTCAATTTCATCAAGGCTGCCAAGCACGGCATCGTCCGCAACCGCAAGGCCGACGACTGATTGCAGTATATTCCAAGCAATACAAAGAGGCTGTGTCGTAAGTACTGTTTACGGCGCAGCCTCTTTCTCTTTTCTTGATATAATAAGGTAAGCACATGGCTCATTTCGCCCTTTTGCACGGTCCTTTTCGCCGCTTTTCTGCGCAAACACTTGCCTGTTTTGCACAAAATGCGTAATTTTGCGCAAAATTTCAAGGTAATAAGATTTAGGAAACATGACACACAATCTTTTGAAAGGCAAGCGCGGCATCATCTTCGGCGCGCTCAATGAAGAATCCATTGCATGGAAAGTGGCTGTCAAGGCCGTGGAAGAAGGCGCAACTATTACGCTTAGCAATACGCCGATGGCCCTGCGCATGGGCACGCTCGACAAACTCGCCGAGCAGCTCAACGCAACTATTATCCCCGCCGACGCCACAAGCGTGGAGGACCTCGAAAAGGTGTTCAAAGAATCTGTCGAAGTGCTCGGCGGTCCCGTGGACTTCGTGCTTCACTCTATCGGCATGAGTCCCAACGTGCGCAAGCACCGCACCTACGACGACCTCGACTATAACATGCTCAACAAGACGCTCGACATCTCCGCCATATCTTTCCACAAGATGCTGCAAGTGGCCAAGAAGCAAGATGCCATTGCAGAGTACGGCTCGGTTGTTGCGCTGACTTACGTGGCCTCGCAGCGCACGTTCTTCGGCTACAACGACATGGCCGACGCCAAGAGCATGCTCGAAAGCATCGCACGCTCCTTTGGCTACATCTACGGCCGCGAGAAAAACGTACGCATCAACACGATCTCTCAGTCGCCCACGCCAACCACGGCCGGCAAAGGCATCAAGGACATGGACAACCTCATGGACTTCTCCAACAAGATGTCGCCCCTCGGCAACGCCACGGCTGAAGAATGCGCCGACTACTGCGTAATGATGTTCTCCGACTTCACGCGCAAGGTGACGATGCAAAACCTCTTCCACGACGGCGGCTTCTCATCAATGGGCATGAGCCTCCGCGCCATGAACCAGTACGCCAAAGACCTCACGCCGTACGAAGATGAAAACGGCAAGGTGATTTACGGATAACACTACACGAAAGTAGGGGCGAATTGCAATA
This sequence comes from Bacteroidales bacterium, assembly GCA_022775595.1. GTDB lineage: Bacteria > Bacteroidota > Bacteroidia > Bacteroidales > Bacteroidaceae > Alloprevotella. The sequence continues at coordinate 12,059 of JALFJC010000064.1, read as the reverse complement.
CGCCCGAAACGCAAAGCATACGCAACCAGAGTATCTGCATCATTTCAAGCAAAAATGATGCAGATATTTTATTTATAAGGCAGATAAGCGGGGAAAGATGTAATTTTGCGCAATAAAGAATTCTTTATAGTCTACTCGTCTACTTGTTTACTCGTTTACTAAATACAATTATCTACTCACATGACCATTTCCATTATCGGCGCAGGCGCGGCTGGTTGTTTCGCGGCCATTGAGGCGGCGCGGCGATTGCCGCAGGCGGACATCTGCGTGTACGAAAGCCTCAACCGTCCCCTGGCAAAGGTGGCGATAACGGGCGGCGGGCGCTGCAACCTCACCAACTCTTTCCAAGAGGTGCGCAGCCTCGAAGCGGTGTACCCGCGCGGCGCAAGGCTGATGAAACGCCTGTTCCACACGTTCGACCACCGCGACACGATGCGCTGGTTCGAGGCAGAGGGCCTGCCGCTCACGGTGCAGGACGACCAGTGCGTGTTTCCCAAGTCGCAGGACGCGCAGGACATCATCGGTGCATTGCTGCGTCTGATGAAGCGCCACGGCGTGGTCATCAGGACCGGCCATCGCGTGGAAAGTATCGAGCCGCAGGCGGGCGGCGGTTACAAGATAAGTTTCGCGAACGGCTCGTCTGTCTGCTCCGACGCGGCCATAGTCACCACGGGCGGCAGCCCGAAAGAGAGCGGTATCGGGTTTCTCCGTCCGCTACAATTAAAGACAGTGCCGCCCGTGCCGTCGCTGTTCAGTTTCTCGCTCGAGGCACACCCGCTCAAAAGCCTGATGGGCATTGTCGTGGCCAATGTCACGGCGCGCCTCGCGGGCACGAATTTCAAGACCGACGGTCCTCTGCTCATCACGCACTGGGGCGTAAGCGGGCCGGCCATTCTCAAACTCTCCTCCCACGCGGCGCGGCACTTGGCAGAATGCGGCTACCGCGCCACGCTGGCTGTGAACTGGCTGGGCGATATGAACGAGGCGGAAGCCTTGGACTTGTTGAAAGAAATAAAAGAGGGAAATCCTCAAAAGCAAATGGCCACCGCCTTTCCCCGCCAGTTAGGCAAACGCCTGTGGCTCTATCTGCTGGAAAGCCTGCAATTACCGGCGGAACAGAAGTGGGCAAACGTGGGAGCGAAAGACTTGCGCCGGTTGGCGGCAAACTGCACCAACCATCAGCTGACCATCGCTGGGCGCAACCGCCACAAGGAAGAATTTGTGACCTGCGGCGGCGTGGCACTCTCCGAAATCAATCCCTCAACGCTCGAATGTCGCCGCCATCCCGGCCTGTTCTTTGCGGGCGAAGTGCTTGATGTGGACGCTGTGACGGGCGGGTTCAACCTGCAAGCCGCTTGGACCATGGGCTTCGTGGCGGCAAGCAACCTTTTAGTAAACGAGTAAACAAGAGACGAGTGGACGGGTAAGTTCAAACGACAACAAAGACAACTATAGACAACTACGAGTCTTACACTTACGCGCTACATATGACGACAACTTAGACAACTGGGCGTATTTTATACGCCCTCCTCACACGCAGAAAGACAACTGTAAGTTGTCAAAAAGTTGTCCCAGTTGTCGTCACAATAAAAGGGAAACAGATAATTACAAACAATGTTGTCTAAAGTTGTCCAGGTTGTCGAAGAATAACAATCTTGTTTACTCGTCTATTCGTTTACAATACAACAAACGCCAGCGCACCCAATCGGGCACGCCGGCGTTCTTGTTTTTTTGTTGATTTAATTCTGAAAATCTTATTCCCATTCAAGAATCACCTTGCCGCACTGGCCGCTTTCCATAATGTCGAAGCCTTTCTGGAACTCAGCAATGGGGAAGTGGTGCGTGATAACGGGCGTGAGGTCGAGACCCGAGAGAAGCATCTGCTCCATCTTGTACCAAGTTTCCCACATCTCGCGGCCATAAATACCTTTGATGGTGAGGGCCTTGAAGATGATTTCGCTCCAGTCCACAGTTGTGGAGGGCGGCAGAATGCCGAGCTGGGCAATCTTGGAACCATTATACATGTGGCTCACCATATCGCGGAAGGCGACGGGTGCACCCGACATTTCAAGACCCACGTCGAAGCCACGGATACCGAGCTGCTCCATAGCGCCGGCAACCGTCTCGCCCTTCGTGGCGTTGACGGTCATGGTGGCGCCCATCTTCTTGGCAATTTCGAGGCGATACTCGCTAAGGTCGGTCACGACAATGTTTTTCGCGCCGGCAAACTTTGCGATGCCCGTTGCCATCGTGCCAATCAGACCTGCGCCCGTAATCAGCACGTCCTCGCCGAGGAGGGGGAACGAGAGGGCGGTGTGCGTGGCGTTGCCAAAGGGGTCCATAATGGCGGCCATGTCATCACTGATGCGCGGGTCGAGTTTCACCACGTTGCTCTCGGGAATGCAGAGATATTCGGCAAACGCGCCGTCGCGGTTAACGCCCACGCCGATGCTGTTCTCGCAAATGTGCTGCAAGCCACGGCGACAGTTGCGGCAGTGGCCGCAGGCGATGTGTCCCTCGCCCGTCACGCGGTCGCCCACCTTGATGTTGCGCACTCCTGCGCCGATTTTCTCCACAACGCCCACGTATTCGTGGCCGATGGTCATAGGGGTCTTAATGGTCTTCTGGCTCCACTCGTCCCATTTGTATATGTGGAGGTCGGTGCCGCAAATGGCGGTTTTCTTGATTTTAATGAGGACATCGTTCACGCCCACTTCGGGCACGGGCACATCTTGCATCCAGATGCCCTTCATCGGTTCTTTCTTTACTAATGCTTTCATTGTGTTAGAGGTTTTATGCGACTTATATGATGCAAAAGTAATCATTTCTCGTTTTGCAAGCAAAAAATCGCCTTTTTATGCGCAGCAAGTTGCGCAAAATCGGCATCCAACGCCTCCTTTTCCCCGCTTTTTTAGTAATATTGCAAGCGAAACCAATACACAATATTATATATATATGTCTTTCTTGAAAAAACTTTTCGGCACGCCCGAAAACCTTTCGCCCGAAGAGGAGGCCCAGGCCGCCGCACGCCGCAACGTTGAAACGCTGCGCGACGACGGCGTGCGTGCCATGCAGATGGGCGAAGTGCCTTTTGCCCTCAAATGTTTTGAAGAGGCGTTGAACATCACGCCCGGCGACCGCCGCACGCAGGCTTTCAAGGCCGAGGCGCACCTGCGCATGGGGCAGTATGCCGAAGCCCTGCCCCTGCTCAAAGCGCTTGCCGGCGACGAACCGTGCAACCACGACCTGCAACTCATGCTGCTGCAAACGCTGGGCGAGCTTCAAGAGTTCGGCGAGTTGAAAGAGCGCGCCGCAGCCCTGCTTGCCGCCCGCGCCGACGACCCGCGCGTGCTCTATTTCGCCGCCGAGGCGGAGCACGGCCTTGGAGAGGACATTTGGGCGGTGGCCCACCTCACGCAAGCCCTCAATCTGCGCCCCGACTACGCCGCAGCCCGCCTGCTGCGCGCCGACGTGCTGCAAAGCATGGGGCAGACTGCGGAAGCGCTCGACGATATGCGTGCCTTGTTGGCCGACGATGCCGAAAACGAAACCTACCTCCTGCGCACCGCCCGCCTGCTAACTGCCAAGGGTCAGGAAGAGGAACTGCAAGAAGCCGCTCGCCTGCTCCAGCAACTGCGCTCGCTCAATCCTTTCGACCGCGACGCCGTGTTGCTCTTGGGCAGTATCTACGAAGCCACCGCGCAGCGCGACAAGGCTCTTGCGCTCTACGACGAGGCCATCGACCTCATGCCCGACTTTGCCGAGGCCTACCGCAGCCGCGGCGGCGTGCGCCACGCCCTGCACGACGAAGCCGGCGCGGCCGACGACCTCAAAAAGTCGCTGGAACTCGCACCCGAAGCAGCCGCCGTGCCCGACGGGGAATACACCAACGTGGAAAACCGCATGAACGACCGCTACAAAGCCATGAACCCCTACGGGTTTTAGGACGTCCTTAGACACGGGAGAGTTTCAACCGCCGTGCCAGCCCGTGGCACAACGGCGCGCATTTTGGCAAGACCGAATAAAACACATATCTTTGCATCAGCAAAAAGAGGAAGAGCGCGGGCTTTTCCTCTTTCTGCGTTTTTGGGGCTAATTATCCTATATGAGCGGAAAAATTATCTTATATGACCGTGAAAATTATAAGCAAGCCCGTAAAAATTTGCTCCTTTATAATTTTCACGAAGTGCTTTAAAGTGAAAAATTCCATTATTTTCGTCGCATTATTCTCGGAGCAAATTTCCGCAATCTTAATAATCCCTAAACTTTCAAGCAAACTCGTCTTAACGATTGCAAACGCGCCGCGAACGCTCTGCGCAGAAAGCAAAGCGGCATTAACAGGTTTTGATTTTTCCCAAAGAACACAATAAAATCTCTTTTACAAGTCAGTGGTGTTTGCTTATTAGAGATTTCCCCTGCTTTCATGCTATTATCTGCCCCTTTCCACGCTGCGAACGCTTTGAAATACCTAATTTTGCACCTATAATATTGGATAAAAGCGAATTTGCATGTCACAATTTGTTGTCAACGACCCTGTCTACGGTTTCGTAAGCGTGCCGCGCGGGCTGCTCTGCGAACTCATCAACCACCCGGCGTTCCAAAGGCTCTCGCGCATAAGGCAGCTGGGCATGTCGGCGTTGGTATATCCCGGCGCAACACATACGCGCTGGGCGCACTCGCTCGGGGCTTACCATCTGATGCGGGAGGCATTCCGCTCGCTGAAAGAAAAAGGCGTGTTCGTGTTCGACGTTGAGGAAGAGGGCGCGGAAATCGCCATTCTCCTGCACGACATCGGGCACGGGCCGTTTTCGCACGTGCTGGAACACACGCTCATCGAGCACCTCTCGCACGAAGAAATCACACGCGCCCTGATGCGCCGGCTCAACCGGGAGTTTGGCGGCGCGCTGGGCATGGCCATTCAGATTTACTCCGACGAATACCCCAAACGCTTCTTGCACCAACTCATTTGCAGCCAGCTCGACACCGACCGGCTCGACTATCTCTGCCGCGACAGCTTTTATACCGGCGTGCGCGAGGGCAACATCGGCGCGGCGCGGCTGATAAAGATGCTCTCGGTGGCAGACGACCGCCTCGTGGTGGAGGGCAAGGGCCTGTATTCGGTAGAAAACTACCTCATGGCGCGACGGCTGATGTATTGGCAGGTATATCTCCACAAAACGGCCGTGGCGGCTGAAGAAATGCTCCGCGCCGCGCTCGAAAGGGCTAAAGAACTGACGCGCGGAGGCGTGCGGCTGTTTGCCTCCCCGCAGTTGGAGTATTTCTTACGCTCGGAGGTGCAAACATCGCATTTTGAGGAAGATGAGGAATGCATCAATCATTTCCTAAACTTAAACGACAGCGACATTCTCTGCGCCCTCGGCGTGTGGCAGCATTCGGAAGATGCCGTGCTCTCCGCCCTTGCCGGCGGCTTCGTGAACCGCCGCCTGTTCAAGGCCGATATATTCGAGGGGAACGTCTCCGGCGAGGCTTTGGACGACTGCCGCGAGCGAGTGGCTGCGCAATTGCACATACCGCTGGAAGCAACGCGCTATTTCGTGCGCCGCCGCTTCGTGTCGAAAGAGATGTACTCTGCAAATGCCGAAGGCATCAAGGTGCAGATGCCCGACGGCGCGATTGCCGACGTTTCAGACGTTTCGCATATCGTGCGCGGCGAGGCCGTGACGAAGGAAGAAGGGCGCACCTACGTTTTTCACCCCGAATGGAAGCAATAGCCGCGCAGGCTGTTGCTTTTTTTATATCCCCTCTTTCGCCAAATCCCTTTCCCTGCCTTTTAATTCGCAATATCTCGGCAAATTATAAAGTATCTTATAAGCAAATTCAGTTAAAAAGATGTAACTTTGCAGACAAATGAGCGGCGCGCAGGTTTTTGCGCGTCCCATACAATATTATATATATAACACCCAAGCACCACAAATCAGAAATGGAACACTCCAAAGAATTAATGAACCTTGCAGCCGACAATATCCGCATATTGGCGGCAAGTATGGTAGAACGCGCCAAATCCGGACACCCCGGCGGAGCAATGGGCGGGGCAGACTTTATCAATGTGCTCTATTCAGAGTTCCTTAACTTCGACCCGGATTGTCCCACATGGGCTTGTCGCGACCGTTTCTTCTTGGATCCCGGCCACATGTCGCCGATGCTTTACTCGCAACTGGCACTTATCGGGAACTACACCATAGACGACTTGAAAAACTTCCGCCAATGGGGCTCTTGCACGCCGGGTCACCCGGAAGTATGCCCCGAGCGCGGCATCGAGAATACCAGCGGCCCGCTGGGACAAGGGCACACCTACGCCGTGGGCGCGGCCATCGCCGCCAAAGCCCTTTACGCCCGCACGGGCAACCCCGGCTTTGAGCGCGAACGCATCTATGCCTACATCTCCGACGGCGGCGTGCAGGAGGAAATATCGCAGGGCGCCGGACGCATCGCGGGACACCTCGGACTGAACAACCTCATCATGTTCTTCGACGCCAACGAAATACAGCTTTCCACCGAAACGGCGGCCGTTATCTCCGAAGACACGGGCGCGAAATACCGCGCATGGAACTGGAACGTGCTGGAAATCGACGGCAACGACCCCGAACAAATCCGCGCAGCCCTCAAAGCCGCCAACGAAGAGGAGAACCGCCCCACCCTCATCATCGGACACTGCGTGATGGGCAAGGGCGCACGCCAGGCCGACGGCTCAAGCTACGAGCGCAACTGCAAGACGCACGGCGCACCCCTCGGCGGCGACGCTTACGTGAATACGATTAAAAACCTCGGCGGCGACCCCGAAAATCCCTTCGTCGTGTGGCCCGAGGTGAGCAAGATGTACGAAGAGCGCAAGGCGGAACTCCGCGCCTGGGTTAAGGAACGCCACGCAGAAGAGCAGGCCTGGGCCGATGCCAACCCCGAAAAGGCAGCCCGCCTCGACGACTGGATGCACAACCGCCTGCCCGAAATCCCCTGGGACACCATCGAGCAAAAGCCCGACCAGCCCACGCGCAACGGCTCTGCCGCCTGCCTCGCGCTGCTCTCGGAATATGTGCCCAATATGATTGTCTCCTCTGCCGACCTCTGCAACTCCGACAAGACGGACGGCTTCCTGAAACACACTACGGAAATCTCGCGCACCAACTTCGGCGGCGGCTTCTTCCAAGCCGGCGTTTCGGAACTCACGATGGCCTGCGTCTGCATCGGCATGACGCTCCACGGCGGCATCATCACGGCGATGGGCACCTTCTTCGTCTTCTCCGACTACATGAAGCCCGCCATCCGCATGGCCGCGCTTATGGAACTGCCCGTTAAGTTCGTTTGGACGCACGACGCCTTCCGCGTCGGCGAAGACGGACCCACGCACGAGCCGGTTGAGCAGGAGGCACAAATCCGCCTGATGGAGAAACTTAAAAACCACAGCGGTCGCGACAGCGTGCGCGTGCTGCGTCCCTGCGACGTAAACGCCGTGACGGAATGCTGGCGTATGGCCATGGAAAACATGGACACGCCCACCGCGCTCATTTTCAGCCGCCAAAATGTGAAGTCACTGCCCGGCCACGTGGATTACACGCAGGCTCGCAAGGGTGCCTATATCGTAGAGGACGCTGAAAACTTCGACGTTATCCTCCTGGCCAGCGGCTCGGAAGTGAGCACGCTCATCGACACCGCCGAACTCCTAAAAGCCGACGGCGTAAAGAGCCGCGTGGTGAGCTGCCCGAGCGACGGACTGTTCCGCCGCCAAGACAAGGCATACCAAGAGCAAGTGTTGCCCGCCGACGCCCGCATCTTCGCCCTCACAGCCGGTTTGCCCGTCATTTTTGAAGGACTTGTGGGCGCACACGGCCACGTTTACGGCCTCGAGAGTTTCGGCTTCAGCGCGCCTTACAAGGTGTTGGACGAAAAACTCGGCTACACGGCAGAGAATATCCGCAAGGAAGTTCTGGCGTTCTTAAAGTAAGGACATAATTCCTAATCCCTAAACATTATGGAAGCAATGATAGGACTTGCCAGCGACCACGCCGGCTACGAACTCAAGCAATACGTCAAGCAGTACCTCGAAGAACAGGGCATCACATACAAGGACTACGGCACTTACACCGCCGAAAGTTGCGACTATCCCGACTTTGCCCACGCCCTCGCTAAGGGTATGGAAACGGGCGAAGTGGAACGCGGCATCGCTATCTGCGGCAGCGGCGAAGGCATCTCCATGACGCTCAACAAGCATCAGCACATACGCGCCGCTCTCGTGTGGGTGCCCGAAATTGCCAAGATGACGCGCATGCACAACGACGCCAACGTGCTCGTGATGCCCGGCCGCTACATTTCTTGCGACACGGCACGCGAAATCATGAACCAGTTCCTCAACACGCCCTTCGAAGGTGGCAGGCACGTGCGCCGCATCGAGAAAATTCCCGTGCATTGAGCCCCGATTTCATCACTTTCTTAGCAGCAAAGCCCCAAAAAAGTGCGCAAACGTTTCGTCAAACCATTTGAAAATAATAACTTTGCAACCGCTTTAAGAAAGACATCACAAAATATCAATTTTTCTACATAAACACATGACAAAAGCAGATATCGTAAACGAGATTTCCCAGAAGACGGGTATCGAAAAAGCTACCGTGCTTGCCACTGTCGAGGCATTTATGGAAACTGTAAAGGACTCGCTTGCCGGCGGCAACGAAGTTTTCCTCAGAGGCTTTGGCAGTTTCATCCTCAAAAAGCGCGCAACCAAGACGGCTCGCAACATTTCCAAGAAAACCACGATTATCATCCCCGAGCACCACATTCCGGCTTTCAAGCCCGCCAAGGTTTTCTTGCAGTCCATCAAAGACTAACGCATTTATTCTCAAACCCATTTAATACTTACAACTATGCCCAACGGTAAGAAAAAGAAAAGACATAAGATGTCTACGCACAAGCGTAAAAAAAGACTGAGAAAGAACCGTCATAAGAGCAAGTAAGGCAAACGAACTTACATAAATCCTGCTTTCTAAGCGGATTTCTCATCTCAATGTGCCGATATGTTTATATGCACCCTGTGCACATCAGACATATTGGCACAATTTTTATAATCTCACTCACTATTAATTACTAATTTATGACAAGCGAACTGATTGTAGATGTGCAGCCGAAGGACATCTCCATCGCCCTGCTCGAGGACAAGCGCCTCGTGGAGTACCAAAAGGAAGGGCGCACGGAGCAATTTTCGGTGGGCAACGTCTATCTGGCCAAAGTCCGTAAGCTCATGCCCGGACTTAACGCTTGTTTTGTGAGTGTCGGATACGAACGCGATGCTTTCCTGCATTACCTCGACCTCGGGGCGCAATTCAATTCTTTCGAGAAATATCTCTCGCTCCTCGGCGACGGCAAGCGCAACATCGCCATGACCAAAGCCTGCGGACAACCCGCACCCGAGAAGGAAGGAAGCATACAGAACACACTGAAACAAGGACAGGAAATCCTTGTGCAAATCGTCAAAGAGCCGATCAACACCAAGGGACCGCGCCTCACGGCCGAGATATCATTTGCCGGCCGCTACCTCGTACTTATTCCCTTCGGCGAAAAGATTTCAGTCTCCACCAAAATCAAGAGCGGCGCCGAGCGCGCACGCCTCAAGCAGCTCGTGCAGAGCATCAAGCCCAAGGGATTCGGCGTGATCATACGCACCGTGGCCGAAGGCAAGCGCGTGGCCGAACTCGACACGGAACTGCGCATTCTCGTGGGGCGTTGGAATGATGCCGTGGCACGCATACAGGAGGCACGCCAACAGCAAAGCAAACTGCCGCTCCTCGTCTACGAAGAAACGAGCCGCACCGTAGCACTCCTGCGCGACCTTTTCAATCCTTCTTACGAGAACATTTACGTAAATGACGAGCGCGTCTTCAAAGAGGTAAGCGACTACGTGACGCTCATCGCGCCGGAATGTAAAAACATCGTCAAGTTCTACAACGGCAACGTCCCTATCTTCGACAATTTCTCCGTAACCAAGCAAATCAAGACTTCTTTCGGCCGAACGGTTACTTATAAGCACGGGGCGTACATGATTATCGAGCACACCGAAGCCCTGCACGTGGTGGACATCAACAGCGGCAACCGCTCCAAGTCGCCCGACGGACAGGAGGCCAACGCGCTCGACGTAAATCTCGGCGCTGCCGACGAATTGGCGCGGCAACTCCGCCTGCGCGATATGGGCGGCATCATCGTGGTAGACTTTATCGACATGAATTTGCCCGAGAACAGGCAAAAGCTCTATGAGCGCATGGTTGAGAACATGAAGAGCGACCGCGCGCGCCACAACATTCTGCCGCTTTCCAAGTTCGGCCTGATGCAAATCACCCGCCAGCGCGTCCGTCCTGCCATGGACGTGAAAGTCGAAGAGAGTTGCCCCACGTGCGGCGGCACGGGGCACATACGTTCCAGCCTGCTCTTCACCGACGCGTTGGAAAGCAAAATTGCCACGCTCGTGGGCCATCTCGGCATCAAGAAGTTCAAACTGCACGTGCACCCCTTCGTGGCAGCCTACATCAACCAGGGCGTATGGTCGCTCAAGCGCAAGTGGCAGATGAAATACGGTCTCGGCATCAAGATTGTGCCCAACCAAAGCCTTTCGTACTTGCAATACGTGTTTTATAACGCGAAAGGCGAAGAAATCGACATGGTCGAGGAGCGCGACATGCAATAGCGCACCCCAAGTATCCGAATTTATTCAAACAACCGACATTCACATTACAAGCAAAGCCGCAACGCTCAGAAGAACGTTGCGGCTTTTATTTCGTGATGCCTTTTCTCAGCACCCTTTGCCGTCGAGGCTGCATGCCTCGCCCGAGGGTTCTGCATCGGGGTGCTTTTCAAAATAATCTTCGAGCGAGAACGACACGCTGCCATCTTCTGAAAGGAAGCAGGGAATGCCGATGCTGCCGCGCGCCTTCACCTTCTCGAAAGCAGGGTGCGTGTCGCGCAGACGCAGGAATGCTTTCAAGTTGCGCACGTGTTCGCCGAGGTCAATCAGTTCAAAGCGGCTGTCTTCTTTGGCTAACTCTTTCACCGCCGCGCAGTCGGGGCAGGTGCTCATCACATACACTTTCGTCATATTCTTTCTATTGGTTTTAAGTGGGTTATCAGTCAGTCTGTAAACGATGATGCCGATCGAAGAAGGGTGCTCGGAGAGATACTGCCGCAGCGTCTTGGGCTCTTCCACCACCTTCTTGTGAATGGACGAGGCGTTGAGCAGATGCAGTTTGCCGTCCTTTCCCCACACCGCAAAACCGAGGTGGGAGCAGTCGAGGCCCTTCTTGTTCGTCACGATGCCTATCAAATCTCCGTCGCGCACCTCTGGAAGAGCATTGCGTCCCAAGCCAGTATTTTCTTGCGGTATGTAGTAGCCGAGCGGCTTGCCGTTCTCGGCCTTTTCAAGGCGCGCGATGGTGTCTATCCGCGCCGGGCGGCCTTTGAGCAGCGGGTATTTGTCTGCGTTCGCGCTCATATAATAAACGTTGGGCACGAGTTGCTTGGAGAAATACTTGCGCTGCCCGTCCACGTGCTGCAAAAGCCCGTTTTTCACCGCGCTATTCGCCCACCACGTGAAGTAGTGCAGGCGCGAGACGTAGCCATCGGGCCGTCCGCCGCGATAGCGAAACTGCATCAGCGTGTGGCAATAGTCTTCAAAGCGTCTGCCGCCCGCCCGCTTAGTGGCAGCGAGTGCGAGGACGGTTTCGGCGAGCGTGGAACAGTCAAGTTCTTTCAAGTTGATTATCAGCCGCTCCTGCTTGCTCCGTTCCAGCGTCGCCGCAACGTAGGGAACGCCCAGAAACTTACGGGCATAATAGAGCACTTCCCCACCCTGCGGTGCTTTCTCCGCCAAGAGCCGCACCACCCGCGCGGAGTCGCCGGGCGTATAAATGCACTCTTTCAAGATGTCCCGATGCTGGGCCGAGGCGGAGAAGGAGACGAGGAAGACGAAAAGCGAGAAAATAAGAGTTTTGCGGAACATTTTATTGAAGGGTAAGCATCTGAGAAACAGTAACTATTCATCAAAGTCTCACGAGTAGGGGCGTTTT
>JALFJC010000058.1:0-7847 GCA_022775595.1 Bacteroidales bacterium | reverse complement strand
AGTGTGGCGGGCTGTAAGCCCAATTGCTGCACTCAGCCCAGGGCAGCGCCCTGGGGGAACGATGTTGCATTGATTAAAGTGTCGCGCTCTGTAAGAGCAACCTGCTTTATGAGGGGCAACGCCCCGTGTGGCGTTAAGGGCGTTTATGGGTTACGCGCTTTCGGCGCGTGGCATTTTTGCGCAAGCGCAAAAATGCCAAATGTATCAATTGCGGTCTACGTTTCCCCAGGGCGTTGCCCTGGGCTATGGGCAACATTTGGGCTTACAGCCCGCCCCAATCATTTACCCGGCGTTTTGTAAATTTGTTCGTATTCATGTAACATTTGTGCCTGGAAGGCACTACGCCACAGGACATGCAATTTATTCACCGCCACAGGCGTACTGTCTCTTCTTGACATTTTTGGCTGCGCTCGGCATAGTCCAAGCTCGTTTGACCTATGCACTCGCCTTGCACTATCTTTGCAGAAGTTAGTGCTTTCCCCGCGTTTTTCCCAACTTTCTCGGGATATTTGCACGTTTTGCCTTGCTTCCCCCTTGCTTCTTAACGCAGAAATGCCTACTTTTACACCTGAAAGGCGCAGTTGCGCCTTCGCTACATTTTGATTTTTATTTTGCATTCGCTATTATTTCGCGTTTAGCCAAGAGCCTCGGAAACTCTGTTTGGATAAAAAGCACGAAAATAATATGTGAAGGGCTGCCCCGTATGTGGTTGCGCCCTGAAATCTCGATTAGCAATGCTCACGCCAAGCGGCGTGGTGCATTCTTATGAGATTTCCGGGGTCCAATTCCGAGGCCGCCCCGTGCTAAACGCGATAAGAAGGGCACCACGCCTTTCTTCTATCCTGCGTTTTGCGGACTGATAGCCGATATGCCGTTATCCCTATCAGTCTTTTTCTTTATGGCAAACAAGAATCTCAACGCTGCAAAGGCGGCGAAGAAAGACGAGTTTTACACGCAGTACGAAGACATCGAGTGCGAGCTGCAGCACTATTGGCAGCACTTTCGCGGCAAGACGGTGCTCTGCAACTGCGACGACCCCTACGAAAGCAATTTCTTCAAATATTTTGCCTCGCGCTTCAACCAACTGGGGCTGAAGAAACTTATCTGCACCTGCTACAACGGCTCTTCCATTCAGGGTACGCAGCTCTCGCTCTTTCCCGAGATGAACCCCGAAGAACCGAAGCGCATCGCCCACAAATTGGTCATCACGGAGGTGAAAGACATGAACGGCGACGGCGCGGTGGACATGACCGATGTGGAAATCCTGATTCGGAACGACAAGAACGTGCTCACGCAGTTGCAGACGGGCGACTTCCGCTCGCAGGAGTGCATCGAACTTTTGCGCGAGGCAGACATCGTGGTGACCAATCCGCCCTTTTCGCTCTTTCGCGAATATGTGGCGCAATTGGTGGAGTACGAAAAGAAGTTCTTGATAATCGGGCATCAGAATGCCATTACTTACAAAGAGATTTTCCCTCTGATTAAAAGCAACAAGATCTGGCTGGGCTATGGCTTCAAAGGGGCTGCCGCGCACTTCGTATCGCCTTATGAGGACATTGCCACTGCTGGCGACCACCGAAAGGGTATGATTAGGGTTTCGGGCGTGAATTGGTTTACCAATCTTGACCACAATAAGCGGCACGAGTTTATAGATTTGGTGTGCCGCTATTCGCCCGAAGTATATCCGCGTTATGATAACTATGATGCTATCAACGTAGATAAGACCTCGGATATCCCATGCAATTATCCCGGCGCAATGGGCGTGCCGATTACTTTTCTCGACAAATATAATCCCGAACAGTTTGAGATAATAAAGTTTCGTAAGGGTGATGACGATAAAGATTTATCTATAAAAGGTTACTGCCCATATTTTAGAATCTTAATCCGCAACAAATATCCCCAACAACTATGATGACCATTAAGCAAATAGATGTAACGGTGCGCGAAATCGTGGACGGCTACATCAACAACGACGAGCAGGGCGTACGCGGCTACGGCGGCAGGCTCGACATAAGGCCGCCTTATCAGCGCGAGTTTATCTACAACGACAAGGAGCAGCAGGCGGTGATCAACACCGTGATGAAGGGCTACCCTTTGAACGTGATGTATTGGGTGAAGCGCAGCGACGATGCTGAGTGCCCGTACGAGGTGATGGACGGACAGCAGCGCACGCTGTCGCTCTGCGACTACGTGGAGGGCAAGTTCAGCGTGGACTTCAAGGGCTTCTTCAACCTCACGCCCGACCTCCAGAAGCGTATCCTCGACTACCGCCTCACCGTGTACCTCTGCGAGGGCGAGGCTTCGGAAAAGCTCGAATGGTTTCAAACCATCAACATCGCGGGCAAGCCGCTCAACGACCAGGAAATCCACAACGCCATCTATGCCGGCCCGTTCGTGAGCGACGCCAAGCGCCATTTCTCTAAAACGAACTGCGGCGCGTATCGTCTCGGCAAGGATTACGTGAACGGCTCGCCCATCAGGCAAGACTTCTTGAAAAAGGCGCTCGAATGGATGGCGCAGCACGAAACGCGCCTCGGAAAGCCGCAGACCCCCGTGGGCTATATGGCGGCGCACCAGCACGACCCGAACGCCAACAACCTCTGGACGTATTTCCAAAACGTGCTCAACTGGGCGATTACGAACTTCGACCCGCGCAAGTTCCGCAAAATCATGAAAGGCCTCGACTGGGCGCGGCTCTACGACGACTTTTCGCCGCGCACGCTCGACCTCGCCGCGCTCCACGCCGAGATGTCGCGCCTGATGCGCGACAGCGAGGTGCAGCGCCCTGCGGGCATCATTCCCTACGTGCTCACCCGCGACGAGCGCTTCCTCGACCTCCGCGCCTTTCCCGACGACATCAAGCTCGCCGTCTGGGAACGCCAAAACCACGTTTGCCCGCTCTGCCACAAAGAGTTCGACATCGCGCTTATGGAGGGCGACCACATCACGCCGTGGCGCGAGGGCGGGCGCACCACGGAAGAGAACTGCCAAATGCTCTGCCGCGAATGCAACCGCCGCAAAGGGGCAAAGTAGGGGCGTTTTGCAAAAATAGTGCAAGGCGAGCGCAATCAAGTTTACTTGAAATTGCCGAGCTGCAGCCTATTTTATTTAAAACGCCCGCCGAATGCGCCGCAGGAAATGACGGTTGTGGCGGGCTGTAAGCCCAATTGTTGCGCCCAGCCCAGGGCAACGCCCTGGGGAGAGAAGGCGCATTGATTAAAGTGTTGCGCTCTGTAAGAGCAGCCTTCTTTATGAGGGGCAACGCCCCGTGGCATTGCATACGGGGTTACGCGCTCAAAGCGCGTGGCATTTTTGCGTCGACGCAAAAATGCCGAATGTATTAATCGCTGCGTACGTCCACCCCGGGCGTTGCCCGGGGCTATGGGCAACAATTGGGCTTACAGCCCGCCCCGCGAGGTAAACATCATCAACAACACCGCCCACAAAATAATAAAAAAACGACGCGGGTGCGCCAACCTTGATTGGCACACCCGCGTCGCGCGTATATATATAATATTGTATCCTCTTAGGCTTCTTCGGCCTTGATTTGCTCGCGCACGGCCTTGATTTTTTCTTGAAGGAGCTGGCGGTCTTCTTTGAGGCGCTCAATCTTGCGCGTCACTTCCTGCACGAGGCTATTGCCTGTCTTCGACTTAGAGTTGAAGAAAGAAAGGTTCGTCTCGTAGTTCTTAATCTCGTTGCGCTTGGTTTCGAGAGCCGTTTGCAGGCGGTTGAGTTCGCGCGTGAGTTCCGAGCCTCCCTTTTCTTCCATACCCTTGCGGAAGTTTTCGAGACGGCGGCGGCCGGCAGTCATGTGCAGGTCTTTATACAGCTTGTCGAGCACTTCGCGGTAACGCTTGTAGAGCTTGTCCTTTTTGCGGAAAGGCACGTGGCCGATTTCGTTCCACTTGTCTTGCAAGTCGCGCACGGCCTGTGCGCCGGCGGCTTCGGCCGAGGCGGCAAGGGCTTCGAGCTGCTCAATCACGGCGTTCTTTGCCTCGAGGTTGGCTTCCTCTTCCTCGCGCTGGCCTTTCGTCTGCTCGTTCTTGCGGTTGAAGAATTTGTTGCAAGCCTCGTTGAAGCGTTTCCAAACGGCTTCGGAAGCCTTGTGCGGCGCGGGGCCGATGGTTTTCCACTGACGCTGCAACTCAATCAGCTTGTTGGTCGTGGCAGTCCAGTCGGTGCTTTCGGCAAGAGCCTCTGCGCCTTCTGCGAGTGCCGTCTTGGCGGCGAGGTTGGCAGAGAGCGTGTCGCGCGTGTTGCGGAAATATTCCGTCTTGGCCTGGAAGAACTTGTCGCAGGCGGCGCGGTAGCGTTCGAAGATAGCCGTGTTGCTCTTCTTTGTGGTGTAGCCGATAGTCTTCCAGCGTGCCTGTGCTTCGAGCACAGCCTTTGTCTGCTCGTCCCACGCGGCAAAGTTTGTGAGCGCGGCGAGGTCGATGGCTTCGAGCTGCTCGCAGATTTCCGTCTTGAGGCGGAGATTTTCTTCTTCGCGGGCTTTGAGTTCCTCGAAATAGGCTTGGTGGCGCTTGTTCACCACGGTGGAAGCCTCCTTGAAGCGGTTCCAAATCTCTTCGCGCAACTCTTTGGCCACGGGGCCCGTCTCGCGGAACTCCTGATGCAGCGTCTGCAACTGGTGGAAAGCCGAAACGGGGTCGGCCACCTCGGCCAGTTTTTCGGCGCTCTCGCAGAGGCGCGTCTTGATTTCGAGATTTTTCTTGAAGTCGTAGGCGCGGAACTCATGGTTGAGGCGCAGCTGGTCGTAATATTGCTCCGTGTAGAGCTGATAGTTCTTCCAAAGTTCCGTGGCCTTCTCGGCAGGCACGAGTTTCAGCTCGTTCCATTCTGCCTGCAACTGCTTTGCTTCTTCGTAGCCCTTGTCGGCATCTTCGGGCGATGCGGCCAGTTGCTTGAAGCGTTCTATAATGGCGAGCTTGCGCTCGAGGTTCTGCTGCTTTTCCTGTTCTGCCTGGGCGAAGGCTTCGGCGCGCTTTTGGCGCAGCAGGTTATATTGTTCCTTGAAAGCCTCTTCTTCCGTGTCGGGCTCGGGCATAAAGTCCTCTGCTGCCCCGCCGCCGGCGATGAAAGCCTCGCGGTCGGCCGCCGTCTTCTGTGATTGCAGGCGGTAGTACACCACTTTGAGGTGTTCCAGTTCGGCGCGGTCCACGCTCTCGCTGCTTTCTGCCAGTTCCTTGAGCTTGTCGATCACCTCCTGCTTAGAGGCAAACACCTGTCTCTTGGCACTTTCGGCGTTTTCGGCGCATTCCTCGGCGGCAGCCTGCTCTTCGGCAGGAGCGGGTGCTTCGGTCTGTTCAGCGGTTTCTACTGTGGGATTGTTGCCCGTTTCTTCGCAAAGTTCTTCACTGAGAACTTCGGCTTCCGTGTTCTTGATTTCTTCCATGATGTTGTGGAAAATAACGTAAGAGATTAAAAGAGTTCCTTTATTAGTAGACGAGTAAACAAGTAAACGAGTATACGAGACAAGTTTCTTATGTAAAATATAATTACCAATACATATCTGTCTTGTTTACTTGTTTACTGGTTAACTTGTTTACTAATATCATACATATATTATATAAGAGAGTGCAAATAAAAGGATTTTTCACGTTCTGACAAAACTTTGCCCGCGTTTTTTGCCTTTCTGCGCGGCTTAGGTCGCTTTAAATCCACGTTTTGCGGCGGAAAAGCCAATAGAAGATGCCTGTAACGGAGAAGGAAAGCACGATGACCAAGGGGAAGCCCCACCACGTGTCCTCCATGCCCGAGAGCAGGTTCATACCGAAGATGCTGGCGATGAGTGTGGGGAACATGAGGATAATCGAAACAGAGGTCATCTGCTTCATCACGCCTGCCATGTTGTTGTTGATGATGCTGGCGTAGGTCTCCATCGTGGAGTCGAGAATGTTCGTGTAGATGTTGGTCGTTTCGCGCGCCTGGTTCATTTCGATCGTCACGTCTTCAATCAGGTCAGCGTCGAGTTCGTCGACGGGCAGCTTGAATTTCAGTTTGGAAAGCAGCGTTTCGTTGCCGCGGATTGAGGTGATGAAATATGTGAGGCTGTCTTGCAGGCGCGAAAGGCCGATGAGGTCCTCGTTGTCGATGCGGCGGTCGAGGTTGCGCTTCGCTTCTTCGAGCAGCACGTTGATTTGCTTCAATCTCTTCAAATACCACACGGCGGCGGAGTAGAACAGGCGGAACACGAGGTCCACGGAGTCGGTGAAGCCCCGGTTGCGCTTCTGCTGGTACGACACGAAGTCGATCATCATGTTCGTTTCATAGTTGCACACCGTGATGCAAATGCCCTTGTTGAGGATAATGCCGAGGGGGATAGTAGTGTGCGGCGTGCGGCTGGCCACTTCCTTGACGTATGGTATGCGCAAGATAATGAGCGTCCAGCCCTCGTCGTATTCATAACGCGAGCGTTCGTCCTTATCTCGGATGTCGTCGAGGAAATAATCGGGTACGTGGAGCTTGTTGAAAAGGAAATCCTCATCGTCGGGCGTGGGGCAGGTTACCTGCGTCCAGCAGTCGGGCGCCCATTCGTCGAGAGTACGCAGCGTGTGGTTAGTGTTCCAGTAGGTTCGCATAGTTGTTCGTTGTTTTCTTTTGCATACGGCGACAGCCAAGGCGTGGGCTTTGCCGTTGATGCAAGAGCAAACCCGCCTGTCAGCACTGTGCCGTAGTTTCCGCGTGATAGTCGTCCATAATTTCTAAAAATAATATTGCCGATTTCAGGGAAAAAGGGTGCGAAATCGGTCTTTCTGCTTTAATTCGCTGCAAAACTAACAATAATTAAGTAATTGAACAATGCTTTTCCGCCGTTCCCTCAAATTTTTATAGCAGAAAGTTGCGATTTGATGCCTTTGCCTCCTACTGCGCCAGCAATGCTATGGCGGTGAGGAGGGCGAAGGTGAGCATGTTGCGCGAGGTGAAGCCGAGGATACGGTTGAGGGCGCGGCCTTCGCGGATTTGCGTCATCTTGCGCCACGTGAGGTAGTGGGGCAGGAGGTAGAGCATGGGCAGAATGGCCAGCCAAAGGTTACCTTCCAACGAAATGAACGCCACGAGTACGTAGGCGGCCACGCCTTGCAGCAGGTAGAACAGACTGCCGAAACGCTCGCCCAAAGCCACGACCAGCGTGCGCTTGCCCGAAAGGCGGTCCTGCTCGCGGTCGCGGTAGTTGTTGAGCACGAGCAGCGTGTCTATCAGCAGCCCGCAGGCAGCCGAGAGCAGCCACACCTCGCGGCAGAAGCCGCCCGCCTCTACATAGTAAGTGCCCGCTACGGGCACGAAACCGAAGAACACCCACACCAGCACGTCGCCGAAGCCGCAATAGCTCAGTAGGGTGGTGTAGAGAAAGGCAAACACGAAGCACGCCGCGCCGATGCCCACGAGCATCCAGCCGCCATAGGGCAGGAGACACAGTCCGCAGGCGCAGGCTACGGCCAGCGTGGCGGCTATGCCCCAGCGCATGGCGCGGGGCGTTATCCAACCCTGCTGGCACGCCCTTTCAGGGCCGAGGCGGTCGTCGCGGTCGGTGTTTTTGAGAAAATCAAAGAGGTCGTTGATGAAATTGGCAGCGATTTGCATGAATGTGGCGAAGAGCACGCACAGCACGGCCGGCGTGAGGCTGAACTTGCCCTGCGAGGCGGCCAGCGCAGAAGCCAAGACCACGGGAATAAGTGCCGCCGAGAGCGTTTTGGGACGGGCTGCCAATATCCAGGCTTTGGGGGAGTTTTGCTTCATGGTGATGGGGGGCTCAGGTGTTACGAGTAGGGGCGTTTTGCAAAACGCCCGGAAAATGCTTGACTCATTGGTTGCCATTCGGCGCACACGGCGGGCGTTTT
>JALFJC010000042.1:0-2751 GCA_022775595.1 Bacteroidales bacterium | reverse complement strand
GGCGTGCCTTTTCCTTTCCCTTGAATTATGTTTTGAAAAAAGTTTATTTAGCGTCGTAACCCCATTTGAGGTAGGCAGCGCCCCAAGTAAAGCCTGCGCCGAAAGCGGTGAGGATAAGGTTGTCGCCTTTCTTAAGCTGCTTTTCGTAGTCCCAGAGGGCGAGGGGCAGGGTGCCGGCGGAGGTGTTGCCGTAGCGCTGGATATTGAGCATTACCTTCTCCATCGGCAATTCGAGGCGGTTGGCCACGGCCTCGATGATGCGCACATTTGCCTGATGCGGCACGACCCAAGCGATGCTGTCCTTGTCGAGGCCGTTGCGCTCGGCGATGAGTGCGCTGGCGTCGCTCATGTTGGTGACGGCAAACTTGAAGACGGTGCGACCCTCCTGGTGCAGATAGTGCATGCGGTGGTCGATGGTGAAATATGAAGGGCTGCACACGGAGCCGCCTGCTTTCATGCAGAGGAAAGGCAGGCCCTTGCCGTCGGTGCGCAGGAAGGAATCTTTCCAACCAAGGTCTTCCGTGGAAGGCTCTACCAACACGGCTGCTGCGCCGTCGCCGAAGATGGGACAGGTGGCGCGGTCGGTGTAGTCCACAATGCTTGACATCTTGTCGGCGCCGCACACTACAATCTTCTTATAGCGTCCGCTCTGAATCATGCCGGAGGCAACGTCCATTGCGAAGAGGAAACCGCAGCAGGCGGCCTGCATGTCGATGGCGAAAGCGTTCTTCATGCCGATGCGGCCGATGACGATAGAAGATGTGGAGGGGAAATGATAGTCGGGGGTAGTGGTGGCGAGAATGAGCGCGTCGATTTCCTGCGGGTCAGTGCCGGTCTTTTCGAGCAGCTGCTTCACGGCCTTGCGTGCCATATAGCTCGTGCCGAGACCCTCCTCGTTGAGAATGCGTCTCTCCTTGATGCCGATGCGCGTCATGATCCACTCATCGTTGGTCTCGACCATGCGCGACAGCTCGTCGTTGCTCAGCACATATTCAGGCACGTAGCCGCCTACGCCCGTTATTACTGCGTTAATGCGTTCCATTGTTCAGTGGGATAAGATAGACATATATATAATATGTCCGCTTTAATAAAATTCTTACGCCGCACGGTGTCGTGCGGCGTAGGTTATTTTAGGTTGCTGTCAACCTAATAAATGCGTGCTTATTCAGCAACTTCTTCCTTAACAACGGCAAGTTTGCCACGATAGTAGCCGCAAGTGGGGCATACAGTGTGGTAGATGTGCCAGCCGCCGCAGTTGGGGCAAATTGCCAGCGTGGGTGCTACAGCCTTGTCGTGAGTTCTACGTTTAAGGGTTCTGGTCTTTGACTGTCTTCTTTTAGGATGTGCCATTGTTCTTTATTCGTTTTGTTTGTGTATGTTGATAAATTCTTATTAAGTAGTGCCTTTCGGCGCTTTACTCGGTTTCGGTGATAAATCTGCCCGTCATGTCTTCGTTGCATTCGCCTTCGGGATGAACGCGCTGCAGGGGCAGTGAGGTTTCGATTATTTCGTAAATCGTCCAATCAAGGTCTAATCTTCCCGTTTTGGCATCGACGTGCATCGCGAGGTCGTCGTCGGTTTCGCTGTCTGCATATTCAGCAAATGCGCCGTCGTCGATAATCTTGATGCTCTCGGCAGCCTCTACCGGCAGTGACAGACTTTCGAGACAGCGGTCGCATAGCACCTCAACATGACCTTTGAGCTGGATGTCGGCGACATATATGCCGCTACTTTTGGGCTGCAAATCTAAAATCAATTCGATGTGTCCTCCAAGAATTTCCTTTTGCTCCAAGTGCTCGAAGAATTGGTTTTCCAGCGTGCGATGAAGTGGAAAAGCCAAATTGCGAGGCAGCGGAAAGGCAATTTGTATAGGCTCGTTACTGCACATCTCTTCAAATTTTGCGATTTTCGGCTGCAAAGATACTATAATTTTGGGAGTTGGCTTAATTTTCTGCTAAGAAAGTTGCACTTTTCAAGACATTTTCGGCTGCGCTCGGCAATATGAGCAAACTCTATTGCGCTCGCTTGCACGAAAATTATGGGCATTTTGCGGCTTAATTCTGTGCTAATTCTGTCTGTAATATCAATGTCGTGGCTCCGATAGTAATAATATCGCCGTCTGAGAGGGCAACTTGCTCCTTCAACCCTAAAAGATGATCCTGCACGAAAGTGCCTGTTTGCGAGCCCACGTCGCGGAGCAAGAATTTCGGCTGTCCGTCTTTGCCGATGGTAACGCGCACGGCGCAATGTGCCGTGTCCACGCTCGGGTCAACGGTCTTGATGGGCAGCGTGACGGATGTGCCGCGCACGAGCCTGCCAATCACGTTGTCGCCCTCCGTCAGAGGTAGCGCTTGCCGGAAGTGAAAGGCATTTTCCACTACAACCAGTTGTCCCCACACCTTTTCTTCTTCCTCCTCGACCGTATCAGTGGCAGGCTTGGCAGCAGGCAGTTTCATCTTGAAACGCTTGTTGCACTCGGGGCATTGGAACACGAGAATACGCCCCGGCTCGTAGCGCGTTTCGTCAAACTGGATGGCTGCTTCGCATTTGGGGCAACGTATCTTTTTCATGAATAAAATATTGAGGATAAAAAACAAGGCGGGAATTGCGTCCCACCTTGTTTACATTCTTAATATCCACGCTTGTGAGAAACTGCCGTTGGTTTTTCTTTTCGCGGAGATATATTCGTAGGCTTCCTTTTCTGTGGAAAACTTGCCGACAATGACGCGCGTCATCTTGCCGCGCACGTAG
>JALFJC010000031.1:0-4631 GCA_022775595.1 Bacteroidales bacterium | reverse complement strand
GATGAGCCTTGCCTGCGAACTTTGGCCGAAGGCGATGCCGTTCATCACGGTGTTGCTCTTGTTGTCCACCAGTTCGAGCTTGATGTGTTCCTGTCCGCGTCCCACCACCTTGCTCGTGCCGTAGTCGTAGACGCGGAAAGTGCAGAACACCGGCCGCTCATTGCCGGGGCCGAAGGGCGCGAAGCGCTTGAGTTGCCGGTAGAAGTCGAAATTCACGTCCTTGAAATCCAGCACGGCGTCCACGTCGAGCGTGGCCTGCGTCTGCTCGTCCTTGATGTGCTCCGCCACGTAGGCTTCGAAGCGGCGGGAGAACTCGGGCACGTTTTCCACCTTCATCGACAGGCCGGCGGCATACGTGTGCCCGCCGAAGTTTTCCAGCAAATCCTCGCAACTCTGCACGGCCTTGTACACGTCGAAGCCCGACACGCTGCGCGCCGAACCCGTGGCCAGGTCCTCGCTGCGCGTGAGCACCACGGCGGGACGGTAATACTGCTCGGTGAGGCGCGATGCCACGATGCCGATAATACCCTTGTGCCACTCTTCGTTGTAGATCACCACGGCGCGGCGGTCGTCGAGCCCCGGGAGGTCGCGCACGAGTTCCACGGCCTCCTCCGTCATCTGCCGGTCGAGGTCCTTGCGTGCCTCGTTGTAGAGGTTGATGCGCTCCGCCTGCTCCATGGCCTCTACAAAGTCGTTTTCCACCAGCAGTGCCACGGCCTCGCCGCCGCTCTGCATACGCCCCGAGGCATTGATGCGCGGACCGATTTTGAAGATGATGTCGTTCATCGTCAGTTCGCGGTCGCCCAGCCCGCACACCTCGATAATGGCGCGAAGCCCCGTGCCGGGGTTGGTGTTCAGGCTGCGCAGGCCGTGATAGGCGAGTATGCGGTTCTCGCCCGTGATGGGCACGATGTCGGAGGCGATGCTCACCACGCAGAGGTCGAGCAGGGGCACGAGCCGCCCTTGCGCGATGCCGTTGCTCTGGGCGAAGGCCTGCATCAGTTTGAAGCCCACGCCGCAGCCCGAGAGGTTGGTGTCGGGATAGCGGTTGTCGGTGCGCTTGGGGTTGAGTATGGCCACGGCGTCGGGCAGTGCGCTGTCGGGCACGTGGTGGTCGCAGATGATGAAGTCCACGCCGAGGCTTTTGGCGTAGGCAATCTCTTCCACCGCCTTGATGCCGCAGTCGAGCACGATGATGAGGCGCACGCCCGTGGCTGCCGCGAAGTCTATTCCTTTTTTAGAGATTCCGTAGCCCTCCTCGTATCGGTCGGGGATATAGTAGTCGATGTTGGAGCAGAATTGGCGCAGGAACTTATACACGAGTGCCACGGCGGTGCAGCCGTCCACGTCGTAGTCGCCGTAGACGAGTATGCGCTCCTTGCCCGCCAGCGCCTTGTTGATGCGCTCCACGGCCGTCTGCATGTCGTTCATGAGAAAGGGGTCGTGGAGTTCGGAGAGTTGGGGGTGGAAAAAGCGCCGCGCCGCCGCCGCGTCGCGAATGCCCCGTTCCAAGAGCAGGCTGCCGAGTGCGGGATGTATGCCGATGTCGGCAGCCAGCTGCGCCGCCGCTGCGGCCGTCTGCACCGAAGCCGTCTTGAAATTCCATTGATAATTCATATATCGTGTGTTCTTATTTATCTGGTGATTAATTTGGATAAAAACCATTAAAAACAGCTTGTTCTGTGTGGGCCTACCGGCTTGCCTTAACGGATAGCCTACGAGCCTGTGAGCCTGTCGGCTCCCGTCTCGCGTCCTATCCGTTAAGGCGGCGGTCGGTGCCCGCCCGCCCCACACAGAACAAGGGAAAAACCAGGAAAAACCCCGTTTGCATAATGTCGGCTGCGCTCGGCAATATGAGCAAGCTCTATTGCACTCGCTTGCACGAAAATTGCACTCGCTTGCACGCCATTTCCAATGGATAACCTACCTGTTGCTATTGAGGCAAAGACAAGGTCTCACGGGTTTTTAATGTTTTTTTTCTTGCGATGTTTGAAGCGGGCGGGCACCGACCGCAGCCGCAGGGATTAAGGACGAGCGCGTGCCGATGAGGCGCGCAGGCTCGGCGTTAAGACTGGCGGCGTGCCCTTGGGCTTCAAACGAAGCAAGCGGTTTTTACAGGTTTTTATCCCCCCCCAAAATAGGTTTTAATTGTTTTGTCCTAAAATAATTAGGCCTCCTTATTCGCCTCCACCCATTTGCGGGCATTCACAAAGGCTTCCATCCACGGCGTCACGTCCTCGCTGCGGCGTGCGGCGGGATAGTAGGGATTTTGCCAGGGATAGAAGGCACGCTCCAAGTGGGGCATCATAGCGAGATGGCGTCCGTCGGGACTGGCAATGCCTGCCACGGCGTAGTCGCTGCCGTTGGGGTTGGCGGGATAGGCATCGTAGGCATATTTCAGCACCACGTTGTAGGCGCTTTCAGGCAGCGGCAGACTGAACTTGCCCTCGCCGTGCGCCACCCAGATGCCGAGCGTGTCGCCGCTCAGCGAACCGAACATCACGCTCTCGTTCTGCGGCACGTGCACGCCCACAAACGCGCTCTCGAACTTATGGGAATCGTTGTGGAGCATTCGGGCACGCTCTGTGTGGTCGGGATTGATGAGCCCCAGTTCTATCATCAGCTGGCAACCGTTGCACACGCCGAGCGAGAGCGTGTCGCGACGCGCATAGAAGCGGTCGAGCGCAGCCTTTGCCTTGGGGTTGAAGAGGAATGCGCCCGCCCAGCCCTTTGCGGAGCCGAGCACGTCGGAGTTGGAGAAGCCGCCGCAGAAGACGATCATATTGATGTCGTCGAGCGTCTCGCGGCCGGTGATGAGGTCGGTCATCATCACGTCCTTCACGTCGAAGCCTGCGAGATAGAGGGCGTATGCCATTTCGCGCTCGCCGTTCGTACCCTTTTCGCGGATAATGGCGGCCTTCACGCCGGAGGGCGTGCGGCGGTCGGGGTCGATGCCCAGTTGCGCGAAGGTGCCGGCAAAGGGTTTGCCGTCCAAGGAGTTGTGCTTGATGTCGAGGGTGAGGGGCTGCTGCTTATAGTTTTCGAAGCGCAGGCGGGCGCGGCCGTTCATGCTCTGCTTTTCATCGAGTTCGCACGACGTGGCATACCACACGTCGCGCAGGTAGTCGATGAGGAACTGATAGGTCTTGCCGTCTTTCTCCACCATAATCTGGCGTTCTTCCGACGGGCGGCCGATGGCCATATATGCCACGCCGACTTCTCCCATAATGTCTTCGAACGCCTCCTTGTTCTCATTGGCCACTTGCACCACTACGCCGGGATTTTCGGCGAAGAGAGCGTGGATGAGGTCGCTCGTGCCGAAGCCGTCGAGGTTGATGTCGAGACCGCCCTCTGTGTTGGCGAAACACATTTCCAAAAGGCAGGTAATCAGGCCGCCGGCTGAGATGTCGTGGCCAGCGAGCACGAGACCTTCCTTCACGAGTTGCTGCACGGCGTTGAACGCATCGCGGAAATATTCGGGGTTAGCCACGGTGGGCGCGGCGGAGCCCAGGTAGCCGAGGCTTTGGGCGAAAGCGGAGCCGCCGAGCCGCTGGCTGTCGTAGGAGAAGTCGATATGATAGAGCGTGGAAGCCATGCAGCCGGCGTTGATTACGGGGCCGACGACGCGGCGCACGTCGCTCACCTCGCCGCCCGCGCTCACGATGACCGTGCCCGGCGACACCACCTTCGTGCCGTCGGGATATTTCTGTGTCATAGAGAGCGAGTCCTTGCCCGTGGGCACGTTCACTTTCAGGGCGATGCAGAAATCCGACAAGGCTTTCACGCCGGCATAGAGGCGCGCGTCCTCGCCCTTCTGCGCACGGCAGGGCCACATCCAGTTGGCCGAAAGGCTCACGCTGTCGAGGCCTTCTGCCAGCGGTGCCCACACGAGGTTGGTGAGGCTCTCTGCCACGGCCAGCACGGAACCCGCCGCGGGGTCGATAAGCCCTGCCTGCGGGGCGTGGCCGATGGCAGTTGCGATGCCGCTGCGGCCGCGATAGTCGAGCGCCACTGCGCCACAGTCGGCCAAGGGCAGTTGCAATTCGCCCTGCGTCTGCTGGAACGCCACCTTGCCCGTCACGCTGCGGTCCACCTTATTCGTGAGCCAGTCCTTGCAGGCCACGGCTTCGAGGCAAAGCACGTTGTTGATGTATTCGTCTAATTCCGCAACGGAGTATTTCACGTCTTCGTAGCGGCGCTCCACGGTTTCATCGGTCATCACCGTCTTAGGCGAATGCCCAAACATCTGCGCCACGTCGAGGTCGAAGGGTCGCTGCCCGTCTGCCTGCACGAAAGAGAAGTGGGCATCGCCGGTGGTCTCGCCCACCACGTACATCGGGGCACGCTCGCGCTCGGCAATCTTGCGCACGTGATCGAGGTGTTCCTCCTGAATGAGCAGGCCCATGCGTTCCTGGCTCTCGTTGGCAATGATTTCCTTGGCCGAGAGGGTCTTGTCGCCGATGGGCAACTTGGTCATGTCGATCTCGCCACCACACTCCTCAACGAGCTCCGAGAGACAGTTGAGGTGTCCGGCCGATCCGTGGTCGTGAATGGATGTTACGGGGTTGGTGTCGTCCTCCACCAGGGCGCGCACCAGGTTGTAGGCGCGTTTCTGCATCTCGGGGTTGGCA
>JALFJC010000122.1:0-15131 GCA_022775595.1 Bacteroidales bacterium | reverse complement strand
ATGTTTCAGATTCCTCGGTGTCTTTCTTGATGTCCCAAAACAGCATCGAACCGATAGGATAGTTCTGCATCAACGAGTCAAACAACCTGTAGATACGACCAAATCGTCTGTCGTTCCAAACAAACTCACGCTGGAATGCGGGCAATAAGAACTTGTTAGAATATATTTTCTCTGTTGCTTCATAAATAGATATTGGCAATTTAAACTTTCCCATAGTGTTTTTGTGTATTAGTTATTAATTTGGTTGATTTTGTTTTGCGGGAATTTGTGTGAATTAACATGCCGACTCCCGCTATTAACGGCATGATAATTGTACACTTATATGACGTTTGTCACAAACGTTGTCGAAATCGTCAAGGATTTCTTTGAAATATGAGGTATTCATAGTATTGGGAATGTTTGTTAGTTATCACTTTTATTGCAGAGCTTCATGCTCTTCTTGTTTTTTTTCCTGTTTTCTCTTACCCATTCGATGAATTGACGGCCGTTTTTTAACCCTTCTTCCTCGGTGCAGTGTTGCACACCATCGTAGATTATCGTGTCGATGTTGATGTACTGTAAGAAAGTGGGGCGGCCGTAGGTAAAGAACTTGATTTTGCTAAAATCGAACTTCTTGGCCGCTATATTAAATACAGCATGATAGTTTTCGGTGACGCGGGAATAGTCGGAACCTCTGGCCGAAGCAGGCTCGCAGGTGTCGAGCATCAGGTCTTCGATGTTGAGGTTGATGCTGGGACCGCCGTTCACGCTGCAAGAGATTTCGCTGAAACCATCGGTGAAGTTTACTCCGTATTCAGAGTCCACGTAACACCGCTCAAAGACAAACTCTATTCTGTAACATTCAAGATCAGTAATAACCATATTCTATGCAGATGTTGATGAGTTTAAACAAATTCAGTCTTCAAGTCCGTATGCATCAAGCCGTCGTCGGCATACGGGCGAGCACCTCGGGCGGCGTGGCGTCAATCCCGCTCTGGAAATCCACAAGCACGTTATCCATGTCGAAATAAAGTATCGGCTTTTTCATAATCGTCGTATTAAGATTATAACATAGTAACATTGCCCAAGAAATTCAATAAATAGGGCAGAAAAAGTTTCGCCAATATGCTCCAAGTGCAAAACTAATAGTTATTTTTAATACGTTTGCGGTATTTCTTGATCCATATTTGGTTCATTTTAAGCTCGTTTTTAGTGAACTAGTAAACAAGCAGACGAGTAAACGAGACTGGTTACTCATAGAAATATTGTATCGCAATACATACTTGTCTTGTTTACTTGGCGGGCGTTTCCCAAGCGCCCCTACTTGTATAAAAATCCCGGCACATTTTTAAGCGAAGCCAAGATGCTGCGGTTGAGGCGGTCGATAGCCGATGCCTCAAACGAGGCGAGGTAAATGCGCGTAGTGCGCTCCGACGTATGGCCCAGTGCCTCACTTATCTCGGAAACGGGCGCACCGGCTTTGCGGGCGGCGGTGGCCCAGCCGTGGCGTGCCGTGTGGAACGTGAGGGGTTTGGACAGATGCAGGAGTTCCGAGAGGCGGTGCAGGCGGCGGTTGTAATAGTTGAGCGCCACGCAGTATTGGCGGTACGCCTCCATCGGGTCGCTGCTGCGGAGAATGGGGAAAACGTAAGGCGAGGATTTTTTGGAATAACGCGCCATGAGGCGTGCCGCCAGCGGTTCCACGCGCACGGCGAGCGATTGCCCGGTTTTGCGGCGCGTGTAGTAGATGCACCCGTCGCGCACATCGGCACGCCGCAGAAAGGCGAGGTCGACGAACGACATGCCCCGTGTGCAGAAACTGAACAGATACAGGTCGCGGGCAAATGCCAAACCGCGCCGACGGCCGAGGTCGGCATCGAGGAGCGTGCGGAGCACATCGGCAGATACCGCCCGTTTGCGCGTTCGTTCCACGCCGGTATATACCCTGCGGAAGGGGTCGCCCGCCGCAACCAACCCGCGCTGCACCGCCTTATTGTAGGCTGCCCGCAGCGTGCGCAGGTAAAACGACACGGAGTTGCGCGTCAGTCCCTGCCCAGTAAGGTTTGCCTCGTATGCCGCCGCCCACTCTGCCGTGACCGCATCGAGCGGCAGGCGGTGACCCTCGGTAAAGAGATTGAGGCGGCGCAGGGCGCGGCGATAATTCCGGGCCGTGCCATATCGGTTTTCGCCCACGAATTGTGCAATAAGCTGTTCCATAAATTCTTGCATGCCCACAGAGGGGCGAAAATCAGTTTGTTGTTCCATAGTGTTTGATAATTTAAAGATGAAATATATGGATTACGTGTCACACAAATTTATCAAACACTACGGGTAGTTGAATTATATGATAAGTGCCTGGAAGGCAGTCATCACATAATTCAACTATTCATCACCTGCCATTTATCTAAATAAAAACGGCTTTTATCGTTCAAAGCGCAGTGCGGGCCAAATTCAAACACTACATTTGCAATACGATTTATACATTATCTTATAACCTACCCACAAAATCATGTCACAAACCGCGCCCCGTATCGGACTTACGGAACAACAAGTGGAAGAAAGCCGTGCCAAACACGGCGCAAACGTGCTGACACCGCCCGAGAAAACACCCCTGTGGAAACTCTTCCTCGAAAAGTTCCAAGACCCCATAATCCGTATCTTGCTCCTCGCCTTGCTGGCCTCGGTGGGCATCTCCTGCTTCGAGTTCAGCCAAGGAGAAACTGGGCTGGACGCATTCTTCGAGCCAATCGGCATCCTCTTCGCCATTATCCTCGCCACGGGCATCGCATTCTGGTTTGAGGTCCGCGCCAACCGCGCCTTCGATATTCTCAACCAAGTGAGCGACGACGACCCCGTGCAGGTGGTGCGCGGCAAGCACGGCGCCATCACCGAAGTGCCGAAGCGCGACATCGTGGTGGGCGACATCGTGATCCTCAACACGGGCAACGAAATCCCCGCCGACGGCGAACTCATCGAAGCCATATCCCTGCAAATCAACGAATCGACACTCACGGGCGAGCCTTTGGTGAAAAAGTCCGTGCGCGAAGAAGATTTCGATAAAGATGCCACCTACCCCACTAACCACGCCCTGCGCGGCACAACGGTGGTGGACGGGCACGGCGTGATGCGCGTCACCGCCGTGGGCGACCAAACGGAAAACGGACGCGTATTTGTGGCGGCGCAAATTGACAACTCCGTAAAAACGCCGCTCAACCACCAGCTCGACCGCCTCAGCGCCGTCATCACGAAGGTGAGCTACGCCATGGCCGCGCTCATCGTGGCGGGTCGCGTGCTCCTTTATTTTATAAATATGGATGCCGCCACCGGTTTCGAATGGCTGCCGTTCCTCTCCGAGATGTTGCAGACGGTGATGATAGCCGTGACGCTTATTGTCGTCTCCGTGCCCGAGGGCCTTCCCATGAGCGTCACGCTCTCGCTCGCCATGAGCATGCGGCGCATGCTGAAAGCCCAGAGCCTCGTGCGCAAGATGCACGCCTGCGAAACGATGGGCGCAACCACCGTGATTTGCACCGACAAGACGGGCACGCTCACGCAAAATCAGATGCGCGTCTACGAAACGCGCTTCTTCCCCTTCCCCGACAATACCACCGTCGACTTCAAAAGCACCTACGGGCAACTCATCTCGGAGGGCATCGCCGTCAACTCCACGGCCTTCCTTGACCTCAACGACAGTCAGCCGCGCGTGATGGGCAACCCCACCGAGGGCGCGCTGCTGCTCTGGCTCCACGGCCTCGGGCTGGACTACGAAGCCCTGCGCGACAATGCCGCCGTGGAGGAACAGCTCACGTTCTCCACCGAGCGCAAGTATATGGGCACCGTGGTGCGCTCCGCCCTGCTGCCCGGCAAACGCATCCTGTACTTGAAGGGTGCGCCTGAAATCGTGTTCGGCCTCTGCTGCCGCGCTGCGGCGGGCGTCACGCAGGAACAACTCTCCGCCATGCTCCTCGGCTATCAGCAGAAAGCCATGCGCACGCTGGGCTTCGCCTATCAGATTTTGGACGATACGAGCGAAACATTCCGCGACGGCCGTTGCACAGCGCGCAACCTCACGTTCCTCGGCTTCGCCGCCATTTCCGACCCCGTACGTGCCGACGTGCCCGATGCCGTGAAAGCCTGCATCGACGCGGGCATCAGCGTTAAGATCGTCACGGGAGACACGCCGGGCACCGCCCGCGAAATCGGGCGGCAAATCGGTCT
Organism: Bacteroidales bacterium; assembly: GCA_022775595.1. Lineage (GTDB taxonomy): Bacteria > Bacteroidota > Bacteroidia > Bacteroidales > Bacteroidaceae > Alloprevotella. The sequence goes on along the minus strand of JALFJC010000122.1, from coordinate 10,934 downwards.
GTGGCAACCCGGCGACAATGCGCGGTGCGAGATTACGGGTCCCGAGTTCGCCGCACTCACCGATGCCGAACTCGAAGAGCGCATCCTCGACCTTAAAATCATCTCCCGCGCCCGTCCAATGGACAAGAAGCGGCTCGTAGAGACTTTGCAGAAGAAGGGTCAGGTGGTGGCTGTCACGGGCGACGGCACCAACGATGCGCCCGCCCTCAAAGCCGCCCACGTGGGTCTCTCGATGGGCGACGGCACGGGCGTGGCCAAGGAAGCGTCCGACATCACGATTATGGACAGTTCCTTTGCCAGCATTGCAAACGCCGTGATGTGGGGCCGCTCGCTCTACAAGAATATCCAGCGGTTTATCCTGTTCCAGATGACTATCAACGTGAGCGCCTGCCTCGTGGTGCTACTCGGCGCGTTCACGGGCAAGCAGTCGCCGCTCACGGTGACGCAGATGCTGTGGGTGAACATCATAATGGACACATTCGCCGCCATGGCGCTTGCCTCCCTGCCGCCCTCACGGGAGGTGATGGGCGAGCAGCCGCGCCACCGCGACGACTTTATCATCACCCGCGCCATGTGGAAGCGCCTGCTCGGCACGGGGCTGTTCTTCACCGCCCTGCTGATGGCCTTGGCTGAATATTTCAGATATTTTGACGTCACCGCCCTCACCTCCTTATTCTCTGCCGCCGCAGACGGCAGCGGGTTGCTCACGCGCTACGAAGAGAGCCTGTTTTTCACCATCTTCGTGCTGCTCCAGCTGTGGAACATGTTCAACGCCCGCGCCTTCTCCACCCACCATTCCGCCCTCTCCCACATTGCCTCCGCCCGCGGTTTCCTGCTGATAGCCGCGCTCATCCTTGTGGGTCAGATTCTCATCGTCAGCTTTGGCGGCAGTATGTTCGGCGTTACCCCGCTCTGCCTCACCGACTGGCTCTTGCTGCTGCTCATCACATCGCCCGTGCTGCTCGTGCCTGAGATGTGGCGGAGGTGGAAGATTTGACTGCGGCCACAAGCGTGGATTGATATAATTATAGCACAAAAAAAACGCCGCCGGCTATACTGCAAGGTATAGTCGGCGGCGAGTAGTATAAGGTAGAACCAAACTTTGAGGCAGAAAAGAAAAAATATCTCGGGGATAATTTTTCGAGACAGGCGCAGCGAACATCAGCTTTGTTAGCGACGGCAGACTTACAAGTAGTGTGGCAGACGAGTAAACCAGTAAAATCAGGCAGTTAACGCCATCATCATTTACTTCCTAAGCCAACTAACACGTAGTTTCTTATAAGATAGTTGTGGAATAATCGGGAATAATATCTATCTTTGCAGAAGATAGGCTGCGGCTTGACATAATCCAAGTAAACTTGGCTTCTGTGCTCGCCTTGCACTATCTTTGCAATCGCATATAATACATATTTAATATAGCAAGACCACAACAATTATGTTAGACGTAAAGCAATGCCTCGGCGAATGCGAGGAAAGAATGGAACTCAGCGTGATGCACCTCGAAGAAACCCTGTCGCACATACGCGCCGGCAAGGCCAACGTGCATATTCTCGACGAACTGCGCGTGAACTCTTACGGTTCAATGGTGCCCGTGAACAACGTGGCAGCCATCACCACGCCCGATGCCCGCACGATAGCCATCAAGCCGTGGGACAAGTCGATGTTTAAGGTGATTGAAAAGGCCATCATCGACTCTACTATCGGCATCATGCCCGAAAACAACGGCGAAATTATCCGCCTCGGCATTCCGCCCCTCACGGAGGAACGCCGCAAGCAGTTGGCCAAGCAGTGCAGCAAGGAGGCAGAAGAGTCGAAAGTGGCCATTCGCAACGCTCGCCGCGACGGTATCGAAAAACTCAAGAAGGCCATCAAGGACGGCCTTTCGGAGGACGTGGAGAAAGACGCAGAGGCCGACTTGCAGAAAATCCACGACAAGATGATCAAGAAGGTGGAGGAACTGCTGGCAGCCAAGAACAAGGAAATCATGACTGTTTGATTGCTCTCTCTCGATTACGTCTTAACCAACAATAACAAAGCAGCGCAAACGATGCTTGTGGCGAGAACAAAGTTTTTTTCGTCGCAGGCATTGTTTGCGCCTTATGCCACATTTTAGCAAACGAATTTGCAAGTAGTAAACGAGTAAATAAGTTAACGAGTAAACAAGTTAACAAGTAAACGAGTTAACGGTAAACAAGACAAAAATGCTCCACGGCATCGTGATACGCAACACGGGCAGCCACTACTTAGTGCGCACCGACGACGGGCGCAGCGTGCCCTGCAAGGTGAAAGGCAACTTCCGCCTGAAAGGCATACGCTCCACAAATCCCGTGGCCGTGGGCGACGGCGTGACCCTCAACATGGCGGCCGAAAGCGAAACGGCCTTTATATGCGGTATCGACGACCGCCGCAACTACATTATCCGCAAGGCCTCCAACCTCTCGAAGCAGAGCCATATCCTCGCGGCCAACATCGACCAGGCCTTACTGGTGGCTACCGTAGCGCGGCCTGAAACGAGCACCACGTTCATCGACCGCTTCCTTGCCTCGGCAGAAGCCTATCGCGTGCCGGTGGTGCTAGCACTCAACAAAGATGACGAACTGCAAAGTGAGAACGAACGCGCCACGCGCGACTATTGGGTGGCACTTTATTCGGAAATAGGCTATCCCTGCCACGTCATCTCTGCCATTACGGGCAAGGGACTGGACGAACTGGGCGAGGCATTGCAGGGCAAGACAACGCTGCTCGCGGGCAACTCTGGCGTGGGAAAATCCACGCTGCTCAACCATTTCGTGCCGGAGGCGAACGCCCGCACGGCAGAAATATCCGAGGCGCACGGCACGGGCATGCACACCACGACGTTCAGCGAACTGTATGAACTGCCGGACGGCGGCGCGCTCATCGACGTGCCGGGCATCAAGGGATTCGGTACGTTTGACATGGAGCGCGAAGAGGTGGCGCATTATTTCCGGGACATTTTCGCCCTTTCCCGCGACTGCCGCTTCAACAACTGCACACATACGCACGAGCCCGGCTGCGCCGTGCTGGAAGCCATAGAAGGCATGAGGCTCGCCCCCTCGCGCTACGCCTCTTATCTCTCGATGCTCGAAGATAAGGACGAGGGGAAATACAGGGCGGCATATTGAGTTTTTTTATTATTCATCATTTACAAAAAACAAGATGTCTACTACTTTACTGATTATTCTATTGAGTTTCTTTGCCCTGCTTCTTGGTTTGCTCGAAGTGTTCGTCATACCCGGGTTCGGGTTGGCAGGCAGCGCGGCCATAATATGCGGCATAGCCGATGTGGCTGTGATTTACATCAACTACGGACTGATGCCGGCATTGGGCGCTGCGGCACTTGCCATTCTGCTGTTCGGCGTGAGCCTATATCTCGTGATGCGGTCGAAAGCCATAGACCGCATGGCTCTGAAAAGCAGTATCAATTCGACCAACGCCACCAGCGAGCAGCTCTCTGTGAAAGTGGGCGAGGAAGGCAAAGCCCTCACGCGCCTCGCGCTGGTGGGCAACGCCATGATAAACGGCAAGCAGGTGGAAGTGAAATCCTCCGGCGACTTTATCGACCCGGGTACGCCCATTGTAGTTGTGGCCGTGAGCGAAGCCTCTATCACTGTAAGCATAAAACAATAAGACAAAATAATAATATATATAATGAAAAAGACATTACTCCTCATCGCATTTGCCATAGGCACATTCGCCGCACAGGCTACACGTCCGTTGCAGCGCCTCATCACTGTGAAGCAAGCCGACGGAAAAAGCATCACTGTAACCAAGCAAGGCAACCATTGCTTCTATTTCTACACCCTTGCCGACGGCACGGTGATTTCGAAAGACGCGCAAGGCCGTTTCTGCTATGCTCAGCTAACCGCCGAAGGTCTTGAAGCCTCCGAGCTCTTGGCCCACGAGGCAAACGAACGCAGCCGGGAAGAAATTTTATGGCTAAAAAATGCCGACTGCACGGTTGCAAAAGCCTACTCGCACCTCACTGCTCTGTTTGCCCCGCAGCAAAACATCGCCTCGCGCAGCATCGGCGGCGGCGACGGACTGGGCACTTACGGCGAATCGGCTGGCGGCACGCTGAGCAGCATCGGCACGCCGACTATCCCCGTAATTCTTGTGGAATTCCCCGACCGCAAGTTTATGGAAACGACAACCAACGAGAAAGTGTCGCGCTTCTTCAACGAAAAAGGCTATAAGGACGAAAGCCTTTGCCACGGTAGCGTAAGCGACTACTTCACAGACCAGAGCAACGGTCTTTTCTCGCCGAAGTTCGACATCGTGGCCCGCGTGACGACCGACAACAATTATGCCTATTATGGTGCAAATGGCAGCAACAACTCGGTAGACCCCAATTCCTATAAGATTGTGAGCGAAGTGGTGGAGAAAGCCATTGCACAAGGCGTGGATTTCTCACAATATGCCACCGGAAATAACCTGCCCCTCGTGAGCCTGATGTATGCCGGCCCGGGCGAGCACTCTGCCTACGAAGACGGCTGCGAAGACTACCTCTGGGCGCACTACAACAAGTATCGCCCCTTCACTACCTCAACGGGTATCAATGTAAAGTCATATTTCATGGGCAACGAGATGTTGCAGTCGTATAAGAAAGACGAAAGCGGAAACATCGTGGTGAAAGGCCAGCAATTCGACGGCATGGGTGTCTTTATCCACGAAATCGGTCATGCCCTCAACCTGCCCGACTTCTATTACACCGGCAAAAGCGAATCCGATGCCGCCCAAATCCTCACGCCCTGCGTTTGGTCGATTATGGACTACGGGCAATACCTCTACGACGGCTATGCCCCTATCGGCTACAATGCTTACGAACGCAGCGTGATGGGGTGGCTCAATGTCGAGGAACTTACGGAGGCAACTTTCGCACGGCTCTATCCGTTCGGCAGCGAAGACCTCGGCGCTACGGCCTATTGCATCAAGAACCCTTCGGATAAAAACGAATATTATCTGCTCGAAAACCGTCAGGCTGACACATGGTTCCCCAGTTTTATGGGCACGGGCATGCTGGTATGGCACGTGGCTTTCAATGCTAACCGCTGGAGTGCCAACACGGTGAACAACACCGTGGGCAAAGCCCTGTTCAACATCGTGCCTGCCGACAACGTCATCTACGACACACCGCTCAAATCTGCCGAATGGCAACGCGTAGCCTCCAACCTCTACCCCGGCACGACGGGCAACACCTCGCTCACCGACGACACCACGCCAGCCACTACGGTTTACACGGGCAGCGGCCTGTCGCAACCCATATATAACATTGCCGAAACCGACGGCGTGATTTCTTTCAGTTTCATCGACCCCTCGCTCACGGGCATTGCCGCTACGGAGAAAACCACAGGCCAGCAGCCGCGCAAAGTCTACACCATCGACGGCAGGCAGAGGGGAACATCTGAAAACGGTCTTGCTCCCGGTGTGTATATCATCAAGCAAGGCAAAGAGAGTAAGAAAGTATTTATAAAATAAGCAGCAATGGAGGTAAACAATAAATACATCCGTTTCGACTGGGCCGTGAAGCGTATGCTGCGCGACAAGGCGAACTTCGCCGTGCTCGAAGGGTTGATAACCGTGTTGCTCGGCGAGAAAATCACGATATCCGAAATCTTGGAAAGCGAAGGCAACCAGGAAAGCGCATCTGACAAGTTCAACCGCGTAGACATCAAGGCCATCAACAGCAAAGGCGAGATTATCATCGTGGAGGTGCAACTCACGCGCCAACTGTATTACCTGCAACGCATGCTCTACGGCGTGTCGAAAGCCATCACGGAGCATATCCAGATAGGCGACAAATACGACAATGTAAAGAAAGTCTATTCTATCAATATCCTGTACTTCGACCTCGGCCAGGGCAAGGACTATCTCTATCATGGGCGCACGGTCTTCACAGGCGTGCATACCGGCGACCAGTTGAAAGTCAACACGAAAGAGAGAAACGAGATCATGCTTTGCGCACCCGAGAGCGTTTTTCCCGAATATTACATCATACGCGTCAACGAGTTCAACGACGTTGCCAAAACACCGCTCGAAGAATGGCTCGACTATCTCAAAAACAACCGCATTAAGGACAACACCACGACACCCGGCCTGCGCGAAGCACGCGAACGCCTGCTCTATATGACTATGGACGACAAAGACCGCCGTGCCTACGACTCGCACATGGACGACATTATGGTGCAAAACGATGTGCTGGACACTGCTAAAATGGAAGGCATAGAAGAAGGACGCGCTGAAGGACTTAAAGAAGGACGCGCAGAAGGGCGTGCAGAAGGACGCGCAGAAGGTATTGCTGAAGCCCAAAAATCATTTGTCAAGAATTTACATACAATGGGGTTGCCTGTTGCCGACATTCAACGCGCCACTGGCCTTTCTGAACAAGACATCGAAGATTTGTTGCACGAGTAATAAGAGTGATAATTTATCAACCAAAAATCAATATACCCATGAGAAAACAATTAGCATCTTTATTCGTGGCTTTCTCTGCCGCATTGCTCTATGCGGCGGCAGGCACTTTACCTACGGTTAGCACCAGCGAGAACGAGGTGTGGTACTTCATTCAGTTTATGAACGGCGGCAAAGTTATCAATGCCTCTACCGCCGGCGGTGAAATCACAGTCAATCAGCCCACGGGCGTTGACAGCGAGTGGTTCAAACTGACGGGTGATGCCACCTCCGGCTATGAGTTTACCAGCAAAAACGGTCTGAAACTCTATACCACGGCTGGGGCTAAGGAAAACAAACTGATGGCAGCCGCTGCGCCTACGGGTAAGACTTTGTTCAAAATCGTTGCCTGCTCGGCATCGGGCTATTCCGACGGCTTTGAAGTAGTGCCCGCCGGCAACACATCGCTTGCCATTAACCTCTGGGGCGGACCCTCCGACAACCGAGGCGCAGGTCTTTGGAACGTGGGCGACCAGAACAACGCCATTCGCTTTGTTTCAAAAACGGAATACGAGAGCGCAAGCAAATATGCCCTCATTCCCATGCCCGCCTCTATGCAGGTGACGAAGAACGGCACTTTCGATGTACGCACGCTCACGGCAATTACATACCCCGATGACGAAGCGAAGGCACATGCCGAAAGTTTTGCCGCGCAACTGAAAGCGGCTTCGGGCATTGAGCTGAATGTCACTCAAAGCACGGCGCAAGTTCCTGCGTCTAACATATGCCTCATAACCGATGCCTCACTGTCGGCAGAAGGTTATGCGCTCGAAGTAACCGATGAGGGAGTCAGCCTCCGCGCCGCCTCATCCACGGGCTTCTTCTATGGTTTGAACACGCTGCGCCAACTCTTGCCGCGGGCCTTTTTCAAGCAGGCTGCCGACAATGCCGGCGTGGAATGGACGTTGCCTTTCATCAGAATTGAGGATGCCCCCCTGCTCGGCCATCGTGGTTTCATGCTCGACTGCGCCCGCCACTTCTTCTCCGTTGAGGAGGTGAAGCGCGTGCTCGACATCATGTCGCTATACAAACTCAACCGCCTGCACTGGCACCTCACCGACGACCAAGGCTGGCGCGTGGAGATTCCCGAATATCCCTTGCTTACAGAAGTGGGCAGCATACGCTCCTCTTCTTTCTCTAATCCCGGCGACGGCACAGTGTTCTACGATGACACGGAATACGGCCGCGGCATGTGGTACTCGCAGGAGCAGTTGCGCGAGGTTGTGGCTTACGCCAAGGCGCGGCACATCGAGATTATCCCCGAAATCGATATGCCTGGCCACATGGTGGCAGCCATCACGGCCTATCCGTCCCTCAGTTGCGACTCCACTAAGACCTACTCCGTGCGTATCCTCGGCGGCATCTCCCACGATGTGCTCAATGTGGGCAGCGACAAGGTGATCACTTTCCTCAAATGCGTGTTAGACAATATCGCCAACATCTTCCCCTACCCGTATATCCATATCGGCGGCGACGAATGCCCTACAGAGCAATGGGCCACAAATGCCGAATGCCTCAAGCGCGTGAGCGACGAGGGACTTACGGGCGTTGAGCAGTTGCAGTCATGGCTCGTTGAGGAACTTGGCATCTATCTGAAGAACAAGCACGGCAAAGACATCATTGTATGGGACGAACTTTTGAGCCATTGGAACGATGCCAACCAGACGAAACCCATCGTTATGGCATGGAATAGCATCAACAAGAGCGCCACGGCCGCCGACCACGGAATGAAGAGCATCGTCGTGCCTTATCAGTCGCTCTATTTCGATATGATGCAGGTAGATAAAAACAATACGGTGGTCGACGAGCCTTACTTCGGCGGATGGAGCGAAGACCGTGTAGTAAATTTGCCCACCGTTTACAACTTCAATCCGCTTGCCTCGCTCGGCGGACGCGAAGACTACTGCCTCGGTGTGCAGGGCAACCTGTGGACCGAAACCACCAACGACAGCATCGAACTGGAATACCAACTTTTGCCCCGTATGCTTGCGCTTTCCGAAATCGCATGGCTTGAAAACGGCAAGAAGGACTGGACGGGCTTCCTCCGCCGCATGCAGTCACACGATGACATCTTCGATGGCCTCGGCTATACCTATGCCAAGCATTACTTCGAACCGGCTGAATTGACCGATGCCGAGAACGCCCTCAAGGAAGCCGAAAGTATTTTGAAGCAGAGTATTCGCGGCGGCGTGGGTTTCCCCTCTGCCACATTGTATGATGCTTTGGAGAATGCTTACGAAAGTGCTAAGGCTAATCCCGGCGATGCACAGGTTACAGCCCTACAAACGGCCATAACGGACTATAAGGCTGGCGACATCACGCAGCCCGTTGAGGGAAAGACTTACCGCATCGTTTCCCAGTCTTCCTATTATAAGAAGCAATACATCGGTTCCACGATGTACGTTGCCGCCGACGGCGTGCGTTTCCACTACACGCCGCAGACGGAGCCTGAAGAATTGTGGCAGTTCACACCCAACGGCACCAATGGATTTTTCCTTTCCTCAAAGTTGAACGGCAATAAGATTTCAATGCCCACTTACAACGCTGCTGTGAAACTAACCGACGGCGTGGGCACAGCCGTACGTATCGACCGCGCCTCCATTGCTTCTGGCACGTACAGCTACATCCCGGGCAGCGTCACCATCTCGGCAACCGCTGGCTACTCTGCCCTTGCCACTGGCAGCGTCAAGCGCCTGCACGCCAACGCCACGGGACTGGTATACGCCTACAACGAACCTGCCCTCTGCTATCCCGGCACATGGCGTATCGAAGAGGTCACCGACTTCAAGGAATGGCTCGAAGGCCTTTGTCATAAGTGCGAAATCACGCTCCTCACTGCAAATCCTGAGAAGGCTGGCGAACCTTCGCAGGCCGCGCTCGATTTCCTTTCTGAAAATATCATCATCCCCGCCCGCGAAGCACTGAAAGGCACGGTGGACGAAACTTGCTACCAGTCGTTCCTCGACCTCTATAACCAGTTCCTTACCATGCCGCGCGCCTCTTTCCTCGACACGATTTCCGAAGGCATTTATTATCGCATACAAAACGCCTACTTCACCGATAAGTACGCCACAGCCAACACCTCTTCTGGCAAAGTGGAACCTGCATCGCTATCTGAGACCAACAATGCACAGCTCTGGCGCATCGAGAAACAGGCCGATGGCACAGCCCGCCTTGCCAACAAAGCCACAGGCGGTTATGCCTACATTACCTCCGCCGCCGACGGTTCTACGCTTTACGGCAACGGTCAAGCCTCCACGGCACGCAACGCCTGGGCACTGACGCAACTCACTACCGACCAGGGCGCAACGGGCATTGCCATTGTCGAAACCACAGGCGTATATAGTTGGTACACCAATCCCTCCGCCTTCGCCTCACTCATCATGAAGCCGAAAGACTACGGCGCATCTATCTGGAATTTCATCGAGACGACTGTCACCACGGGCATTCGCTCTGTGAGCACAGACAGCCAAGACACGCCCGTTCCCCAGGCAAACATTTACTATGATTTGAGCGGCCGCCGCGTAGTCCGACCCACGGGCAAGGGCATCTATATCATTGGCGGACGCAAAATCATTCGCTAAATAGATAATATGTCACAAAACGAGGGCGTGTCAAAACTGGCACGCCCTCGTTTTAATAATATCAAGGCACAGAACTAGAAATTTAATTTACAAAACACGATACACCTCACAAAAATATCCGGCTTAAGTGTCAAAAAGAGACCTGAAACAGGTGTAAAATCGGTATAAGTGTCAAAAAGAGACCTGGAAACTTCCGTAAGCCCTTTACCTACAAGGCTTGTGAGCCTTTATAAAGTCTTGAATGAATACTTTTCGATGTTCCTTGCTGATACCTTTATGAAGATTCAGTTTGGTCTTTAGGTCCGAGTTCAACGATTCTAACGCATTGTTGGTGTTCGGTATGTTCAACTCTGGATAGTCGTACCAGGTCCAAAGCCATGGCATATTTCTTTTCAAGCTGAGGTATGCGCTTCGGAGTTCTTTATGTATGTAGTGTGACTTTCCGTTTGCATCTTCTGCTCTTTCTCGCAGGAAGCTGTCCCATTTGGTTTCCCATGCTTCAAAGGCTCCCACGAAAGAATCCTTATCAGTATGACAGAGCGTGCGTGAGAGAGAAAGCAACTCCTTTGAGGCTTCAAGTTTCGGGTGCATGGTCAGCTTCGTCTTGATGCTCATCACCTGATGGAACTGGCATAGTTGGAATTTGTAGCCTGTCATTATGGCTCTAAGACCTTTAAGGCCGTCACACACGACAGCAACGATGGTGTATCCATTGGCTTCCAGCCATTCGACACCTTCCTTGTAGTCTGCTACGGTTTCCTTCTTGGATATGAACTTGTACCACAGAACATCTCCAACGATGGAGTCTTTCATGATTACTATGCCGAAGTTCCTGCCCCAATAGGTCGCATCCATCAGCAGTACAACACTACGTGCCGTCTT
>JALFJC010000152.1:0-12000 GCA_022775595.1 Bacteroidales bacterium | reverse complement strand
AGGGGCGTTTTGCAAAACGCCCGCCAAATGCGCCGCAGGGCATAAATCAATTCGGTAATCAAATCTGTCATTAACCGGGCGTTTTGCAAAACGCCCCTACTGGTGGCGGTCGGTTTCCGTCTACCCCAAACGAAGCAAACGGTTTTTATGGTTTTTATCTAAAACCGTTTTAAGTTCATTCATCCCACCAATCAACAAAGATAAACCCCGTGAAACTTATATATAATATTGTGTGCCTTGCCCTCTTGCTCTCCGTGCTCCCATTGCACGCCGCAGGGCAAACTGCCGGCAAAGAGCAGTTGAGCCATGTCGTAAATCCCTTTATCGGCACCGACTACACCGGCAATACCTATCCCGGGGCGCAGGTGCCCTTCGGCATGGTGCAGCTCAGCCCCGACAACGGGCTGCCCGGCTGGGACAGGATAGCAGGCTATTTCTATCCCGACAGCACGATAGCCGGCTTCAGCCACACCCATCTGAGCGGCACGGGGGCGGGCGACCTTTACGACATCTCTTTCCTCCCCGTCACCGAACCCCTGCGCACGGCGGCAGCACCGCTCGGCACGCACAGCCGGTTCTGCCACGCCGAGGAAGAGGCGCACGCCGGCTATTACGCCGTAAGCCTCAAAGACTACGGCATCCGCGTGGAACTCACCGCCACAGAGCGGTGCGGCATACAGCGGTACGCCTTTCCGAAAGGCAAGAAAACCATCGTGCTGCTCGACTTGGGCAAGGCGATGAACTGGGACCGCACCGTAGACTGCCGCCTCGAAGCCTGCGGCAGGCGGAGCATACGCGGCATGAGGGCTTCCGAAGGTTGGGCGCGGGGGCAGCGCGTGTTTTTCCAAACCCGCTTTTCCCACCCCTATACGCGCATGGCAGTAGACAGCGTGCCTGTCATGACAGACGGGCGGCGCACGGGGACGGCAATCAAGGCGCGGTTTGAGTTTGACAACCTCGGCGACGAGGCTCTGCTGACCGTCGTCACCGCCCTCTCGCCGACTGGCGAGGAAGGCGCGGAGAAAAACCTCGCGGCAGAAGCGCCGCACGACGATTTCGAGGCGTACCGCAAAGCGGCTGAGGCGCGATGGGACGAGGCTTTGGGGAAAATCGAGGTGGAAGGCGGCACGGCCGACGAGCGCGCTACGTTTTACACCGCGCTTTACCACGCTCTGCTCGCGCCCACGCTTTACTGCGATGCCGACGGCCTCTATCCCGGTCCCGACGGCAAGATGCATCGCGCCGCGCCGCGCAATTATTCCACCTTCTCGCTTTGGGACACCTACCGCGCCGCGCACCCCCTCTACACCCTGCTTTGCCCGGAACGCGCCGCAGAAATGGTGCGTTCCCTGCTCGACTTTGCCGAACAGAACGGGCGGCTGCCCGTGTGGACGCTGTGGGGCAGCGAGACCGACATGATGATCGGCTACCACGCCGCAGCGGTCATTGCAGATGCTTTTCTCAAAAATATCATGTCGCCTGCCGACGACATCAACCGAGCCCTTCGCCTCTGCCTCGCCACGGCGCGCAAGGACGAATATCGCGGCATCGGCTACCAGCGCACGCTGGGCTATGTGCCTTGCGACGTGAAGGATCCCTACAACAACGACAACTGGTCGCTCTCGCGCACCCTTGAATATGCTTTCGACGATGCCTGCATCGCCCGGCTGGCCGAAAGGGCGGGCGCAGCGGCGGAGGCACGGGAGCTTGCCGTGCGCGCAGGCTATTGGCGCAACGTCTACAATCCCTCCTCCGGCTATATGCAGCCCCGCCGCAGCGACGGCAATTTCGTGAGTCCTTTCAACCCCGATGACTACACGCCCGATATCTGCGAGAGCAATGCCCGGCAATATTTCTGGTCGGTGCAGCACGACATACCGGGGCTTATCCGTCACTGCGGGCGCAAGCGCTTCGCCGTGCTGCTCGACAGCATGTTCGCGCACGAGAGCGCAGACACCGCTTCATTGCCCATTTTCTCCACGGGCATGATAGGGCAGTACGCGCACGGCAACGAACCGAGCCACCACGTGGCTTACCTTTATAATTACATCGGCCGCCCCGAAACCGCGCAGTTGCTTGTGGACAGCATTCGCCGCAGTTTCTACTTCAACCGCCCCGATGGGCTTTGCGGCAATGAGGATTGCGGGCAGATGTCGGCTTGGTACGTCTTTTCCGCTCTCGGGTTCTATCCCGTCGATCCAGCCTCGGGCAGCTACGCCCTCGGTACCCCGCTGTTCCCCACCGTAACCCTTCATCTCTCCGACGGCAAAAAACTCGTCATCAAGGCGCAGCGCAACGGCGGCGCGGCAAGTCCGCTCGTGAAGTGCGTACGGTGGAACGGGTGTAAGGTGCGCCGACTTGCCAAAGAGCATTCCGACCTCGTAAAAGGCGGCACTTTGACTTTTGAAATGCAATAGCGGCTTTGAAATTGCGGAAAATGCACTGTGATAGTGCATTTTCTTGTAAAAATTGCACTTAGTGAGTGCAAAATGGCTATCTTTGCATAAGATAGGCTGCGGTTCGGCCATTAAAGTAAACTTTATTGCGCTCACCTTGCACTATCTTTGCCTCGGATTATAAATCAAAATCATTATGGATGGGTTAATAGCAAACTATAAAAGGCTGTTGCGGCTGACCGATACCTCGTTTCACAGATATATGTATGACAAAGTGAATTGGAACGGGCGTTTGGTAGGCATCGTCGGTGCGCGGGGCGTGGGGAAGACCACGATGATACTCCAATACATCAAAGAACGACTTGACGTAGACAGTACGCTTTACGTCAATGCAGAGGATTTCTATTTCGCCTCGCATCGGCTGACGGAATTGGCAGATGCCTTCTGCAAGATGGGCGGCAAATATCTTGTTGTAGATGAGGTGCATAGATATGAAGGGTGGTCGAAAGAACTCAAACTTATTTACGATTATCACCCGGAACTGCATGTAGTGTTTTCGGGCTCTTCCGTTTTGGACATCACCAAGGGTGTACAGTCCGACCTGTCCCGCCGTGCAGTGGTTTATACCCTCTATGGCCTGTCGTTCAGAGAATATTTGGAACTGTTCGAGGGAATCAAGGCCCAGACCTATACGCTTGACGAGGTGGTGGCGCACAAGGTGGAAATGAGCGAAGACTTCCGTCCGCTCGTGCATTTTAAGAAATATCTAGAAAAGGGATATTATCCTTTTGCCCTGGAAGATGACTATGAAGAAAAGTTGGCGGCTGTTGTGGCGAAAACATTGGAAACCGATATACCAGAATACGCCAATATGAACGTTTCAACCGGCAGAAAGTTGAAACGGCTAATGGCCGTCATTGCAGAAAGTGCGCCCTTCAAACCGAATATGGCGACGCTGGCAGAAGTGTTGGGCGTTTCGCGCAATAATGTTGCTGATTATCTGCTGTATGTCGAGAAGGCCGGACTAATCATTCAGTTGAGAGACCGAACGGGCGGCGTGCGTTCGTTGGGAAAGGTGGATAAAGTTTATCTTGAAAATCCCAATCTCATCTACACGCTGGCGCAAAAGGAGAGGGCAGCAGTGGGAAATGTCAGAGAAACGTTTTTCATAAACCAGTTGCGTGTGATTGGCGACCCGATAGCTTCTCCTGTTTCCGATTTCTTGGTTGGCGAACGGACTTTTGAGGTAGGCGGACGCAATAAGAAGCAAAGGCAAATCAGGGGCGTGGAAAATGCCTTTGTCGTTAAAGACGATATAGAGTACGGCGGTCTTAACGTTGTTCCGCTGTGGCAGTTTGGAATGTTGTATTGACGGGTTAGTGACGGGTTTGCTTAGGCAAACCCGTCATTCTTAAAACTCTTATGTACAATTAGTTAAATGGGTTTGTGAAGGGTTGAAAGGTTTTTCGGGGAAAAATTTGCGTAATGCGCGCGTACGCGTGCGAGCGCGAAATATATTATTGTATGAAGAGGGGATGGGGCGGAGTGTGGGTGTCAATATAAAAGCAATACGGCATGTTTTCCTTATAATTATCTCTGTCCAATCTTTTGTACAAAAAATGTGCGATTGATTGGTCGTTTCCGTACCCTTTCGTAACTTTACAGCCGAATAACCTGATAAGTATCAATCTAAAAAGAAATGCTATGAAAAAAAGAATAGCTTGCTTCGTCTGTATTATGTGTATGGCGTTAATGGTGGCGGCTCAACCCTCCCGCATTGTTTTGAAGAACGGTAAAGTAGTTGAAAGCGAGTCGATGAGCGTGGTGAATGCAGATGTGCTAATAGTTGACGGCGTAATCACGCTGGTAGGCGATGCCAGTGCATGCAAGGCCGACACGGTAATAGACTGCACGGGGAAGATTGTCACCGCAGGGTTTGTGGATTCGCATGTGCATATAGAGTCATCAATGGTGTTGCCAAAAACATTCGGAGAGGTTGTGCTGCTTCATGGCACTACCACCGTCATTGCCGATCCGCACGAGGTGGTGAATGTGGCAGGGGCTGAGGGATTGAGCATGTTCTTGAACGAGACCGACAAAGCACCAATCGATATCTTTACCGTTATTCCCTCCTGTGTGCCGGCAACAAGGTTTGAGACCAATGGAGCCGGGCATTTCACGGCCGAAAAGATGAGCCCATTTGTCAATGACCGGCGTGTGGTGGGGCTCGGCGAAGTGATGTCCTTTGTAGACGTTGCGAACGGCGAACAGGAGATGATGGACAAACTTGAATTGTTCAAAGGCCGTCCCATTGACGGGCATACGGCCGGTATGGACGATGCCCTGCTCGATGCCTACGTCTCAAAAGGCATTTCCAATGACCACGAATGTTACGATGCCGCTGGTTTGCTGAAACGCTATGCCAAAGGTATGAATATATACATACGCGAAGGCAGTGCGGCACGCAATGCCGATGCGCTGTTGCAGTGCGTGAAAGATAATGAGTTGGATGTGGCGCGGTTTGCCTTTTGCACTGACGATAAGCACCTTTCGACCATAGAAAAAGAGGGGCATATATCGCATATAGTACGCAAGGCGCTTGCTATGGGGTTCAGCTGGCCCGAAGTGGCTCGTATGGCATCATTAAATGCGTGCAGATATTACGGGCTTGCCAACCGTGGCAATATTCGCAAGGGATATGTTGCAGACATTGTTGTCACTGATGAGGCGTGCAGCAAGATTGCGTGCGTGCTGAAAGGCGGCAAAACTTCGGACCGTCTTATTCGCAACAACGGTACGGGTGCGGCAGGATTTCCCAATACCGTCGTTTTCGCCAACCTCACCGCAGATGAGTTTTTGATTGAAGGGAATGCAAGAGAGAATGCGATCTCTATTGTTCCCGGCCAACTTCTGACCAAGCGCGTGACGATTGGAGAAGACAAGTTGAAGGAATGTAATGTGCTTGCCACGATAGAGCGCCATGGAAAAAATGGCAACATGGCGGTTTGCCCGCTCATTGGCTATGGCATAAAGAATGGCGCGGTGGCGACAAGTGTGGCGCACGACTCACACAATGTGATTTGCGCCGGCGACAATGGCACTGACATGGCAGCGGCCTGCAACAGACTGCGCGAGATAGGCGGCGGCTATGTCATAGCATCGGGCGGCAAGGTGGTTGATGAGTTCCCCTTGCCCTGTTGCGGACTGATGTCGGAAGTGGCATCGGCGGAGGCTATAGAAGGAATAGCCCGTATGGAAAGAAAGGCGCACGAACTGGGGGTCAGCAATCAGATAGACCCGTTTATCACCCTGTCTTTCTTGGCACTTCCCGTGATACCCGATATTCGTTTGCTCGACACCGGCCTGTTTGATGTGCTAAAATCCGAGTTCATCACAAGCGGAATTAATAACCGTTGAAGACACAATATTATAAATGATGCGTTGCAAGGGCGTTCCGATACGTCCTTATAGTCTTGTCTGCAAAAAAATAATCAAAAAAATGCAGCAAATATTTGCTAAGACGCTGAAAATTCGTATCTTTGCACTCCGAAAAGTAGGAAACGTAAGATAACTGCTTTATTATTAGCAGCTTTTTGCTGTGCCTGCGAGTTAGCGATAACTCCTCCGCCCCGTGCGCTGTGACGACAGTTTGGGCTACGGAAAAAGAGACAAACAATTAAATTTATTCACAAAATAAAACTGAAATGCCAGGATTATTAGGAAAGAAAATCGGAATGACATCCGTGTTCAGTGCCGAGGGCAAAAATGTGCCATGCACTGTTATCGAAGTAGGTCCTTGCGTTGTAACTCAAATCAAGAGCGTTGAGAAGGACGGTTACGCCGCTCTTCAGCTTGGTTTCCAGGAGGCTAAGGAGAAGAATACCTCTGCTCCCCTCATGGGACATTTCAAGAAAGCCGGAGTTACACCCAAGCGCCACTTGGCCGAGTTCTCAGGTTTTGATCAAGAGTACAACTTGGGCGACACCATCACTGTGGAACTGTTCAACGATGCTACTTATGTAGACGTTGTGGGCACTTCTAAGGGTAAAGGCTTCCAAGGCGTTGTGAAGCGTCACGGTTTCGGCGGTGTCGGTCAGACAACGCACGGTCAGGACGACCGTCTGCGCAAGCCGGGTTCTATCGGTGCCTGCTCTTATCCCGCAAAGGTGTTTAAGGGTATGCGCATGGGTGGCCAGATGGGCAACGAGCGCGTGACGGCTCAAAACCTGCAAGTGTTAAAGGTAATCCCCGAACACAATCTCCTTCTCATCAAGGGTAGTGTGCCGGGTTGCAAAGGTTCAATCGTAATTGTTGAAAAGTAAGCCATGGAAGTAAGTGTATTGAATATCAAAGGTGAAGACACCGGACGCAAGGTTGTCCTCAATGATTCTGTCTTCGGCATCGAACCGAACGACCATGTGATTTACTTGGATGTTAAGCGTTACCTCGCAGCTCAGCGTCAGGGTACGGCTAAGGCTAAGGAAAGAAGCGAAATGAGCGGTTCAACCCGTAAGCTCGGCCGTCAGAAGGGCGGTGGCGGCGCACGTCGCGGTGATATCAATTCGCCGGTGCTCGTGGGTGGTGCTCGCGTGTTCGGTCCCAAACCCCGCAATTACAGCATTAAGCTCAATAAGAAGGTGAAGGCTCTGGCTCGCCGCAGCGCTCTTTCTTATAAGGCTGCAGAGAATGCTGTTGTAGTGGTTGAGGACTTCACGTTCGAGGCTCCTAAGACAAAGCAGTTCATCGAAGTGCTCACCAACCTCAAGGTGGCTGACAAGAAGGTGTTGATGCTTTTGCCCGAGGCAAACGAAAACATCTACCTCTCTGCCCGCAACCTTCAGAAGGCAAGAGTAATGGCTGCCGCCAACCTCCATACTTACGGTGTGCTCAATGCCAACGTGATTGTAGTGGCAGAAAGCGCTCTTGCACAAATTGACAACGTTTTAGCAAAGTAAATAGGAGGGAATAGCAATTATGGCATACATTATCAAGCCTTTGGTTTCCGAGAAAATGAACGCCCTGACCGAAAAGGAAAACAAGTTCGGTTTCATTGTGCGTCCGGAGGCCAACAAGTATCAGATTAAGAAAGAAGTTGAAACCCTCTACAATGTACACGTGGTAGGCGTGAGCACCATGGTTTACGCAGGTAAGTCCAAGTCTCGCTACACGCGCAGCGGCCTGCTCCGCGGTCGTAGCAACGCTTTCAAGAAAGCCATTGTGTCGTTGAAGGAAGGCGAATCCATTGATTTTTACAGCAACATCTAATTAAATAATGGCAGTACGTAAATTTAAGCCCACTACACCGGGGCAGAGACACAAGATTATTGGTACGTTCGAAGAGATTACTGCATCCGTACCAGAAAAATCTCTCGTTTGCGGAAAGCGTTCAAGAGGCGGCCGTAACAACACCGGTAAGATGACCATGCGTTATCTTGGCGGCGGTCACAAGAGAAAGTTCCGCTTCATCGACTTCAAGCGTGAGAAAGACGGTGTACCCGCAACTGTGAAGACCATCGAATACGATCCGAACCGTTCGGCACGTATCGCCCTGCTCTTCTATGCTGATGGTGAAAAACGTTACATTATCGCTCCCAACGGACTGAAGGTTGGCGATCAGCTCCTTTCCGGCGCTGAGGCCGCTCCCGAAATCGGTAACACCCTTCCGTTGCAGAACATTCCCGTGGGTACCGTGATCCACAACATCGAGCTCCGTCCCGGTCAGGGCGCAGTGCTCGTTCGTTCGGCCGGTAACTTCGCACAGCTCACTTCCCGTGAAGGTAAGTACTGCGTGGTGAAGCTCCCCTCGGGCGAAACACGACAGATTCTGAGTGCTTGCAAAGCCACCATCGGTAGTGTCGGCAACTCCGACCACGCCCTCGAAAGCTCCGGTAAGGCCGGTCGCTCTCGCTGGCTCGGTCGCCGTCCTCACAACCGTGGTGTTGTAATGAACCCCGTAGACCACCCGATGGGTGGTGGTGAAGGCCGCCAGAGCGGTGGACACCCGCGTTCACGTACAGGTTTGTATGCTAAGGGCTTGAAGACAAGATCGCCTAAGAAACATTCGAACAAGTACATTATCGAAAGACGTAAAAAGTAACAAGCACTTAAAGTAGAAGAATAACTATGAGTCGTTCATTAAAGAAAGGTCCGTACATCGCTGTCTCTCTCGAGAAGAAAATCCTTGCCATGAATGAAAGCGGCAAGAAGAGCGTAGTAAAGACATGGGCCCGGGCTTCCATGATTTCCCCCGACTTCGTCGGTCACACCGTGGCAGTCCACAACGGTAACAAGTTTATTCCTGTTTACGTTACTGAAAACATGGTAGGCCATAAACTCGGTGAGTTCGCACCCACCCGCAAGTTCGGCGGCCATGCTGGTAACAAGAAGAAATAAGCAGGGTTTCCAACCACTTAATTCGTATAAAAAGAAAATTAAATAATGGGAGCAAGAAAAAGATTAGCGGCTGAAAAAAGAAAAGAAGCCCGCAAGACCCAGTATTTCGCATCGATGCGAAATGTTCCCTCCTCGCCCCGCAAAATGCGCTACGTAGTAGACCTCGTTAGAGGTATGGAGGTGAACCGCGCCCTTGGTACTCTGAGATTCTCCAAGAAAGCCGCTTCGGCTGACGTTGAGAAGCTGCTTCTCTCGGCTATCAACAATTGGGAACAGAAAAATGAGCGCAAGGCCGAAGACGGCGAATTGTATATCACACAGATTTTCGTTGATGAAGGCGTTACGCTGAAGCGTATGCGTCCTGCACCCCAGGGAAGAGGTTATAGAATTCGTAAACGTTCAAACCACGTGACCATTTTCGTGGACACTAAAACTAATGATTAAAGCAAATGGGACAAAAAGTTAATCCGATAAGCAACCGTCTCGGTATTATCCGCGGCTGGGACTCTAACTGGTACGGCGGCAAGAACTTCGGCGACAATATCCTCGAAGACAGCAAAATCCGCAAGTACCTCAATGCCCGCCTCGCCAACTCAAGCGTTGCCCGCATCGTTATCGAACGCACGCCGAAGCTTGTGACTATCACTATCTGCACTTCTCGTCCCGGCCTTATCATCGGTAAAGGTGGTGCTGAAGTTGACAAGCTCAAAGAGGAAATCAAGAAAATCACGGACCGCGATGTCCAGATCAATATCTTCGAAGTGAAGAAGCCCGACCTTGATGCTACTATCGTTGGTAAGAGCATCGCTCGCCAGGTTGAAGGCAAAATCGCTTACCGCCGTGCCATCAAGATGGCTATCGCCAATGCAATGCGTGGCGGTGCAGAAGGTATCAAAGTGCTGATTAGCGGCCGTCTGAACGGTGCTGAAATCGCACGTTCCGAAATGTTCAAGGAAGGACGTACGCCCCTCCACACACTCCGCGCCGATATTGACTACTGCCAGACAGAAGCCCTCACGAAAGTGGGTCTGCTCGGCATCAAGGTTTGGATTTGCAAAGGAGAAGTGTACGGCAAGCGTGACCTCGCCCCCAACTTCACCCCCGAAAAGGATTTCGGTCGTGGCAACGGTGGTGCAAACGGTGGTCGCAAATTCCGTGGCAAAAGAAACAACAACCGCTAAAAAAGAGTTAGAGTATTATGTTACAGCCTAAAAGAACAAAATACAGAAGACCGCAAAAAGGACGCTGCAAAGGCAACGCCCAGCGCGGCAACCAGCTCGCTTTCGGTAGCTTCGGCATCAAGAGCCTCGATACGCACTGGCTAACCGGTCGTCAAATCGAAGCAGCCCGTATCGCCATGACGCGTTACATGCAGCGTGAAGGACAAAGCTGGATTCGCATTTTCCCGGACAAACCCATCACCAAGAAGCCTGCCGACGTACGTATGGGTAAAGGTAAAGGTGATCCCGTAGGATACGTTTTCCCCATCACTCCGGGACGTATCATCTTTGAAATCGAGGGCGTTCCCTTCGAAGTGGCAAAAGAGGCACTCCGCCTTGCTGCTCAGAAACTCCCCGTTACAACGAAGTTCATTGTAAGACACGACTACGATAAAAACGCCTAATTATGAAAATTGCAGAAATTCGCCAAATCCCCGCAAACGAGCTTGCTGAACGTATTGAGACCGAAGTCGCAAACTATCAGCAGATGCTGCTCAACCACAGCATTGCTCCTCTGGAAAACACTGCACAGATCAAACAGGCGCGTCGTACGATTGCACGCATGAAGACTGTGTTGAGAGAATATGAACTTAACAAATAATAATGATCCGGATGGAAGCAAGAAATTTAAGAAAAACAAGACAGGGTGTCGTTATTAGCAACAAGATGGATAAAACCATCACCGTTGCCGCTAAGTTCAAAGAAAAACACCCCATTTACGGTAAGTTCATCTCCAAAACCAAGAAGTATCACGCTCACGATGAGAAGAACGAATGCAACATCGGTGATACGGTTCTGATCATGGAAACCCGCCCCTTGAGCAAGACAAAGCGTTGGAGAGTTGTTCAAATTGTAGAAAGAGCTAAATAATTATGATACAAGTAGAATCAAGACTGACTGTCGCAGACAACAGCGGCGCACGCGAAGCTCTCTGCATCCGTGTCCTCGGTGGTACGCGTCGCCGTTACGCCTCTGTGGGTGATGTTATCGTCGTTTCTGTCAAGAACGTCATCCCTTCCAGCGATATTAAAAAAGGTGCCGTATCTAAGGCTCTCATCGTTCGCACTAAGAAGGAAATCCGCCGTGCCGACGGTTCCTATATCCGTTTCGATGATAACGCATGCGTATTGCTCAACAACGCCGGCGAAATCAGAGGCAGCCGTATCTTCGGCCCCGTTGCACGTGAGCTCCGCGCCGTGAATATGAAGGTCGTTTCTCTGGCACCCGAAGTACTTTAATTTTTGAAACAGAGACAATAATGAGTAAGTTACATATCAAGAAAGGCGACACCGTCTATGTAAACACCGGCAAGGACAAAGGCAAAACCGGCAAAGTCATCAAGGTGTTTGTAGAGGAACAGCGCGCCATCGTAGAAGGCTTGAACATTGTTTCCAAAAACCAAAAGCCTAACGCTAAGAACCCGCAAGGCGGTATTATCAAAATGGAGGCTCCTATCCACATCTCCAACCTCAACGTGGTAGACCCCAAAACTGGTAAGCCCACCCGTATCGGTCGTAGATTGAACGAAGAAGGCAAGTTGGTTCGTTACGCTAAAAAATCAGGAGAGGAGATCAAGTAATGAGTAATACAGCAAACCTTAAAAAGGAATATACAGAGCGCATCGCACCGGCTCTGAAAAAGCAGTTCAACTATTCTTCTTCAATGCAGGTGCCCGTCCTCAAAAAGATTGTTATCAATCAGGGTCTCGGCATCGCTACGGCTGACAAGAAAATCATCGACGTTGCACTGAACGAACTCACCGCAATCACCGGTCAGAAGGCTGTTGTTACGGTTTCCCGTAAGGACGTTTCTAACTTCAAATTGCGTAAGAAGATGCCTATCGGCGTTATGGTTACACTCCGTCGCGAACGCATGTATGAGTTCCTCGAAAGACTCGTACGCGTTGCCCTCCCCCGTATCCGTGACTTCAAAGGTATCGAAAGCAAGTTTGACGGTCGTGGTAACTATACTCTCGGCGTTTCAGAGCAGAT
>JALFJC010000134.1:0-9330 GCA_022775595.1 Bacteroidales bacterium | reverse complement strand
CGACCCTGCTCCCATATATCTGCCCATTGCACAATCCATTTTGGATAATCAGGGCGTAGGCTATCCTGCCGCCGACTCCGATGTCCGTACCACTTTGAGCAATGCAATCTCTATGGGGCTTGGCTTTAAGTTGCTGAAACTATCTGCAGATGCTTTCATGAATGAGAGCGAGCAGATTGAGTTGCCCACCGACGGCAAGGCTTACCGCATTAAGGCTAAATACAACAGTGGCGACGTGCGCTGGCTCAAGTTTACGGAGAATGCAGATGCTACCGACGAAGACCTCCGCCTCACGCTCGGCCTGACAGAATTGAATACAGAGCCTACAGGTTATGAAGGCACATTTATCTGCCATAAGGTGAATGAAAACGAGTACCTCTTCACAACCAACAAGGGTAAGTTCCTCACTTGGTGCGCCGATGGCAAAAACAACGTGACGGGCAAGCAGAGCAGCTTCGCCTCGCAGTACACTTACGACACGCACAACGCAACTCTCAAACTCGCCAACACGGCCATCAAGTCGCAATCGTTTGCCGGCGACCTCTTCGGCGCACTCACGCTGCAAGGCTGGAACGGCACCGACAACGCAGATTTCTACCTCATGGCAGGCGAAACGAATTTCCACAACAACGGTGCCTCTGATGTGTATTACACCAACAACCGCAGCTCTGCTTTCTATTTCGAGGAAACCGACTACCCCAACATCGTGACCCTGACGCAGGCAACGGGCATTGACGACGGCACGAAGAAAATTGCCACGTTCAGCGCACCCTTCGCATTTATCCTGCCCGAAAATGTGGATGCCTACGTAGTGGATCAAACGCCCTCTGGCACGGCAGCAAAGATGACGCAGCTCGCCACAGCCGGCAGTACCGTAGCCGCCAATACGGGCGTTATCCTCTACGGTGCAACCTCCGAGGCGCAAGTTAGAATGATTCCTGCCACCGAAACGGGCGCAAACAACGAAAGTTCTCTGCTCGGCAACAGCGCAGACGGCACGAAGCAAATCGTAGACGTAGCGGGTGAGACCAATTATATCCTTTCCAGCAAGAGCGGCAACATTGTATTCTCTAAGGCCTTGGCTAACGGCGAGAACAAGAATATCTCTATGAACAAGGCATATCTGAGCATTCCCACTGGCTCTAGCGTCAATCAGTTTGCGCTTAGCTTCGGCGAAGACGGCCCGGCCACGGGCATCGGCAGCATCGAGGCAGGCAACGACGGCAGCGCAGCCGCTCCCCTCTACGACCTCAGCGGCCGCCGCATCAGCCAGCCCGCTACGCGCGGCATCTATATCCGTGGCGGTAAGAAATTCATGGTTAAATAATTAAATAAGAAGAACGACAATGAAAAAGCAATATATTTCCCCCTCCTGCCTCGTTACGGACATTCATGTAGAACAGGCCCTGCTCGCAGGCTCCACATCAGGCACTATCGGTGTGGACGAAGGCGGTACGCAGGTAGGCAACGAGTTGGTCAACAAGAAAGAAACCGGCTTCGGCAGCAGTCCATGGGACAACATGGGCGAAATCGGAAACTTTTAACATTCCCAAGGCTATATAGTTATTACAATATATAGTATATAGCATACCTTATAGTAATGATTTGGGCGTAGCGTGTTCGTGAGAATGCGCTACG
Organism: Bacteroidales bacterium; assembly: GCA_022775595.1. Lineage (GTDB taxonomy): Bacteria > Bacteroidota > Bacteroidia > Bacteroidales > Bacteroidaceae > Alloprevotella. The sequence continues at coordinate 7,692 of JALFJC010000134.1, read as the reverse complement.
TTTTTTTCTATAACTTGAAGCACTGAACGCCTTACAATTTGCAAGTATCACGTAATAAAATTATCTTTGCACAAGATAGACTTTAATACCTTAAAACATCATGAAAAACTATCTACGCACCTCGCTATGCTGCTTGCTGCTGGCCCTCGCCGCCGCGCTGCGGGCACAGACGCCGTCGGGGCTGAGCGTGACCTTCAACCGCACTGGCGCAAACGGCGCATCGGTAGCCGTAAGCGTGAGCGACCTCGCAGGGCACGCCGTCAGCGGAACCACGGGCACCCTCGCCCTCTCCCACGACATGAAGACCTCGGGCACCAACATCACCTCGGGCATTCTCTGCCCCAACGCCAACGGCAACACCTCGCCGACCATTGTGTTCACCCTCTCGCTTAGCGGACTGCCCGCCGACTTTGCCTTCGACGGCATCGGGCTGGATATCCACGCCCTCAACGGCAGCGGAGCATACCAGTTCAACAACGACAGCAAAGCCCGCCGCTTCAATGTTAGCGAACAGGTAGACACCGACGGCACTCCTGCCGCCTTCGCCACGCTCTCCGACATCGACATTGCCGACGGCGTTGGCTCGGAAGGCAATGTTCACCAAGTTTGGACCACCTCGGGCACAATGACCACTACCGCCGCCGGCACGCTGACGCTCACGCTCACCGTGACCGCCGGCACGGCTAATGTCGGCTGCTTCTTCGGCCTGTCGGAAATTAGATTTACCAACTCCGAAGTGCCCGAGCCCGACCCCGACCCAGAGCCGGAGCCTGACCCGAACGGACGCATCGTAAACCTTAAATGGAAAAACACCACGGAACTCTACATAACGGAAGAAGCCGACGGCTCGCTCGTAGTGGCAGAATACGACACCTCGCGCCGCATGTTCTGGCAACTCGTTCCCACAGACGCAGAGAACGTGTACTATGTGCGCAACACCGCCACAGGACGCTATATCCAAAGCTGCAACCTCACGCCCTCCTCGGCCTCTAAGTTGAAGACCGTGGACACGCCCGTGCCTTACTACATGGGACGCACGGCATCAACGGCCGCCGAAATCACGGGCTGCTATTATTTCAGTTCCACCGACTGCACCAATTACAGCAACGAGGCAGCCTCGCCCCGCGCCCTGAACAAAGACGGCGCATCATCAAGCATCATTACGTGGCAGGCAGGACCGAACAACGGCACGTACCGCGTGGGCTCGTATTGGAAAGTCGTCGATACCGAGGACCTCTACGAAGCCCGCCCCTTTACCCCCGTGAGCGAAAAGGGCAACGGCACTTATCTCTATAACATGGTCAGCACCACCACAGGCAAAGGCCTGCAAATGAACGGCGAAAGCACGCCTGAATGGCAACCGCTCGACGAGGGCGACGCACAGACGTGGTACTTCGTAGGTGAGAGCAACCGCGCCGTTGGCTATGAAATAGTATGCCGCAGCGGCGACCGCACGCTCACCTCGGGCGAAACCGACAAATGGTGTGTCTATCCCGCCTCGACTGGCGACGACGCTTATTTCTTCCGCCCCTATGGTGCAGACATCGCACAGACCTGCGCCCTGACGGTGGAGGGCGATTCGCTCTTCCGCTTCCGCCAAGTGCGCAGCGCGTTTGCCCGCAGCGCAGGCATCTACCGTCTGCCGTGCGGCCAGCTTTCGGGCACGTATGTCGCTCAGGCCGCCGTGCAAGGTCCGGCTGCCCTCACGCCCCTGCACTACCCCATCGCCACGCTCAGCGGTTCGTCTACCGCGACCGGCAGCGTGCAGCCCACTAAGTGGTACACCCTCTTCACCCACTCGCAGGCCACCCTCGCCCGCGGCAGGGAGCTGCAGGCTACGTTCAGCCTGAGCGCCGCGCCGGCGGAGGGCACGCAATGCTTCGCCTACTTCGACTGGAACGGCGACGGCGTGTTTGAAACCGCGCACGAACTAACCATCGGTCAGCAGATGCAACTCACCACAACCGTGCCGCAAGATGCACGCATCGGCAAGAGCCGCCTGCGCCTGCGCCTCACCGACAACGGCCTGACCGATGCCGAGGACGACGTGAACGGACAGACCATCGACTTTATCCTTCACATCACCGACAGCGATGCCACCGAGTTCACGGCAACCGTAAGCACCGCCGACCCCACGCGCGGCACGGCAACCCTTTCCGCGCCGACCACCGCCCTCGCCACGCCCTTAGGCACGGCCTCCTTCCTGGCCTGGCGCGAGGGACGCGCAGTCGTTTCGACCGATGCAGAATATACCTTTACGCTCGACCACAACGTGAACCTCGTGGCACTATTTACGCCCAACACAAGTGAGGTCGGCACCGGCATCGATGCCATCGGGCAGAATGTTGAGCGGGCCATCGTGCAGATTAAAGCAGGTCAGGGCGTGGTGCGTGCCGTGGGCGATGCCTCCGTGCGCAGTTTCCGCCTCTACTCCGCCGACGGTGCACTCGTGGGTCAGACCACAGGCCGCGAGCTCTCTGTGAAGCATTTGCCGCAAGGCACTTACATCGCCTACATCATCACCGACGGCGGCACTGATGCGGCAAAGGTGTGCGTGAAATAAATCCCCCAATCCCCAAATACGATATTTACAATTATGAAAAACGATAAAAGATTTTATTTAATGGGCTTCGGTGCCATGGCAGCCCTTGCAGCGGGCGCACAGGGACAGCGACCCAATATTATATATATAATGTGCGACGACATGGGCTACGGCGACCTCGCCTGCTACGGCCAGCAATACATCGCCACGCCCAACATTGACTGCCTCGCCTCCGAAGGCATGCGCTTCACGCAGGCCTACGCCGGCAGCCCCGTTTCAGCCCCCTCGCGCGCCACGTTCATGACCGGGCAGCACTCCGGCCACACCCATGTGCGCGGCAATAAGGAATATTGGGGCAACTCCGGCACCGTGATGTATGGCAGCAATGCCGACTACGCCGTGGTGGGGCAAGAGCCTTACGATGTGAACCACATCATCATTCCCGAAATCTTCAAGCAAGAGGGCTACACCACGGGCATGTTCGGCAAGTGGGCCGGCGGCTACGAGGGCTCGCCCTCCACGCCCGACAAGCGCGGCATCGATGAGTTCTACGGCTACATCTGCCAGTTCCAGGCACACCTCTACTACCCCAACTTCCTCAACGAATACAGCCGCTCGCGCGGCGACGAGGGCGTGAGCCGCGTGACGCTCGACCAGAACATCAACTACCCGATGTATGGCGACGGCTACCGCAACCGTGCGCAGTATTCCTCCGACCTCATCCACCAGAAGGCTATGGCTTGGCTCGACAAGCAGACTGCCGACACGCCTTTCCTCGGCATCTTCACCTACACCCTGCCGCACGCCGAACTGGTGCAGCCCGAAGACTCTATCCTCCTCGCCTACAAGGGGCATTTCTGCCAAGAGAAGACCTTTGGCGGCAACCAAGGCTCGCGCTACAACCCCACCGACTACGGCCACGCCGAGTTTGCCGCGATGATCACGCGCCTCGACGCGCAGGTGGGTCAGATTATGGCAAAACTCAAAGAGCGCGGGCTCGACGAGAACACCATCGTTATCTTTACCTCCGACAACGGCCCGCATGAGGAAGGCGGCGCAGACCCCGACTTCTTCAACCGCGACGGACTCCTGCAAGGCAAGAAGCGCAGCACCTATGAGGGCGGCATACGCATTCCCTTCATCGTGCGCTGGCCGGGCAAGGTGCAGGCAGGCACGGTCAACGACCATCAGCTCGCCTTCTACGACCTCCTGCCCACCTTCTGCGACCTCGCAGGCATCGACGGCTATCCCGACAAGTTCCTCAACAAGAACGTCAGCACCGACTGCTTCGACGGCATCTCCTTCAAGCCCACCCTCCTCGGCGAGGAAGGGCAGCAGGAGCACGAGTTCCTTTACTGGGAATTCCACGAAACCAATATGATGGGCTTGCGCATGGGCAATTGGAAGATGGTGGTCAATGCCGGCAACTGCCTGCTCTACGACCTCTCCACCGACCTGCACGAGGACCACAACGTAGCGCCGCAATATCCCGACATCGTGAAGAAGATGAAGCAAATCATCTTGCGCGAACACACCAACAGTTCCCTCTTCCGGGTTACCCTTCCCAGCCTTTAAGGGCAATATCTGCCTGGAAGGCAGTACGGAGCGTAGCGACGGTAACCGGGGACGAAGTCCTCGGAAAAGTCTGGCAAGGACGACGTGCCTGGAAGGCACTACGCTATAGGACAGGCATTTTCAGCATCGCCACTGGCGTACTGCCTTCCAGGCAGAACCTTTTCAACAGCCTTTCCCCGAGGACTTCGTCCCCGGTTATCGTCGCTACGCTCCGTAGTGCCTTCCAGGCACATAACACAAAGGCGTAGAAATCCTACAAGAAAAAGCCTTCGGACGAAACAACGCGTCCGAAGGCTTTTTTGTGGGATTTTATCGAATATACTCGATAAAAATGCCCATATTTTATCGAATATATTCGACAAAATAGAGAAAACAAAAAGCCTCGTCCTGCCTTTTTGTCATAAGAAAAGAGGCAAAAACCGCGTCAAAACGGCGGCAAACCCAAAGAAATGTTAGCAGAAAAGGCTTTGGCAGACTGTTTGTGCATTTCTCAGTAGACAATCGTAATATCTATTGCATCAATAAAATCTAAAAATATAAAGTTATGAAATTCGACAACTTCACCATCAAGTCCCAAGAGGCCGTGCAGCACGCCATCGACCGCGCGCAGGCCTTAGGGCATCAGGCCATCGGCTGCGCCCATCTGCTTTCGGGCGTGCTGGCGGCAGGCGAGAACGTCACGCAGTTTCTCTTCGGCAAGACGGGCGTGCAGGAGCCGGTGCTCCGCCGCGCCCTCGACAGCCAGTTGCAGAGCCTGCCGCGCGTGAGCGGCGGCGAACCTTATCTCGACCGCGAGGCCAACGATGCCCTCAGCCGCGCCACCGCTGAGGCGCAGAAAATGGGCGACCAGTTCGTGACGCTCGAAGCCCTCCTGCTCGCCCTCCTGCTCACCAAGAGCACGACGGCGCAGATTTTGAAAGATGCCGGCCTCTCCGAGCAAGCCCTGCGGCAGGCCATCAAGGAACTGCGCGGCGGGCAGAAAGCAGCCTCGCAAGGGTCGGAAGATACCTATCAGGCGTTGGCGAAATACGCCCGCAACCTCGTGAACGAGGCGCGCGAAGGCAAACTCGACCCCGTTATCGGGCGCGACGAAGAGATACGCCGCGTGCTGCAAATCCTCTCGCGCCGCACCAAGAACAACCCCATTCTCATCGGCGAGCCGGGCACGGGCAAAACGGCCATCGTGGAGGGACTGGCGCAGCGCATCGTGCGAGGCGACGTGCCGGAGAACCTGAAAAACAAGCAGCTCTACTCTCTCGACATGGGCGCACTCGTGGCAGGCGCGAAGTATAAGGGAGAATTTGAGGAACGCCTCAAAAGCGTCATCAACGAAGTGACGCAGGCCGAGGGCGGCATCATTCTCTTCATCGACGAAATCCACACGCTCGTCGGGGCGGGCAAGAGCGAGGGCGCCATGGACGCCGCCAATATCCTCAAGCCCGCGCTGGCACGCGGCGAACTGCGCAGTATCGGTGCCACTACTTTGGAGGAATATCAGAAATATTTCGAGAAAGACAAGGCACTCGAGCGCCGCTTCCAAACAGTCACGGTCGACGAGCCTACGCCCGAGGACGCCATCTCTATTCTCCGCGGCCTGAAAGAGAAATATGAGAACCACCACCACGTGCGTATTCAGGACGATGCCATCATTGCCGCCGTCAACCTCTCGCATCGCTACATCAACGAGCGTTTCCTGCCCGACAAGGCCATCGACCTCATGGACGAGGCTGCCGCCAAGCTCCGCATGGAGCGCGACTCGCAGCCCGAGGAACTCGACGAAATCACGCGCCGTCTGCGCCAGCTCGAAATCGAGCGCGAGGCCATCAAGCGCGAAAACGATGAGCAGAAACTCGAAGGCCTCAACCGCGAAATCTCCGATTTGCAGGAGCGCGAAAAATCCCTCCGCGCCAAGTGGGAGGGCGAGAAAGAACTCCTCTCCCGCATTCAGGCGGACAAGGAACAGGCGGAGCACCTCAAGTTTGAGGCAGAGCGTGCCGAGCGCGAGGGCGACTATGGGCGCGTGGCTGAAATACGCTACGGCCAGCTCAAAGCCCTCGGCGACGACATTGCCCGCGTGCAGCAGCAACTGCGGGAACGGCAGGGCGCGGAGGCGATGGTCAAGGAAGAGGTCACGCCCGACGACATTGCCGACGTGGTGAGCCGCTGGACGGGCATACCCGTGAGCAAGATGCTCGCAGGCGAGCGCGAGAAACTCCTCCACCTCGAAGAAGAGTTGCACCGCCGCGTTGTGGGGCAGGACGAGGCCATACGCGCCGTGAGCGACGCCGTGCGCCGCAGCCGCGCCGGACTGCAAGACCCCAAGCGCCCCATCGGCTCCTTCATCTTCCTCGGCAGCACGGGCGTTGGCAAAACGGAACTGGCAAAGGCCCTCGCCGACTATCTCTTCAACGACGAGAACATGATGACCCGCATCGACATGTCGGAATACCAGGAAAAGTTCAGCGTGTCGCGCCTCGTCGGTGCGCCTCCGGGCTACGTGGGCTACGACGAGGGCGGCCAGCTCACTGAGGCCGTGCGCCGCAAGCCTTACAGCGTGGTGCTGTTCGATGAAATAGAGAAGGCGCACCCCGACGTGTTCAACATTCTCCTGCAAGTGCTCGACGACGGCCGCCTCACCGACAACAAGGGACGTACCGTCAACTTCAAGAACACCATCATCATCATGACCTCCAACCTCGGCTCGCAGTTCATTCAGAGCAAGCTGGAAGGCCTCGCCCCAAGCGGCGCCGGGCGCGAACGCGCCTTGGAAGAAGCCAAGGAGGGCGTTATGGAGCTCCTGAAGAAGACCATTCGTCCCGAGTTCCTCAACCGTATCGACGACATCATCATGTTCAGCCCGCTCACCGAGCCTGAAATCCGTCAGATCGTGCGCCTGCAAATCGATGCCATCGTGCGCCGCTTGCAGTCGCAGGAGGTCAGCCTTACGGTCGACGAGAGCGCAGTAGGCCTCATCGCCTCTGCCGGCTTCGACCCCGAGTTTGGCGCGCGCCCCGTGAAGCGTGCCTTGCAGCGCCTCTTGCTCAACGACCTCAGCCGCGCCCTGCTCGGTGGCACGGTGGACCGCCGCCGGCCCATCCGCGTCACAGCGCACGGCGATGCGTTGGAGTTTAAGAATTAAGACATACCTGTTTATAGCGATCCGCCCGTCCGAGAGACAACTTCTCGGGCGGGCGGATTTTTCTTTGCACCAGGCCGTGACTATCTGCCAAGAGCCGCGACGCTTTCTGCCGAGACAATTTTTCCTTTCTCCTTGATGTTTTTCTCTATCAGCAAGCAATTTTTTCCTATCTGCACAGATATTTTTTGTTACAAACTTTGTAACGCATATTACAAACTTTGTAATACGTGTTACAAACTTTCTAACACATGTTACAAAGTTTGTAACAAAAACTTTCTTATATGACAGGAAAAAATGACCTATGGGTCATTTTGCGTGGTGTAATAGGTTGAAACCCTCTGTAAATACACGGGATTTGGACGATTCAAAGTTTTGAGAGTAAAAATCGAGCATCCCAAATGCTCTATGGGTCATTTTGCGTGGTGCACCAGCTGCA
>JALFJC010000125.1:0-11709 GCA_022775595.1 Bacteroidales bacterium | reverse complement strand
TTTTGCAAACCGCCCCTACTCGCCCACACAGTAAAAGGGCAAGCAAAAAATTTCCTCCCCCCCCCATAATACCCACGTTTAGGGATACCCCGTCGCGCCGCCGCGCACAAAATCACAAAAAAAAGGTATTCCACGCTTGGCGGCAACGTAGTAATTTTGCACTCGGAAAATAATGCGAAGCACAATGACACTTTCAGACTTAAAGAATAAAGAAGTGGCCTACGTGGAAAGCGTGGGCGTGGGCGGCGCGTTGCAGATGCGCCTCGAAGAGATGGGACTCGTGCGCGGCCAGGCCGTGAAAAGGCTGTATGCCGCGCCGCTCGGCACGCCCATCGTATTCAAAGTGATGGGACAGATGGTTTCGCTGCGCCGCAGCGAGGCGGCACTCGTAAGCGCATCGCCCGAACCGCCCGCCGACGAGGCAGAGGCACCGGCCGCCGCTCCTGCCGTTACCGCTCTGCCCGCAGCAGAGCCGCACGTAGCGGCTTGCGCCGTGGGCTGCCCCTCATGCGGCGGCACGCATCAGCATAAAGACTCCTGCGAGGGAGCACTGACCATCGCCCTCGTGGGCAACCCCAACTGCGGCAAAACGGCCTTCTTCAACGCCGCCTGCGGCGGACATGAGCGCACGGGCAACTATGCCGGCGTGACCGTGACGAGCGTGGAGGGGCATACCGAACTCGACGGCCGCAAACTGCGCGTCATCGACCTGCCCGGCACTTACTCGCTCCACTCTTTCAGCCCCGACGAGGCATACGTGATGCACGAGTTGGCGAAAGGCAAGGTGGACGTGGTGCTCAACGTGATCGACGTGAACAACCTCGAGCGCAACCTGCTGCTCACCACGCAGTTGCGCACGATGGGCAAGCCCGTGGTGTGCGTGCTGAATATGTACGACGAGTTCTCGCAGAGCGGCAGCCGCCTCGACCTGCCCAAGTTGCGCGAAAGGCTCGGGCTGCCCTGCGTGACCACCATAGCCCGCACGGGCGAGGGCATCGCCGAAGCGCTCCGCGCAGCCATCGAACGCGCCGACTGTGCCGACAACTCCGCCGCGCCCGCCGCCGAAACCGCCGACGCGGACATCAAGAGCCTCAACGCCCGCCGCTACCGCAGCATACGGCAGATTGTGGCAGACATCTATCAGCGCAACGAGGGAAAGACCGACCGCGCCACGCGCCTGCTCGACCGTCTCACGGCGCACGGGCTGCACGCCTACCTCGTGTATGCCGCGCTGATGTTTTGCTCCTTCTGGCTCACCTTTGAATTAGGTCAATATCCCATGGACTGGATTGATAGCGGCGTAGGTCTGCTGACCGAGTGGGTGGAAAGCACGCTGCCCGACGGCTTCCTGCGCGACCTGCTGGTAAACGGCGTGCTGGGCGGCGTGGGGAGCGTCATCGTGTTCCTGCCCAATATCCTCATCCTCTACCTCTGCATCTCGCTGCTCGAAGACTCGGGCTACCTGGCCCGTGCCGCCATGCTGGCCGACCCCTTGCTCAGCCGCGCGGGTCTGCACGGCAAGTCGTTCATTCCGATGCTCATGGGCTTCGGCTGCAACGTGCCCGCCGTGATGGCCACGCGCACCATCGAGAACCGCAAGGCGCGGCTGCTCACGATGCTCGTGCTGCCCTTCATGTCGTGCTCGGCAAGGCTGCCGGTCTACGTGATACTCTGCGGTGCCTTTTTCCCCGATAAGGCCGTCTACGTGATGTGTCTGCTCTACGCCCTCGGCATCATCATCGCCTTTGTCGCTGCCATTTTGCTCAACCGCTGCTATCGCCGGGGCGCAGACAGTTCGTTCGTGATGGAAATCCCGCCCTACCGTGCGCCGCAAGCGGCAAGCGTATTACGCCACACGTGGGAGAAGGGACAGCAATACCTGCGCAAGATGGGCGGCATCATTCTCGTGGCGAGCCTCGCCGTGTGGCTGCTCGGCTACTTCCCGCGCGGCGGGGAGGACCTCACGGAGGCGCAGCAGCAGGAGCAGTCCTATCTGGGCCATATCGGGCATGCCATGGAGCCTGTGTTTAGTCCGTTGGGCTTCGACTGGCGCATGGACATCGGCGTGCTGGCCGGTGCAGGGGCAAAGGAACTGATGGTAAGCACGCTCGGCGTGCTGTACGACTGCCCCGAAGACGATGCGGAGGCAGAAACGGCCGACGATGCCTCGCAAACACGCCTCGCCGCCGCGCTCAAAACGACTACCACACCTGCCGCCGCCCTGGCCTACATGGTCTTTGCCCTGCTCTACTTCCCCTGCATGGCAACCATCGCTGCCATACGCGGCGAGAGCGGCCGCTGGCGCTATGCGCTCTTTGCCGCGGCATATACCACGGTGATTGCCTATCTCGCGGCGTGGGGGACGTATATGATCTTTAGATAAAAACCAGTAAAAACAACTTGTTCTGTGTGAAGCCCAAAGGGCTCGCCTTAGCGCAGAATGCCCGAGCCTGTGAGCCGGAAGCGGCTCACGCCTCGCGCATTCTGCACCAAGGCTGCGGTCGGTTCCCGCCCGCTTCACACAGAACAAGAAAAAAACCGGGAAAAACCGCACAGCACTCATCTTATATCACCACAAGGTCTCACGGGTTTTTAATGGTTTTTCCCTTGCGGTCGGTGAAGCGGCCGTTTACTAACGGCCGTTGCCGCAGGGATTAAGGGCGAGCAAAAGCGAACGCTTTTGGCTCGGCGTTAATCCATGCGGCAGACCCGACAGGGCTTCACCGACCGCAAGTTGTTTTTATCGGTTTTTATCTCCTCATCAATCCAATTCTTTCAACACAAAAACTAAACTATGAGATTTTTCAACTACCTCCTTCCCCTCTTCCTACTCACCCTCCCCTCCCCCGCCGCCGCGCAGGACACCGACAGCATTTGCACGCGGCGCGTACACTGGCACGTAGATGCCGTGAGCGAGGGACAATGGAACATGACGGACGGACGCGCCAACTGGGCTAACCTGCTCTCCGCCGGAATGGACGTGCAGACGTGGCGCGGCGGCTGCGCCGAAATCGGCGCACTCGCTACGGGACACATCGGGCACGCCGTGGCCGACGACATGCAGGACCTGAGCAACATCAACGCCCAAAACCGCGCTTTCCGCCTCATCCACCTCGGGCTGCGCCATGAGTGGGACAAAAAGATTAAGGGCTTTGTGTATTTCGGACTGCGGCAGGCCGACGAAGACTATTTCAACACCGACTGCGCCGCACTCTTCACGGGGGCTTCCTACGGTTGCGTGCCGCAGGCGGGCGACAATTTCGCCATCGGCGTATATCCCGAAGCCGCCCTCGGCATTCACGCCGAAATAGCCCCGACGGACCGCTGGCTCATCAAGGCAAGCCTCTACAACGGCACAGCCTCCGACCGCCTCAGCCGCCAGTTTCGCTTCTGCCCCAAGAGCGACGGCTTCGCCGCCATGGGCAGCGTGACGTTCAGCCCCGACTGGCTGCCGCGCCGCAAGGGGACGGACGGCGACGACGACTGCGCCTTTCAGCCTGCCTACGTGCTGGGCTACATTGCCGGGCAGCAAGCCGACGAAGAAACGGGCAGACTCATCGGGGGCGGCAGCGTGTGGGCCAGCATCGACCAGCCCCTCTTCAAGATGCGCCGCACCACGCTCGCGCTCTTCGCCACGGGCGGCACACGGATAGGCAGGCTCAACGCGGCACGCGGACACTGGGCTGCCGGACTGCTGCTCGACGGACTGACGCGGCGGGGCGGCACGCTGGGCATCGGCGTGAGCCGCGCCATCTACGCCGACGGCCACGAGACCGACCTTGAAATCACCTCTTCCCTGCCCCTCTGCCAATGGGCACAACTGCAACCCGCGCTCCACATAGTGCGCACCTGCGGCGAAACCACCACCGTGGGCCTCTTGCGCCTTTGCATCTGCCTCGAAGGCAAATAGGAAAGGCGATAGCAAGCATCAACAAAGCAACAGCGGCGGACGTGCATGAACACGTCCGCCGCTGTTTTGCAAAATAAAGCGTGATAGATTTAATATTCGTCCTCGTTGAAGAGGAAATCTTCCTTTGTGGGATAATCGGGCCAAACGTCCTCGATGGTTTCGTAGATTTCGCCCTCGTCTTCAAGTTCTTGGAGGTTCTCCACTACTTCCATCGGTGCGCCAGAACGCATGGCGTAGTCGATAAGTTCTTCTTTCGATGCAGGCCAAGGCGCATCTTCAAGTTTCGATGCCAATTCCAAAGTCCAATACATAATGTAGTCTAAGTTTTTATGGGTTTGCTATTAAGGTTGATTCTTCACAGTCCTTATAGGACGGCGCAAAATTACACTTTTTCTTGTATTCCCAACTATTTACTTACGTTTTTCTTACGATATATGCACTTTTAGCACCTTTTTGAACGGCTAATATACGATTTTCCTGCCCCCGTTGATGTAAATGCCGCGTACGGGACGGCTCACGCGGCGGCCGCTAAGGTCGTAGAGCGTGCCATTGGCGGCAGAATTTGCCGTAGACGCGGCGGAAATGCCGGTAGTCACATCGTCAAAGTCGAGCGCATAGGCTGCGGCGGGCGTAATGCCCGAGGCCACCCAATAAGCCTTAAAGCCTTTGAGTTGCAGGCCGTCAATGTTCCCTTCGCTGTTGTTGGCAAAGGGGTAAAGCCCTACGCCTACCAAGCCGTTTTGCAGGGTGTAGGCATTAGGCAGGGCCTCTATGGTGGCAAAATTACCCGTAAGGTCGCTCGTTGCTCCGCTCGCCTGCTCCGTCACGGCAAGCAGGTGCAAGCCTTCTTCTGCCTTTATGATAATACCCTGTTCGGCGGGGATAATTTCGCCGACATTCGTGAGGCGGAACTTGTTTTCGGCAGACTTGAATGCACCCACGTAGGCTTTGAGCCCGTCGTCCGCCAAAAGCGTGGCGGGCGAGTAGAGCGTGGCGTAGCCGGCGGCAGAAACGCTGATGGGCAAGAGTGCCACGGGCACGAGTTCCCACGCCGTTTTTGCATCTTCTGCCACGGCGGCAGTGCCGAAAGCAGTGCCTTGGCTGCTCAAATAAGCCCCGCCAGCCTGCAAGGCATATGCGCCCGGCTCGGTGGGGTGAGGCGCGAAACTGTATGCACCAGATTGGGCGAGAGGTGCATGCTGCGTACCATTTAGATAAAGGCCGGAGGCGTAGGCAAGGAGTTTGTCGCCGTCGCGCATCAGCACGTTGCTCTCGTTAGGGGTGAGCGCCAACTGCAAGGCCGTGCCGGTGGCCTTTCCCTCGGGGAGGGTGACAAATCTGCCGGTGGCACGGGAGCGCAGGCGGTAGAAAGTAGCGGGGCGCGGCTGCGTGGCGGCCTCGATAACGGGCACGAACTGGAAGTCGGAGGAGACAATCATGCCGAGATTGTTGTTGCAGAGATAGCCCTTGGGGTCGTCCTTATATTGGTGGTTGAGCGAGAACGTGTTGCCGCTGCGGCTGAGCATGGCCTGCTGGAGCGTGTGGCTGAGGAGCGTGAAACTGCCCCACGTGAAGCCGCGCCGCAGCACGAAGTCGGTATACATGCTGTTGGTCATACCGCCGAGGTAAGGCAGGTTGCCGTCCGCGTCTTTCAGATAGAAGCATCCCTCGCCGTGGATCAGTTGCAAGACAGTGGCTTCGGCGGGCGCGGCGGGCCAAGTCTCGGTGACGTACTCGCCATCGGCGGTGCGCTTATAATAATAATATGGTGTGGAGGCGGGCAATGCCTGATAGCTGCGCAGGAGGTAGCGTCCCTCTGCGGGGTAAACGATTTCATCGTCGGCGCAGTTGCGCAAGGTTTCGATGGCAGCCACGAGCGCCTCGCCGTCGGCCGTATCGTAATCGGGCTTCAAGAAGCCGGCGGCATCGCACACCTTGGCATATTGCTTCACCAATGCCTTATAGGCGGGCAGCGTGGGCAACGGGTAGCCCGGTTCGCCCTCATGGCGCACGAGTTCGGCAGTTTCGGCAGCCGCATCGCGCACTGCCTTTTGCAGTGCAGCATTCGGCTGCTGCGTTTCAGGCAGTTCGAAAATTTGGGTATAGGTATAGGGCGTGCCGCTGACGGTGGCAGTCCAGGTGCGGCGCACGATGCGTCCTTCTTCCGTCTGTTTGTAAGTTGTGGAATAAGTTGTTGAAGTGCTCGAAGCGCGGTAGGCTATCAGTTCGGGCGCGGTAGCGGGCAAGTCCTCGGCAGAAGCGAGGTGTACGTAGGGTTCTGGCGCGGCGTTGCCCGTATCTTTTTCCTTAAAGAGATAGCGGGCGGTGGACTGATCGAGGGTGAAACCACCGCTGTAAATGGTTTCGCTGCCGCTCTTATAGTAGGGTATCACGGGCAACACGGCATAAGGTGCTTCGCCGATTATTTCCACCTTAAACGCGCCGCCGTTAATCTCTTGCGGATAATCGCGATAAGGGGTCTTGCCTATGGTGATGAAGGGGAAGGCGCCCGACCAAGTACCCGTGTTGGGCAGATTGTCGGCAAGGATATAGGGGAAAGTTTGGCCGAAGTCGGTGGAAAGGCTGATGCGCACGCGACTATTCGGCCCGTACACCTCAGTGAGCGGCGACCATGTTAAGGTGTATGCCACGCCCCATTTGAAAGAATTAAAATTACTCGGCTTCGTGATGTTAGCCGTAAACGGTTCGCCTTCCACGATGCGCAGGTTGATGTAGCGGCTATCGTAGAGCGAGTTTTGGCGCACGGCAACGCCGAACTTGTATAAGCCCACGCGGGAGGCATCGGAATAGGGCACGTAGGGATTCACGGCATCGTCGGCCACGGCGGTCGGCGTGTCGTAGTAAGGCTGAAACATCTGCGCCTCAGACACGGTGGGCTTGTAATGCGGTTGCAGGGCATTGGCTCCGCCGTCGAGGGCGATGTCCATGCCGTGAGCCACGAAATAGAGCGGTTGGTCGGTGGTAGATTTCAGGGGGATATGGAACTGGAAGTTCGAGCCTGCCGTCACCACATACTCCTCGGGCAGGCGGTTGCCGTCGATTTCGGGCTGGGCGCCCTCTTCAAGGTAGGCGTAGGCAAGGTTTGTGCCATCGGTGTCGCTATTTCGCGAATAGTCTGCCTTTTCCGGGTCACAGTCGGGCGTGAGATACACGTTGAGGGCGCGCAGGGTGCGGCGCATGGCTGCTATGCTGCTCATGGCGAAGAAGTCGCGCGGCGAACCGTAACTCATGATGCTGCGCCCGCTACCCGGCTCTACGAAGTCGCCGTCGGAAATATAATGCGTGTGCTTCGCACCGAAGAGATGGCCCATTTCATGTGCAATGGTGGTGATGATGGGACGGGCAAAGCCGCGCGCCTTCTGATAGCGCGATGCCACTCCACCAAGCGCGGCCTGACCGGCAAGGCTGCCCGTGCCGTTGGTAATCATCAGCCCGATGTCGTAGTTGAACTCTCCGATCAGGGTGTTGATAATGGGCGTGCCGCTCTCGCTGACCAGCGAGCCGGAATTGTTTCGTATTGGATATTCCGTAGTGTTCACGTGCATGATGAGCCGGTCGTCCTTCACGACTTCCAATTCAATGCCCACGTCCTGGCGGTAATACTGATTGAGTTCGGCTTCTACCCTATCCCACCAAGCACGCACGGTGGCGGGGTCGCCGTTAGCGAAGTCACCGAGCACCTCGGGCGTCATGAGCAGCGCAACGCGGAAGCGATACACCTCGCCGCTGTTGTAAATGGGCTTTTTCACCTCTGCTGCCTTCCCCTCTGCGGCGACGGCCTGCCGCCGCAAATAGGTGGCTCCTGCAAGAATGCGTTGCAACGCCACGGAGTCCTCTCCCGTGGGATAGATTACGCTGCAAGTTTCATGGTCGTGGGTGTGCGCCTGCTGTGCCTGCATGGGCGCGGCATAAAAGAGCGAAAAGGCGGCAAGCACCGAGCCTGCCGCGACCTTAAAACAATGTTTCATCTGAATACAGCCTTTTCAAGGTTTATGGGGTTTGGGGTGTTTCCGGAAGTTCCGGAATATCCGGATTATCCGGAACAATTTGGCCAGTCTCCTCCTCGCCCACCACATACCTCTTATAATAAGAAACAATCAGCGTGGTGACGGGCAGGGCGATAATCAGCCCCACGATGCCGAGCGCGAAGCCCCACACGGAGAGCGAGAAAAGGATAATGGCGGGCGGCAAGCCCATGATTTTGCCCATAATCTTGGGCGTGAAAATCGTGTCCTGCAAAATCTGAACTACGATATACACGAGTAGCACGCCGCAAATGAGCCACCAGAAGTTGGCACCCGTTTCGGCCGTCCTGAGCAGCGCGAGCACCGTGGCGGGCAAGATGCCTACGACCTGCAAATAGGGCACGAAACTGATGATGCCGATGAAGCAGCCGAGGGCAACGGGCAGGGGGAAGCCGATGATGAGGAAACCGATGGTAAACATCACGCAGTTGCTCAACGCGATGAGTGCCTGACCCCGGAAGTAGCCGCTCATGCCGCGCTCTATGTCGCCCACAAGTTGCTGTGCAAAGGCGCGGCGGCGCTTAGGCACGAATTTCGTCCAGCCTTCGGCGTAGAGTTCGTAGTCCATGAGCATGAAGAAGAGGTAAAGCACGCCGATGAGCGAGCCAATGATATTGAGCACCACGCCCGCCGTGGACCACAGCACGTTCCACACCTTCGGCAGCGTGGTCTTCACAGCATTGATAAAGTCGTCCTCGCGGAGGAGTTTTTCTATATTGAGTTCGTTGATATGCTGCTGCACGAACCGCTCCACTGCCGGCGGCACGGAGGTGCTTTGCGCCCCTTTCTCGATGTAAGCGATGGCCACGTTCTTCAAGTGGGCGCACTCGTTCATCATGGGCGGCACGGTGAGATAGAGCAAACCGCCCAGCACGCCGCCCACGAGCATGAGGGTGACGATGATGGAGAGCAACCTGTTCTTCAGCCTGCACTTCACTTGCAGGAAGTTCACGATGGGGAAGAGCAGGTAGGCGATGACCCACGCCACAAAAAACGGGACGAGCGCGGCGCTCAAATAATTGATGAGCCACCCCGCCCCGACAATCAGGGCGAGGAATATCAAGCCGCGCACGAAGCGGTCGAAGTTGATTTCTTTGGAGAACATGCCCGAAAATAACATCTTTTTAGTAAACAAGTGGACGAGTATACAAGCAAACGAGATAAGTCACTTTTGTGAAATTTATTTGCAAGACATCTCTGTTTCGTCTACTCGTTTTGTTTGAAAACTTGTCTACTAATACATGAGCCTTTATTTCACCACAATCACCAGATACTTGCTTACGCTCCAAAACTTCCGCGGGTCGGATATGCGCAGCGTGTATTGTCCTTGCGCGTCCTTGTCGAGCGAGTAGGAGCCGGCGGGGTGCGTGGTCATGATTTTCGCGCTCTTGGAATAGAGGCGCACAACCTTCGTGACGCGCAGGTCGATTTGCGTGAAATAGTCCTTGTTGAAATCGCCCGAAGTCAGCACGTCGCCTCTTTTCAGGATGTTTTGCGCGGCGAGTTCCTTTTTCGTGCCAAATACGTACCATGCCGTATTGATTTCCTTGTCCTGAGCGGCGAGGTTCTTGTCCTTTTCGGCATTGGAGGCCGAGAGTTCGTCGACGTTCTGGTTCAGCGAAGTGACGCGCTCGTCGAGTTCGGCAATCTTGATGTCCTTAGCCTCGAGTTGTGCGCGGAGTTCGGCGATTTCCTGCGTCTTTTCTTCGAGTTGCGCATTGAAGCCTGCCGCCATTTCCTCAATGGTGCTCTTCATCTTGGCATTGGTCTGGTTGCTGTTGCGCAGTTGCTGCTGCAGGTTGGCAATAAGTTCGCGGTTGAGGCGCAGGGTGCGCTGTATGAAGTTCATATTCTCCACAATCGCCTGCCTGTTGCCAACGGCTCCGTCTTTCGTTTCCACGCCCACGCGTCCCTCCGCCTCGTTGATTTGGCGGAAACCGTCTTGGATTTGGTCAATCATGCCCATGAGGTCGTTCGACTCGTTTTGCGTCTGGTTGATTACCTGTTGCAGCGAGTCGATAATGGCTGCGCTTGCCTCTTGGCTTTGCTCTTTCTGTTTTTTCGTGTCGCAGGCCGTGAAGGCGAGTGCGCACGCGGTGAGTAACAAAAGGGTAAGATGATGTTTCATTGCATGGATTGTTTTTGTCGTTATTCTATATATATAATATTGTATGCTATGCCTTGCCCCGTCCCTCTACAATGAGCACGAACTCGCCGCGCGGCTCGTTGGCCTCGAAATGCGCCGCCACCTCTTCCAGCGTACCGCGCACACATTCTTCGTGCAACTTGGAAATCTCGCGGCAGGCGGCGCAGCGGCGGTCGCTGCCAAAGGCCTCTGCCAACTGGCGCAGGGTCTTCGCCACGCGATAGGGCGATTCGTAGATTATCATGGTGCGCGGCTCTTCGGCGAGGGCGGCGATGCGCGTGGCGCGACCTTTCTTTTGCGGCAGGAAGCCCTCGAAGGCAAACCGCTCGCAGGGCAGACCCGACGACACCAGTGCCGGCACGAACGCCGTTGCGCCCGGCAGGCATTGCACCTCCACATCGCGCGCCACGCAAGCGCGAACCAGCATAAATCCCGGGTCGCTAATGCCCGGCGTGCCGGCGTCCGACACGAGCGCCACGGTTTCATCGCTAACGGCCAACCTTTCGGCTACCGCCTCGGCCGTTTGGTGCTCGTTGAACTTATGGTGCGACTGCAGCCGCGCCTTGATGTCGTAGTGTTTGAGCAGCATACCCGTCGTGCGCGTGTCCTCCGCCAGCACGAGGTCGGCCGACTTGAGCAATTCAAGGGCGCGGAGCGTGATGTCTCCAAGGTTGCCCACGGGCGTGGGCACGAGATAAAGTTTTCCCATGCTGCAAAGGTATGAATTATTTTATAACGCGCCCCGCACTTTCACCCTGCAAAATGGCATTATCATACTTAATAATGCTAAAACGCTGCCGAGCCGCCGCCATTATCTCCGTTGAACCGAACAGGCGGAAAGCGTTCGGATACGCCCAAAGAAGGGCATTTTCCTTACTGACAAAATGACAAATCAGGAAGAGCCAGAAAGTTTGGCACGCGGTTTGCATAAGTATAAGCGTGACGGCAGCAAACCGCAAATAGCCGCCCGCAATAATATTATTAATCGCAATTACTAACAAAAAAAATATAATCATTATGGGAAAAATTATTGGTATCGACTTAGGAACAACAAACTCTTGTGTTTCCGTATTTGAAGGCAACGAACCCGTTGTCATCGCCAACAGCGAAGGCAAGCGCACCACGCCCTCCGTTGTGGCATTCGTGAACGAAGGTGAGCGTAAGGTGGGCGACCCCGCCAAGCGCCAGGCAATCACAAACCCTCAGCGCACCATCTATTCTATTAAGCGCTTCATGGGCGAAACTTACGACCAGGTGCAGAAAGAAATCGCACGCATGCCTTATAAAGTAGTACGCGGCGACAACAATACGCCGCGCGTAGAGGTTGACGGCCGCCAGTACACGCCGCAGGAAATCTCCGCCATGATTCTTCAGAAGATGAAGAAGACCGCCGAAGACTACCTCGGACAGGAGGTGACCGAAGCAGTCATCACCGTGCCGGCATATTTCAGCGACTCGCAGCGTCAGGCCACGAAGGAAGCCGGACAGATTGCCGGCCTCGACGTGAAGCGCATCGTGAACGAACCTACCGCAGCAGCCCTTGCCTACGGTATCGACAAGGCAAACAAGGACATGAAGATTGCCGTGTTCGACCTCGGCGGCGGTAC
>JALFJC010000115.1:0-2881 GCA_022775595.1 Bacteroidales bacterium | reverse complement strand
GCCGTAGAACACGCCGCTCTTGTCGTGCCCGCAAATCGCGATGCGCTTGCTGCTGACCTCAAGCGTGGAGCCTTCGGGGGCAGGGACGCGCAGCGTGTCGATTTCGAGCACGATGCCAGCGCGGCTTTTCTTGCTCGTCTCTTTCCAGCGGAAGCCGGTGGAGCGGCGCACGGTTTGCAGCTAGTACTCTGACTGCTCTTTGCTGGCCGCGTCGTTGGCAATCGCCATGTCGGCGGTCAGCGTGAGCGTGCCGCCTTGCACGCTCATCTGCGCGGGGTTGGGGATAATGGAAACGGTTTGCGCCGTTGCGCCTGCGCCCGGAGCAAGCAGAAGCAGGCAGATTGCGGCCTTAAATAGGTTTTTCATGATGAATAGATTTAATAGACAAAATCGTGTTGGGTGGAACGAGGATGAAAACCATGAAAAACAGCTTGTTCTGTGTGGGCCTGCGTCTTGCCTTATCGGATATTCCCCGAGCCTGTGAGCCTGTCGGCTCCCGACTCGCGTCCGATCCGCTAAGGCGGCGGGCGGTGTCGCCCGCCCCACACAGAACAAGGGAAAAACCAGGAAAAACCCGTTTTCAATGAGAGTCCAGATAAATGCTTTTCGATTGCATCAAGGTCTCACGGGTTTTTCATGGTTTTTACCTTGCGGCGTTTGAAGCGGGCGGGCACCGACCGCAGCCGCAGGGATTAAGGGCGAGCAAAAGCCGCAAGGCTTTAATGCTCGGCGTTAAGACCGGCGGCGTAGCCCTCAGGGCTTCAAACAAAGCAAGATGTTTTTACTGGTTTTTATCTAAAAACATTTGGATAATTCAACCAACGAGTAAGAAACTTATTTTACTCTTCCCCTTTAAGCGTGGGCAGGTGCAGGCGGTACTTCACGGCGAGTATGCGCATGAGGAACACCACGATGCCGCAAACGATGCCCGAGGTCACCGTGCCGATGCCGCAGCGGGCGCAGATGAAGTAGGCGATGCCGCCGACCACGCAGGCGAGGGCGTAGATTTCTTTGCGGAAAATGAGGGGTTCTTCGTTGATGAATACGTCGCGCAGCACGCCACCGCCCGCCCCCGTCAGCGTGCCCATGATGATGGCCGTCCAGAAGGGGAAGCCCGCCGTGATGGTCTTTTCAACACCCGTCACGGTGAAGAGCGCGAGACCGATGGTGTCGAACAGAAACCACGTGTTGTTTTGCCGCACCAGCAACTTGCGGAAGATAATCACCCACACGAGGGCGATGGCGGAGCAAATCAGATAAAAGGAGTTGCTCATCCAAAAAGGCGACTGCCCGAGTAGCACGTCGCGCATCGTACCGCCGCCGATTGCGGTGGTTACGCCGACCACGTACGCGCCAAAAAGGTCGAAATGCTTGGCAGAGGCGAGGCGAATGCCCGAGATGGCAAAGGCAAGCGTGCCGATAAAGTCGAAGACCTGAATAAGAGTTATTTCAAACATTGTTATCAATAAAAATAGTCGCGTTAGCTGAATTTGAATTATCCTCGAATTATTTTATTTTGCCCACGAATCTCACGAATTTTCGTGCAAGCGAGTGCAGAACCGAACTTGTTCGAGTTATGCCGAGTGCCGCCGAAAATGTCAAAGAAATTTACACGAATCTTTGTCCTTTGTATTAAAGGCGACCTGTACGGTCGCACAAATCTCACTAATTCATGCGCAATATTTCGTGTGATTTGTGGGCACAAAATATTTCGCGTTAGTTCACCACGCTCTTAGGCGTGCCGGCAAGATATGCCTCGATATTGTCTGCTATAATATTTATAATGCGTGCGCGGGCATCGGCCGTGGCCCAAGCCACGTGGGGTGTGAGGAAGCAGCGCGGCGCGGCGAGCAGGGGATTGTCGGCCGCGGGCGGTTCTTGCGACATCACGTCGGCGCAGTAGGCAAAGAGCCTTCCCTCGCTGAGCGCATCGGCCACGGCACGGTCGTCCACCAGTCCGCCGCGTGCCGTATTGACGAGCGTGAGGCGGGGATTGGCTTTCGCGAGGAGCGCGGCGTTCACAAATTGGCGGTTGTCGGGTGTGAGGGGGCAGTTGAGGCTCACGATGTCGCACGTGGCAAATGCCTCTTCGAGCGAAATCTTGGCCACGTCAGCGGGCAGGGCTTCCTGCGGCTTGGAGGTGACTGCGAAGAGTTGCAGACCGAAGGGGCGCATCACATCGCTCACGGCGCGGCCGATGTTGCCGAAGCCCACGATGGCGGCCTTGCGCCCCACGAGCTCTATTTGCGGGAACTCGTTCATGCAGAAGTCTGCGCTGCTGCTCCACCCACCTTCATGGCAGCGCGGCGAATAGCTGCCCACGCTGTTGGTCACTTCGAGAATGTGCGCCATCACCATTTGCGCCACGGCGCGCGTGCTGTAGCCGGCGCAGTTGCACACGGGGATATTGCGGTTGCGCGCCGCCTTGATGTCTACCACGTCGAAGCCCGTGGCTGCCACGCAGATGAGGCGTAGGGCGGGCAGGGCGTTGATGGTTTCGGCGGTGAGGCGCGTCTTGTTTACGATGATAATCTCTGCTTCGGCGGCGCGTGCAAGCACGTCTTCGGGCGCGGTGCGGTCGTAGACCGTCAGCGTGCCCAATGCCTCGATCTTTTTCCAACCGAGGTCGCCGGGATTTACGGTATATCCGTCAAGGAAAACAATTTTTGGAAAGTGCATATTGCTTGGAGTTAGGGCGCGAAAACGATGCCCGATGGTTTTTATTTGTTGGTTGATTGAATTAGGCGTTAAGTGCCTGGAAGGCACTACGGAGCGTAGCGACGGTAACACTAAGTTTGCAGACGAAAGCGAGCGTAGCGAGCTTTCAGAGCAAACAAGATAATAAAATTTGGAGAAGCCGAGGTTAAATCCTTACTTTTGT
>JALFJC010000083.1:0-15615 GCA_022775595.1 Bacteroidales bacterium | reverse complement strand
CGATGCCGACAACCGCGCCGCAGGCACGCGGCAGAACAACCGTCCGCCGCAGATGCAAAACCCACAGCAGCAGTCCGACCTTTGGTATTTTTACAATCCCATGACGGTCATGCAGGGCAAGCAAGATTTCCAGAAGAAATGGGGCAAGCGCAAGAACGAGGACGACTGGCGCCGTTCCAACCGCACCGTATTGGCTATGGACGATGCCGAAGGCTTCGACTATGCCGCCGACGACAGTTTGCAGGCCGTGCGCGACAGTCTCGAGCAACTGGGCATCACGGAGGAACCTGCCGACACCGCGCAGGCAGAGCTTGCGCCCGAGGACGACCCGCACCGCCGAGAATATTACCTGAAACAAATCCCCTTCACCCCAGAAGCCGTCGAAGCTTCCGATGCGATTATCAAAGACGGTCTTTACAATGCGGGCGTGATTGAGAAGGACGATTTGGAAGACTTCCCCCTCGCAGCCGAAACGCTCGAAAGGCTGGTAAACAATTACAAGGACTTTGAGCAAATGGAGGACGCGCTTTATCAGCTCTTCCTGCTATACTCGCGGGCGGGACGGCGTGATATGGCCGATGCCACGAGGCGGCGCATGGCGGCCGAATATCCCGAGGGAAAGACCACGCGCACCATCACCGCGCCCGACTACGAGCGCACGGCGCGTTACGGAAAGGAAATAGAAGACTCGCTCTATACCGCCGCCTACACGGCGTACACGCAGGGCGACACGGCGACCGTTGGGCACAACTATCGCCTTAGCACGACAAAGTTCCCGATGGGGCTGAACCGCCCGAAGTTCATCTTTGTGCATGCGCTCAGCCGTTTGGCCACGGCCGACACGAAGCAACTGATCACGGAGTTGAAAGACCTCGTGCGCGACTACCCGAAGAGCGACGTGAGCGACATGGCGGGCATGATTGTGCGCGGCCTTGAAAGCGGGCGCGCCTTGGGAACGGGCGGTTACGACCTCACTTCTCTGTGGAGCCGCCGCACGGCGCTCAGCGACTCTATCAGCGGCGATGCCGCGCAGCAGCGGGCACTCTCGCCCGAGCGCAACGCGGCGTTTGTCTTTATCCTCGCCTATCCTGCCGACTCGATTGCCGACAACCGCTTGCTCTACGAAATGGCGCGGTTCAACTTCTCCACCTTCATGGCGCGTGGCTTCGACATGTCGTTTGTCCGCGACGAGGGCTTGACGCAGTTCCGCATCACGGGCTTTAATTCTCTGGACGAGGCGCACGCTTACGCCCTGCGTGCTCACGAAGATGCCGCGCTGCGCGAACTGATGGGCAAGGGCCGCGTGGTGCTTATTTCGGAGGAAAACCTCAAAATGCTCGGCACGTTCTATAGTTTTGACGACTATGCCGCTTTCTACGAACAGACCTTTGCGCCTGCCGAACTCGATCCCGAATTGCCGGTTGAGGACATAGAACCTATCGAGCAGCATTACGAGGACGAGTACACGCCCGAGCAGTTGGAGCAAATGAATGAAGAGAAAGACGAAAACGCTTCCGACGACGATGGCGAATGGTACGGCGAGTAATGGTACAATTTAGTAAACAAGTAAACGAGTATACAAGTAAACAAGACATGAAACTCGTATACTAAAAACATTTCTATCTCGTCTACTCGTTTACTTGTAAACTCGTCTACTAATAAACATACAAAAATGCCTGCTCCCTTTTCTAATCTTTTGCGCCTTGTTTCCGCGCTTTGCTTCGCTTGTTTCCTTGCCGCCTCCGCGCAAGAGGCGGCGCGTATCGTCGTGCCGCCGATGGTTTCCAACGGCATGGTGATGCAGCGCGGCAGGGTGTTCCCTTTGCGCGGCACGGCGGGGCAGGCATTTGCAAGCGTTGCCGTGGAATGGCGCGGCGAGCAGTATGCCGCGCAGACCGATGCCGACGGCCGTTTCGAGGTTTTCCTCAATGCCGGCAGGGCAGGCGGCCCGTTTGAATTGAAAATAACGGCCGGCAACCACGCGCACCGCATCGACAGCGTCTATGTGGGCGAGGTGTGGCTCGCTTCGGGGCAGTCGAATATGGAACTTACCGTCAGTGAAACCGCCACGGCTGCCGCCGACCTCAAAGATGCCGCCCGGCATCCCCTTATACATATATATAATCAGCGGGCGCGTTTCCAGCCGTTTGCGGTGGAGTGGAGCGAAGAAGAATTAGAAGAGGTGAACCGTCTGCGCTATTTGCGCCCCACCCGCTGGCAGCAGTCCTCGGCCGTCGCCATCAAGGAGTTTTCTGCCATAGGCTACCACTTTGCCAGCGTTTTGGCTGACAGCCTCCACTGCCCCGTGGGCATTATCTGCAACGCCGTGGGCGGTGCCACCTGCGAGGCGTGGATTGACAGCCTCACGCTGCAAACCAATTTCAAGGAAATACTCGACAACTTCCCCGATAATCCCCTGATTATGGAATGGGCGCGGAAGCGCGTTGCCAAGAATTGCGCGAAGGCTGTTTCCAAAGACCAACTCCACCCTTACATGCCCGCCTATCTCTACAACTGCGGCCTGCGCCCCTGGAAGGATTACGCCCTGCGCGGCGTGCTGTGGTATCAGGGTGAGTCGAACGCGCAGGATGTTGCCACCCACGAGCGGCTGTTCCCCCTGCTGCTACAAAGCTGGCGCACCGCGCTCGAAACGGGCGGCGAACCCTTGCCCTTCCTCTTCGTGCAACTTTCGAGCATCTCCACGCGCCCCACATGGCCCGCCTTTCGTGACAGCCAGCGCAAGTTGGCAGAGGCTAACACGAACGTTTGGATGAGCGTTTGCTCCGACCTCGGCGACTCGCTCAATGTACACCCCACGCACAAGCGCGAGGTGGGCGAGCGGCTCGCGGCATCTGCCCTGCACCGCGTGTATGGCTATCACGACGTAGTGCCGAGCGGCCCGATGGTGCGTGCGGCACACTTGCAAAAAGATGCCGTTGCGGTGAGTTTTGATTACGGCCACGGGTTGCGCCCTGCCTCGGGCAAAAAGATTATCGGCTTTGAACTGGCAGGGAGCGACGGCAAGTTCTATCCTGCCTCCGCAGAGGCGCGTCCCGATGGCGTTGTGCTGCGCTCGCCCCAAGTACCTAAGCCGACCGCCGTGCGCTACGCCTGGCAGCCATTCACCCGCGCCAATCTCGTAAACGCCGCCGGGCTGCCGGCATCTACTTTTGCCTGCGAAGTAAAGTAAAACCTCTATGCGTTTTCCCTTTGCAAATAGAAAGAATATAGTGCGCCGCCCCTTGCGCTGGCTGCATCGTTTCCGCCATCGCCGGGGCTATGGCATTCATTCGCCGTTTGCCTACAATTTCGTGGCAAACGTCGTTTACGAGCGCGGAGCCTATTATGCCTATCCCGCGCTGCGCCACCAATACCTCGCCGTTGCCGCGCCGCTGCTGCGTGAGAAAGATTATCGCCTGCTCTTCCGCCTCGCCAACCACCGCCACCCACGCCTCTGCGCCGTGGTAGGGCTGGACGCGCTTGCGCTGGAATATCTCAAAGCCGCCGTGCCCACTTGCTGCTTCGTGGCGTTGCCGGCAGAGGCTGAGGCAGACGAATGGGCGGAAGCCCTGCAAGGCGGGCGTTGCGATATGGTGTTTGCCGAAAATATTGCCAGCAAAGCCCTGCCCTCCCTGTTGCGGCAGCGCGGCGATGCTTTCGTGCTCGTGGCGGGCGGCATTCACGGCAAGGGGCACAAGGCTTGGCAGGATTTTATCGGGAAAAAAACCGTGCGCGTCACGTTTGACCTCTACGATTTCGGCATCGCCTTTTTTGAAGAGCGGCTTAACAAGCAGGATTATATCATCAACTATTATTAGATGGCAAAACTTTACACGCGCGGCGGCGACAAAGGGCGCACTTCCCTCGCCGACGGCACGCGCACAGACAAGAGTGCGCCGCGCATTGAGGCGGTTGGCGCACTCGATGAACTGAACAGCCACATCGGTCTGCTCTTGGCGGAGCTGCGCGAACGGGCCGCCGACGGCTGCGACGGCATTGCCGCACCGCTGCGCCGCGCCCAGCATTTGCTCTTTGCCGTCGGCGCGGACGTGGCCTGCGCCAAGACGATTGAGAATGCGCCGAATGGCGACGACATAAAGGATTTGGAAAATGCCATAGACCGTCTCGACGCCGAGCGCGGCGCAAGTTTCGGTGGTTTCGTGCTGCCCGGCGGTAGCGTGCTTGCGGCCCAATGCCACGTGTGCCGCACCGTGTGCCGCCGTGCCGAGCGTCGTGTCTGCGCTGCCGGTTGCCGAGGTCCGTTCGCCCTGCCTTATCTCAACCGCCTTTCCGATTATCTTTACGCCCTCGCGCTGGTCTTGTAGAGTTTTCTTCAATGACAACACAAAAAAGGCGAGCACCCCGCGCGGGGTGTTCGCCTTGATTTTTATGAGCGTTTTGTTGGTTTAGAAGATAGCCTTCTTAGCGAACTTCTGACCGTTAGCTTCAACGCGGATGATGTAAGCGCCGTTGCCGAAGGTGGGGATAGAAGCGCTGCCCTTAACCGTTGCGCTGGTCACGAGTTTGCCGTCCATCGTGTAAACCTTAGCGGTAGCGTTTTCAGCCGTTACGTTGAATGCGCCTTCTGCTACTTCGATAACGGGTTCGTCGGTAGCGTTCTCAACCTTGTTGATGCCGACTGCCCAACCGCTTTCGTTATACTTCACACGGCTGGCGGTAACGATGATGCCAGTGCGCTGGTCAATCAGGAGAGCCGTTACGCTAACGTCACCTACCTTAGAGCCTTCGATGCTTTCGGGCATTTCGACATTCACAGGATCAAGCGTTACCTTTTCGCCGGCCTTACAAGCGGGCAAGAGGTGCTTGTCGCCCCAAGGAGAGTCAATCGTGCGGGCAACGTCGTTGAACGTGGGCTGGTAATAGTAATACATTGTCGTACCGCCAGAGCTGCTTTCACCTTGCTTCTGATCCGTCGGAGTAACCGTCTGAAGGAACTTCAGGTCGTCAGCACCTTTGAAGTAGCTGTCGGGAAGACCATAGTAGTAGTTGAGCTGATCTACGCCCGTGATGTTGTCTTCGGTGATAACATAAGCAAGACCGTAGTAGTTAGCAGGCACGTCGATGTTGAACTGGATAGAGGGCGTGATGCTTACGCTGGCACCCATGTCTTCCTCTGCCGTAGCAAGGCCAAGGGTAGCTTCGCAGTGCTGATAGAAGATATTGGGGAAGTCTTCAAAGTTGCTGTACGGGTCAACATCGTTGTATTCGCGGTTGATAGATGCGCCGGGGAAGCCGGTGGCATAGCTTTCAAGCACCTCCTGATAAGAGGTAACTTCGAGGGGATCGTCACCCTGTGCGCTGAAATAAGTGTGTACGGAGATGGGAAGGAGGTCGTCCTTATAGGCTTCCTTAATCTTTTCGAGACCTACAATGCCGCGCGGGCACCAGCCACATTCCGTGCTGGTCCACTCTTCGATAACGTTCATTCTCTTCACACCGCCGTCAAGAGCAACAACGGGAACAGGAGCCACGTTGTCTTCTGCAGCTGTATCATCGCCGCCGTTCACCTTAGTTACAGTAAACGTACCTTCGTACACACCCTTGCTGTTGGGCTTAACTTCCGTAACAGCCACGCCCTTTGCGCCGAGGTAGCCGAGAGGAGTGGTGAGGTTGACAGAACCGCTGGTCGTGTTGCCGTCTACTTCGTAAGTATAGTCGAACGAAGTGATGTCCGTCATACCATAGTTGCGCACGTAAGCGCCGAACTGCTGGTTGCCGCCGGAGAGTTCGCCGCGAAGACCGTCTGCGCCAAGCAAGGTGAGGTCGTTGTTCTTACGGCCGGCTTCACCGCTGGTGTAGCACTGAATGAAGTTGGCAGCGTAGCAGTCTTCGTAGAACCAAGTGGAGGTGTTGTGCCAACCGCCATAGTAGAAATAAGCACCGCCATCAACAGAAGTGGGATAAACGCAGGAAGCCACAGGATAGTTGTTGTAAGAAGGCGACTTAACGTAAGCCGTGTAACCTACCATGATGCCGTCACCCGTGATGGTGTAAGGATTCTCACAAGCGATAACGTTAGCTTTAAATTCATTAAGGCTGCAAGCCTGCTGCCATACAACCTGACCCGTCTTCAGGCTCATCACCCAAACAGAGCAGTTGGTGAGCGTACCAGGAGTAGCGTAGAAAGCAATCTGGTCGATGGTGTTGCCAACATACTTCTTCATTAAGCCTTCGGGGAAAGCCACACCCCAACGCATTTCAGTTGCCGATGAGGGCATGTTGATAAGGCCTGCAAAAGTAGCAGAAGAGTCAGCCCAGCACCAGAGATCGAGGATTTTAGACGCATCGATTTCGTCCTCGCGCGACTGGATTTTTTGTTTCTGCGGAGCTGTAACGATACCCTTCTTGAAGTCGCCGAAAGGATTTACAGTCTTGGCCTTAAGCAGGAAGTCGGGCAACTGCTGCTTTTCAACCTTAGCATCAACCTTAGACTTACCAAGAGTCTTAGGCTGTGCGCTTGCCGTCATAGTTACCACTACGGCAGCAATCAGAAGTAAAAATTTCTTCATGTGCGTGATTATTAAATTAAGTTGAACAATAAAAATGATTATCCGATTATATAATGACTAATACCTATATATTATCTGTTTGCTCAGCGTAAGTCTGAATAGATAGCGGCAAAATTAGTTACATTTTTCTTTCTGACAAACAAAAAACTAAACTTTCTGCCTTTATACTGCCTTTTTTGCTAACATTAGGGGCGCAAAAGCGGCAAAAGATGCTTCTGAGCGTTTCTGCCCTTACTGCAACACGAATGCGCCCTTGCGATATTCATAGGTCAAAGGGCGGAGGCACAGGCGGGCGGCGCGGCGCAGGTCGGTGGCAAGCGCGGAAGCATCGATGCGCAGCTGCAAGCGGTTACCCTCCTGCCAAGAGGCCGCTACGGGTAGGGCGGGCAGCAGCACGTGGAGGGCGGAGAGGTCGGCGTCGGTGAGCGAATCGGCGGGCGCGGCGGTGAGAAAATGCTTGCTATCTGGCTTGGGAAACGCCATTTTAAGCGGTTGCCACGAGAGGTTGTACGCGGAGAGGCGCGTCATCTCGCCGGCGGCACGCACGGAGTTGAGGCAAACGAGCAGCGCGCCGCCCTCGCCCGGCACACAGTGCATCTCCCAACTTTCGGCATCCGAAATGCGCAGGCGGAGCGTGCAGGAGTCCTTATATTCGAGCAGTGAACGGCCGCCGAGCCGGTTTTCCACCTCAGCTTTCAAACGATAATCGTAAAGGTCCAAAAGGTCGAGCCGTTCCGTCTGCCCCAAAAGCGGCAGCACGTCCTGCGGCGCGTTGACAAACAGGCTGTCGATCAAACCGGCGCGCAGCGGCAACGCGCTACACAATATTAATATATATAGGAGAACAAACCTGGGCATGGCTTTCTATATGTTGTTTACTTTCTCAGCATATAATGACAGTGCAAAATTAACGAAAACCGCATAATCGGGCAAATAATAGGCCTTTAACGCTAAAAAACCGCTTTAATATCTTGCAAGAGCAAAATTTAAGTCGTAATTTTGCACCCGATTTACCCCATTACACCCCTTTGTTACCAAACAAAATCCATTTACCTACTGAAACATAAAACGATAAAGATATGAAAAAAGGCATTCATCCCGAAAACTATCGCCCCGTTGTGTTCAAAGACATGAGCAACGGCGACATGTTCCTTTCGCGCTCCACTTGCAAAACCAACGACACCGTTGAGTTTGAAGGCGAAACCTATCCCGTAGTGAAACTTGAAATTTCAAGTTCTTCTCACCCCTTCTACACGGGCAAGTCCAAGCTCGTCGACACGGCCGGCCGCGTAGACAAGTTCATGAGCCGCTACGGCAAGACGCGCAAATAAGGATTATTTGCCGCTTCAAAGCAAACCCATACGCCTCGCGCGGAATGCAATCGCAACGCATTCCGCGCGAGGCTTTTTTATGCGGCAATCTGAGCGGGCGGCGAACGAATAAAGAGAGATTATCCCCGAGATATTTTTTACTGTCTCGGGGATAATTTTTATTTTCAGCAAGATATTTTTTACTATCACATAAGAAAAAGTTTGTTACAAACTTTGTAACGCTTGTTAGAAACTTTGTAACACATGTTACAAACTTTGTAATACGTGTTACAAACTTTGTAACAAAAACTATCTGCGCAGAAAGTAAAAAATATCAGGCAGACAGAAAAAAATATCAGGTAGAAAATAAAAACTGTCACGGCAGACAGGAAAAATTGTCTGCCGTGACAGTAAAAATTGTCAGCAAGATACTGTGAACGGTCTTAGGAGATAGTGGCGGCCGCGTTATAAGAAAATTTGCGCTTCTTATCTGACCGTAGTCACCTTAGAGGAGGCCGTGAATGTCTTCGCCGTCACGCCGCCCGTGAGCGTGCCGCCCGTGGCCAGCCCGTTGAAGTTGTCGCCGCCCGTGAACGTGATGCGCCGCACGTCGGCGTGGCTGACCGCTGCCGCCTTGCCGTTTTGCTGCACCACCACCCACTCGGCACGCGCCGTGAGCATCATGCCGAGGAAGAAGAGAAAGAGTAGAGATTTCTTCATATACGTAACGTTTAGATTAGTTGCCATACATATAATATATATATACGCGCGCGAGACCCGGCAGTAGGGGCGTTCTGCAGAACGCCCGCCCAAGCTCGGCTTTGCCGCGTAAAGACTATATTTCACGTTACAAAATTACAGGTATTAAGATTTTGTTACAACAAAATTCGACCAACGCCACTTTTTTAACGATCAACTGCGCTATGTTGTAAAAAAAAGAGACACCAGCACGTGCTGGAATCTCTCTTAATAGGTCTGAAAATCTGTTGGTTTTAAAAGGGCGGACGACTTGACCTTAGTCCCACCGCGCCTTGCCCGCTATTTTGCGCAGGCGTGCCGACATGGCTTGGCCGATGCGGCGGAAATTGCCCTTTTTCAGGTTGAGCCAAAGTTCTTCCAGCGAGCGGGCCGCCTTGACCCACGGATGTCCCCATCCCTGAATGCGGAACATGCGGTTTTTGTAGCCCACATCTTCAATGATATAGCGCGGGTGGCGCAGGGGGAAGTCGAGTTCGTGGGCCTTCATCTCGAAAATGCGGCGGTAGGCGCGGGGCAGCACGTCGTTCGTGCCGCTAAGGTGAATGCCTTCGCCGCACGCTCCGAGGTTGGTCACCATATTTACGCGCGGCACGATGCTTAGACCGTTTGAGAAGAAAATGGCGGCGTGGAAAATCGTTTCGTAATACGCTTTGCCCGATGCGCGGTGGTAGCGGCAGAAAGGCACGAAGTCTTTCTGGTAGCGGCGTTCCTTGATGAGGGCTTCGAGCAGCGCGAGGTTGTAGCCGTCGTCGAGGAAAGAGTAAGTATCGTCCCAGAGGTCCACTACGCGTCGCCATGTTGCCCAGCCCGAGATGCAGAATGTGGTGGCAAAGAAGTAGTCGTAGGGCATTGGCGTTTGCTCGTCGTAATTCATGCCCGAAATCATAGAGATACGCTCGTCGTGCTCGTAGCGGTCGAGCATTTCCTTGCAGAAGCGGAAGAAGCTGACAGAGGGTATGTCGTCGTCTTCGAGCACGATGCATTTATCGGTCATAGAGAACGCCCACTTCTGAGAAAGGTATTCGGCGGGGTCGCACCCGATGTTTTTTTCTTGATAGTTGCGATGTACTTCGCATGGCCAGTCCACCTGCGCCACGATGTCGCGGCAGGCCTGAATGCCTGGCAGGTCTTTCTCGCCGCGCGGCCCGTCTTGGTAGAGGAAGAGGCGTGCCGGCTGCGCCTTGCGCACCTGCTCAAAGACTTTCGCCAACGACTCGGGGCGGTTGAAGAAAAGGATAAGGACAGAGATGTCAAGCATGGAGAGAACGTTTTTAGTAAATGGTTTTGGCGGCGTTTTCGGTTTGAAGTATAATTGCCGGCGAGGCAATTATCTTCCGGGCGTTTTTAAATATGATAGGCTGTGGCTCGGCAAGGGGGCGGGCGTTTTGCAAAGATAGTGCAAGGCGAGTGCAATAGAGCTTGCTCTAATTGCCGAGCCGCAGCCTATCTTATTTAAAACGCCCCTACTTTAGTTCTTCGCAGAAGAAAACGGCGTGGCCGGTGCGCTTGTCCTCGGGCGGCAGTTTCATGTAGTCCTTATAAAGGTCTTGCAGATAATGGTCGGGCGAGGCGGGGGCGCGGAAAGTTTTGCCCTCAAAAGAGATTTCCGAAAGGGGGAAGATGTCAGCGGTGCGGTGCATGATGCCGTAGCCGTTGTTGTTGAGCGTGTTGGAGAAGTACTCCTTTTTATTGAAAAACAGCGAACCGATGTGCCAGAGGGCGGCGCAGCAGGCGCGCTTGATGCCGAAGTAGAAGAACTCGGCGGCGGAGCGCAGGCTGTAATAATGCTGGCTGTTGAGGATAGCGTTGGCGCGGCAGTAG
The DNA here is from genome assembly GCA_022775595.1 of Bacteroidales bacterium. Classification (GTDB taxonomy): domain Bacteria; phylum Bacteroidota; class Bacteroidia; order Bacteroidales; family Bacteroidaceae; genus Alloprevotella. The sequence continues at coordinate 5,195 of JALFJC010000083.1, read as the reverse complement.
CCCTTGGCGATGCGCTTCACGAAGCGGCGCGAAAAGGCGGGGTAGGGCATCATGGGAAAGATGTCCACGTAAAGCCCTTTGGCGTAGCCGCGCGTGAAGTCGTCGGCGGCTTCCACGAGGAAAGAGTTCGTGTCGCGTACCTTGAAGATAGGCATGCGCACGTCGCGGTCGGTGTCGGGTGTCTGCATCAGCAGATGCGGCGGCAGTTCGCGCCGCGCCGCTTCCACGAAGCGCGGCAGGTCGGCGAGGCGCATGGCGATGTCGATATCGTCGTCCCAGGGGATAAAGCCGCCGTGGCGCACGGCACCGAGCAGCGTGCCGCCGTCGAGCCAGTAGTCAATGTCCGCCTTGCAGCAGATGCGGTCTATTTCGCAGAGTATGCCGAGTTGCTTGAGCTGCACGGCACGCAGGTGCTCGCGCTGATGGATTTGCAGAGGAGTATTCACGGAGGTTACTTTTTTCTTTTCACATCGATTACCTGCCCGGTGTAGTCGGAGAGCAGCGAGCGCACGGTCACTTCCGCCACGTCTTCGCTGCGCAGCAGGGTGTCGTCGGGCTCGGTGCCGAAGTTCTTCACGCGCATCGGCGTTTTGGTGCGTTCGGGGTTGATGCAGTTCACGGCGATGCCGGCTGTTTCCCATTCCTGCGCCACGGCCTGCACGAAGTTTACGATAGCGGCCTTTGTGGAGGAATAGATGCTGTAGAAGGCGCGTCCGCGCGTGTAGCTGCTCGACGTGAAGAACACGAGTTTGCCGCGCGTCTCTTTCAGGTAGGGATAGGCTTCGAGCGCCACGTTCACCGTGCCCATATAGTTGGTGCGCACGGCGGCCTCGATGGTTTCCTGCTCCATGGCGTGGAGCGGCTCTTTGTTGAGCACGCCGGCGGTGTTGATGATATAGTCGATGCGTCCCTCGGCCTTTGCCACGCTTTGCAGGGCCTCCGCCACGCGCTTGCGGCAACCCACGTCGGTGCCCGTGGTGCTGCGGGCAAAGGCATGTACGCGCACGCCGGCGGCATAGAGTTGGCTCACTATGTCGTGGCCGATGCCGTAGCTGCCGCCGAACACGGCCGCCACCTTGCCGCGCAGAGCGTCGAGCGAGGCGGGTGCGGCGGGCAGTTCGCTGCCGCGCAACTGGAAGAACTTGTCGATGAGGTACGTGTCCTCTTTGTAGGTAAGCTTCATGTTGGCCTCTTCGCCCGGCACGAGATACACGGACACCTCGGGCATGTATTTCACCACCACGCCGCAGTCGTCCGTCACCTTAAAGTTCGGGTCTTTCAGGGCGCGCTCGTAAGCAGTTTCAATCACGCTGAGGCGGAAGGCCTGCGGCGTTTGCCCGCGTTGCAGGAGCGAGCGGTCGGGAATGCTGCCAATGTGGTCGCCCTCGGCGCAGATAATCGTGTCTACGGCGGGGAGCGTCACGTCGATGGCCTCGCAGCGCGTGAGCGCGTCGCAAACGTCGTCGATGATGCGCTGCGACACGAGCGGCCGCACGGCGTCGTGGAACACGAGGTTTACGTCCTGCCCCGAATAGGCGCGGATGGCGGCGAGCGAGGAGTCATAGCGTTCCTTGCCGCCTTTGAGGATGCGCTTCACCTTTTTCCAGCCGCCTTGCAGCACGATATTCTCCATGTCGGCCACGTAGAAGGGATTGGACACGATGGCTATTTCGCTGATGTGCGGATTGCGCTCGAAAGCGTCTATGGTGTGCTCCACAACCATTTTGCCGGCAACTTTGAAAAACTGCTTCGGCGTGCTCAGCCCGAGGCGGCTTCCGATGCCGCCCGCGAGGATTATGGCAATGTTTGGACGCATGGCGATTTTATTTTGGAATATATATTATATGTATTGCGGAAAATAGTAGGGGCGTTTTGCAAAACGCCCGGTTAATGGTTTGCCTTGCGGCGCGTTTGGCGTGCGTATGCAATACGCCTCTACTCTTCGCAAAGTTATGTATTTTTCCGCTATAAAAGCCGCTTTTCCTCGTTCCGCTTGCCCGATATGTGGCATTTTCTGTTTATTTTCGCCGAAAAATGTAGTTTTTGGGCGCAAAATGCGTCAATAGGTTATATGAAAAGTACAAGCGAACAAGACTTCGAACGGTTGGTGCGCGACAACAAAGACACGATCTATACCGTTTGCTATATGTTCTCGAAAGACAGCGACGAAGTGAGCGACCTCTTTCAGGACATCCTTGTCAACCTGTGGCAGGGCTACGATAAGTTCCGTGGCGAGAGCAAGGAGCGTACGTGGGTGTGGCGCGTGAGTTTCAACACGTGCATCTCAGCCGAGCGCAAGAAAAAGCGCCGCGAGGCCATTCCCCTCGACATCGATACCGACCTCTACGACCCTGCCGACGACGACGGGCGGCAAATCAAGCAACTCTATGACCGCATTCACCGCCTCCGCCCCGTGGACCGCGCCATCGTGCTACTCTGGCTCGAAAGCATGACTTACGAAGAGATAGCCTCAATCATCGGCATCACGCCGAAGAACGTCTCGGTGCGCCTCTACCGCATCAAGGAAACGCTTAAGGCGGGTTCTATAAATTCCCACCGTAAAAAATTGCAATAATGTTGGGTTGACGTTTTGTCATCTTTTGTTTTCTTTTCGGTCTAAATCGTAAGTCTCATCGGTCACGTAGCCCGCTACGCTCCCTCTTCAACTTACAATTTGGCCTCGAAAATAAATCCAAAATCTGCCAAAGCGAATTTATAGAACCCACCTTAAAAATATGTCGGACCAAAACTAAACGCTGTCAAAACACTATGGATAATAATATGTTGAGTGCCGAATGGCAGGAAATGAAAGAGCAGATTGCCCTGCTCAAGAAGACCATCGAAAGGCAGGACATCGTCAACGACCGCCTCATGCGGAGCGCCATGAAGCGCAAGATGCGCAGCCTTAACCGCGAGGCGTGGTTCGCGTATGCCATGGGCGCGTTTGCCCTCGTGTATTGCAACTACGTGTTCCTCGATATGGGCCTCTCGCTCGCGTTCTCGCTCACCACTACCGTTTTCTTGCTTGTCGCCATCGGCTACACCGTGTGGGAGCATCGCGGATTGAGCACAGAGGAAATCGCCACGGGCCGCCTCGTGGAGGTGGGGCGCAAGGTGGCGCGCATGAAGCGGCTCGAACAGCAGTGGCTGCGCGGCGTGTTCCCGTTCCTCGCCCTGTGGTTCGGCTGGTTCGTTTGGGAGATATGGCAGTACGAGGCGGATAAAGCCTATGCCCTCGGCATGATAGTCGGCGGCGCGGTGGGCGGCATTATGGGCGGCATCGTCGGATATATGCGCTACCGCAACAAGCAACGCCTCGCCGATGATATTTTAGACAATATCAAGGACGTGTGCGAGGAATAGGCCGGCTGGAACCTTCGCCCGCAACCATGCGGCCGGCCGCCTTTGCCAGTCCGCGTCACAACCGGGCGCGTTTTGGCGAGACCGACGAAAAATCATATCTTTGCATCAGCAGAAAGAGGAAAAGCCCGCGCTCTTCCTCTTTCTGCGTTTTTGGGGCAAACTATCCTATATGAGCGTAAAAATTTATCTTATAGGATAGTGAAAATTATCAGCAAGGGCGTAAAAATTTGCTCCTTTATAATTTTCCCGATGTGCTTGAAAGTAAAAATCTACCCGATTTCCATCGAATTTTTCTCGGAGCAAATTTCCATTGTCTTAATTATCCCAAAACTTTCACGCCGCATAGCCTTAACGATTGCAAACGCGGCATAAACTCTCTGCGCAGAGAGCGAAACGGCATTAACAAGTTTTACCTTTCTTCAATTAAGAAACAGAAGCGGCGCGGGGGCGTGTTGTTTCCCGCCCGCCAATCCTGCACCGAGCATCGAAATACTCCCTCCATAGGAGCGGGAAACGGGAGAATGGCGGCGCGATGTTACAAAATTGTAACGAAAAGTTTGCAAATTTTGGTTTTATTCCCTACATTTGCCCGTGTTATGGAAAAGCACGCAGAGGAATTAGCAGGGATTGTGAAAGATATGCCGCCCATCACGCTCGACGAAATGTCGTCCATCAGACTGATGAACAGAATGGACACGAAGTTCGTCACCAACGTGGAAACGCTCAAGAAACTGCTGCAAATGGCTTGCGGCAGTTATTTCGCGCAAAACACGGGCGGACACCCTTACAGCCCCTATCAAACCACATATTGGGAAGACCCCGAGGAGCACGCCATGTTCCGCACGCATCAGTGCGGGCACAGGCCGCGCACGAAGGTGAGGGTGCGCACCTATCTCGACTCTAACCACACCTTCCTCGAAGTAAAGAAGAAGGACAACCACGGCAAGACCGCCAAGAAGCGTGTGGCTGTGCCCTCGCTCGAGGCCGTGATCAAGGAGCATGCCGGCGAGGAGTTTCTCACGAAACTCACGGGCTACACCTTCGCCGACATCGTGCCCGCCCTCGGCAACCGCTTCAACCGCATCACGCTCGTGAACTACGGCAAGACGGAACGCCTGACCATTGACTTCGACCTGCAGTTCTTCAACTATGAAACGCAGGCGGAGTATGCTATGGATAATATTGCCATCATCGAACTTAAGCGCGACGGGCGCGTGCCTTCGCCCATCTTGCCCCTTCTCAGAGAATTGCGCATCAAACCATCGGGGTTCAGCAAATACTGCATCGGTACGGCACTCACCAACGACCGCGTGCGCGTGAACCGCTTCAAGAAGCGCATCATCAAGATCAATAAGATTTTGGAGCGCGGGGCGCAATAAAGAGTTAGTAAACAAGTAAACTAGTAAACGAGTAAACAAGACAAGTTACCATATAAAATATAATTAGCAAGACATTTACATAATGTCGGCTGCGCTCGGCAATTTAAGTAAACTTAATTGCGCTCGCTTGCACGACATTTCTGTCTTGTTTACTAGTCTACTTGTTTACTCGTTTACTAAAATAGTTCCTTAAACTGCCGCACGGCCTCGGCTCGTTCTTCTTCTGAAAACTTGCAGCCGCAGCCGTCCAGCCATTTCTCAAACGCCGACAACGCCGCCGTGCGCATCTGCGCCCGTCCGGCGCGAACGCCACTTTGGAAATCGCGGTAAGGCAATAGGTTACGATTGAAATTTCCGTCGCTCATGGAGTTGTTTTTAGTTGACAAGAAAATAGATGCTTTGGATAAAATAGACAAAAACAGTCAAAACCGCTTGTCCTGTGGGGCTATCGCC
>JALFJC010000017.1:0-2527 GCA_022775595.1 Bacteroidales bacterium | reverse complement strand
GCTGAAAATAAAAATTATCTTGGGGATAATTCGAGGGCTTGCGGAGCAGTTTTGAATGTGCTCATATAAAATGCACTTTTAAGAACTAATATGATTAAGGTATTAACTGCCTGGAAGGCAGTACGGAGCGAAGCGACGATACCCGGGCACGAAGTTCTCGGTAGAGGCAATTGCAATGATGCTGCCTGGAAGGCAGTACGCCTGTGGCAATGCGTAAAGTGCCTGTCCTATGGCGTAGTGCCTTCCAGGCACGTCGTCCTCGTATCGCTTATCAGAGGACTTTGTCCCCGGTTACCAAAAAGCTACGCTTTTGTAGTGCCTTCCAGGCACTTAACACATAATTCAATGTTTGTGCAAGCCAAAGTGAGTAAACTCTCTTTGGTCTTTTGGCTTAACCAAACCCGTCACAAATGAAAGGTTTGGGGCGCAAACCATTCAGCAATATCATACTAAATATCAACATGTTAAGCTAATGGCTGAATGGTTGAAGGGTTTTTCGAGGTAAAAAAATGCGTAACGCGCACGCGCGAGGCGGCAATCTGTGGATATGATACTTTGATTGTGCGTGGCAAAAAAAAGCCCTTACCTCTTCGTCGCCGATGATGTAAGGGCATAGGGTTTGAACTATTCCACAATTACAGAGTTTCTGAATTGCCTGTATTCAACAGGATTGTCGGGGCTGCTGCTCCCAAGGGTTGCCCCTAATCATGTAGCAGGATTTGTGAAATCGTACTTGGTTCTGAATAGTAACTTAGATTTCTGCCTTTCTCTGTTTCGACTCGCTTTCTTTTAAAGATTTTCGAGTTTACTTCTTCTTATGTTTGGAATATATTGAACTAATAATACTTGTACGCCAAGAATAAGCGAAATAATAATTCCAGAACCCAAAGGCTTCTTGCGTCGCGGCTGCCCTCTTAGAAGGAGAGCAGCCGCTTGATTTGGTCGGCATCGTCGCGGGTAAAACCGCGGGCCACAATTTCGCGGCCGCCGCGCGTCTCGATGGCAATGTCGGCAAAGAGAATGTGCTTATCGACGTGGATGCTGGCGATGGCTCCGAAACGGATTTGCGTCTCTTTGCAACCGATGATTTTCGGTTTGCGGTGAGTGACGGTTTCTTCTTCGTCGTCGATAATGATTTCATCGGGGAACACGGCGTTCCCGTCGCCCGACACTCTGCTGGCAGTGAATGTGTAACTTGACATAGGGTTAAAGATATTTTGCTTAGTTATTGTAACGCTCGTTTATTGGGGCAAATTTAGCAAACTCTGGGCACGAGTATTTTTTTACTTGATGGCTTTCGCCTGCTCCACGTCGATGCCAAGCTCCTCGGCGATTTCCTCATCGGTCGGGGCGTGCCCGTGCTTTTCCCGATATTCGGCAATGAAGCGGAATTTTTTAATGAAAAGGGGCGTCCTGCGCGAGGGCAGATGCACCATGCGCGAGAAGAGACGGAGCTCCTGCGCAAGTTCCTTTAGTTCGTCATGCGTACGCACTAAACTATCCTCTGTCTGCTTGTCCAACTCGTCAATGGCATCATAGAACTTGTGGCGTACACGGTTGGCAGCGTAGATGGTGAACCTAATGCCGCACTCCGTATCGTATTCCTTTGCAGCAGCCATAAGTTCTTCCTTGCCCATCTCGACAAGTTCGTAGATGCTGATGCCTCTGCCTCTGTATTGCTTTGCAGCCACCACCACGTAGCGAAGCTTGGCTGCAACCAGCTGTTGCATTGCCTCGCGGCCGTCGTCGCCGCCCTTGCCGATACGGCGCAGGAGTTCGGCCTCTTGTTTGAGCGGGAGCAGGGGATGCTGTGCTACTTCCTGCTGATAGTGCTCCAAGGCTTCGTCATCGCTGGGGATATTGGAAGTTGTAGATTTAGGTAGTGACATGATATTTCTCATTTATACTACGGAAACGTCTGTTGAAAACAAAAGATTAACGGGCGGCAGCGACAGACATCAGGTGGTTGATGACGCTGGGCCAATCGGGGAAACGTTCGGTGAGGAAATGGATGTGGCGTTCGCCAAACTCCGAGGCACCATGTGCTTCGCGGTCATCGATGAGCCATGCGTTTGGCTGGAGGCAGAGGTTCTTATGGTGCGTGAAGATAACTCTTTTGTAGAACACATCGCCGAAGTGTTTCTTCACCCACTCCAGTTTGTCGTTCAGCGCGGTGGGGTTGTTCCATGGCGAGGTGCTCAAGATGTAGCAGTCGAACTGCTCGCTCAGGGTTTTCACGGCCTGGGTGGCGCCCTCTACGGGTTTCATACGCCGGAAGATGCCCGGAATGTCGTCGTAATGCGGCTTGCCCTTGCCGTCGTCGGCATACAGGGCTAGCACCTCAGACGGCGTGGCGTCAATCCCGCTTTGAAAATTCACAAGCACGTTGTCCATGTCGAAATAAAGAATTGGCTTTTTCATAGTCGTCGGTTTTTTGTATGTCATTAAGATTATAACATAGTAACACCGTTTGAAAAAATCAAAAATCAGGCAAAAAAATTGAAAGAAGCACAAACAGTCTTTTTAC
>JALFJC010000001.1:0-3832 GCA_022775595.1 Bacteroidales bacterium | reverse complement strand
GGGGGGGGTTTTTCCAAACCCCCCCTACTCTTGTGAGACCTTAATGGCAAACCCTATCAATTTGAGTGATTCAACCAACTCATATACCTGTTACCTGATACTATGGACGCACAACACCGTAGGCTTGCCTCGTTAGACATTCTGCGGGGCTTTGACCTCTTTCTGCTGGTATTACTGCAGCCGGTGGCGTGTGCTGTGTTGTGGCAGATAGACGCGCCCGCCGCCCGCGCTATCCTTTTCCAGCTCGACCACGAGGCATGGGCGGGCTTCCGCGCGTGGGACTTGGTGATGCCGCTCTTCCTTTTTATCAGCGGCACGTCTATTCCGTTTTCCTTCGGCAAAATGCTGGCGAGCGGCGGCAAGGCGGCGGTCTACCGCAAGGTGGTGAAACGCTTCTTCGTGCTGTTTCTCTTGGGCATGGTGGTGCAGGGCAACCTGCTCGGCTTTGACCCACACAATATTTATATATACACCAACACCTTGCAGGCCATCGCCGCAGGCTACCTCATCACGGCCCTGATTGTGCTGAACTGCAAGGTGAAAGGGCAAATCATCGCCGCCGCGCTGCTTCTGGCAGGCTACACCGTGCCGATGATGCTCTTGGGCGACTACACGCCGGAGGGCAACTTTGCCCTGCGCCTCGACACGCTGGTGCTGGGACGCTTTCAGGGCGACCCGTCCTATTCGTGGATACTCAGTTCGCTGACGTTTGGTGTAACGGTGCTGCTCGGCGCGTTTGCCGGACAGATTATCAAGAAGCACGGCAAGGCCAATCCCGAAAAAGCCGCGCTTTTCCTCTTTGCCATAGGCATGGCGCTGGTGGCGGCAGGTCTGCTGTGGAGTTTGGAAATGCCTATCATCAAAAGGATATGGACAGGCAGCATGACGCTCTTCTCGGGCGGCCTGTGCTTCCTGCTGATGTGGCTCTTCTACTGGTGGATAGACGTGAAAGGGCACAGCCGAGGGCTGAATTGGCTCAAGATATACGGCATGAACTCCATCGCCGCCTACATGATAGGCGAGGTGGTGAACTTCCGCAGCGCGGTGCAGTCGGTAAGTTACGGGCTTGCGCCGCTTATGGGCGACTTCTACGAGGCGTGGCTCACGTTCGGCAATTTCGCCATCGTTTTCGCCCTGCTGCTGGCGATGTATCGCAGCGGCGTGTTCTTGAAGGTGTAAAAGCGAGTGACGAAAGGGTTTAAGATAAAAACCGGTAAAAACAGTTTGCTGTTGGTGAAGCCCTTTCGGGTTCGCCGCCGGTCTTAAAGCCGAGTCTGTGACCCTATCGGTTCACGCCTCGTCCTTAATCCCTCCGGCTACGACCGTTAGAAAACGGTCGCTTCACCCACAGCAAGAAAAAACCATGAAAAACCCGTGAAACCTTGACAAGCGAAAAGCAAGAAACACTCCATTGCTGTTTTTAATGGTTTTTCCCTTGTGAGGCGTGAAGCGGGCGGGAACCGACCGCAGACTTTGCACATAAAGGACGAGACGTGAGCCTCTGCTCACAGGCTCGGGCATTATGTGCAAAGGCGTGCCGATAGGCTTCACGCCACACAAGCGGTTTTTAATTGGTTTTTATCCAAAGGCTGTTACTATCGACACACCAATCTCTGCCCCTACTCCATTGACAAAAACAACTTTTTATTAACTCTATATTATCAACCTAAAACCTCTGTGTAATGCTTATGAAAAAGTATTTCTCTTTGATGGCCCTGCTCCTGTGCTTTGCCGGACAGGCGTGGGCCGACAAGATTGAGGCGTCCACGACCGACCCGTCAAACGGTAAGCCGGAACACCTCTACACAATGGTGAGCGGCAACGGCTATTACGCCAATGGCTACACCGCTCCCACGCAGACAGACGAGAACAAAGCGCTGTTTGCCTTCTATTCGGCTGGTATCTCTGATACCTACTACATCTATTGCTACACTTCCAAGAAGTGGCTGAGCTACACCAAAGCCGCAAGCTACAGCAACACGACCGGCTTCATCTCGCTGTCCGACAGCAAGACCACCGGTGCTTACTTCCAGTGTCGCAACTATTCGGGCGACAACTACGACATCGCTCCGTACAACAATACCAGTGTTGCCACGAAATACCTCAACTGGTACACGGGCGTAGGCTCAAACAACCCCTTAGACGGCACCGTAACGCTCGGCCTTTGGCAGGATAACGGCTCAAAAGACGCTGGCAGCCGCTGGCAGTTTGCCGAAGCCGACTTGCAGACCCACACCTACACCATCGTGGCGCCCGCCGGCACGACCGTTACCATTAACGGCACGGCTTACACCAACGGCCAGACCGTGACCAGCGAAGGCCGCCTGCAAAAGAGCGCGGTGAGCGCAACGGCACAAGAAGGCAAGTTTGTCATCATCTCCGTGAACGACGTGACGAAGACCATCACCGTGGCCTACGCCACCATTCCCGAGCAGCCCGCCACCACGGCCTACACCAACGCCGTGCTCTATCCCGCGCAGCAGGATGCCGTGGGCGAAGCCAAAGTGGCAACGACCGCCGACACCTACACGCTCTACAACAACGTGCTGGCAGCCTCGTTCGTAAAGGCTAACAACTCGCTCTACTTCGCCGGCTCCAACGCCATGAACCTCCTCCCCGGCACGGAAATCTTTACCGTGGCCTTCGGCTCGGGCGACAACGTGCCCGCCTCTGCCATGACGCTCAACAGCGTAGAAATGCAGACACTCACGGGCGAAAGCACGGCCGTGGGCGGTGCAGAGCACTACAATGGGCATGCACTCGTTGCCAACTACACATATACTTATAAGGGCGCAACGGTGAACATCGTGTGGAAAGCCGTGCTTCGCGACGGCAGCCACTACCTCCGCACCGAAATGGAGCTCACGGGCGTGAACGACGTGGACATGTACAACGTCATTCCCCTTATCTACAATGTGGACACGAATGCCGCAGGCTCTACGCCCGCCACTGTGGGCAACACACGCGGCGCGGTGCTGATGAGCAACAAGATCTTCGCCGGCCTTGAAAGCCCCGTGGCTTATAACACCGTGGGCGAGGCTACCGGCACGGAAGACAACTACACGCTCGCCACGACGCTCGACCCCATTTCGCTCACGGCTACTTCTTGGAGCACGGTGGCAAGCGCCAGCCTGCCCAACCGCGTTATCGAGGCCACGGGCGCAAACTATCCCAACGTACTCGCTTATGTCAAGGACGGCGTGACGCTCAAAGCTAATCAGAAGGTAGAAATCACCGTGGCATACACCAGCGGCAACCACCGCCTCAACTTCGGCGGCGCCGACCTGCTCGACAATGCCAACGACGTGGCCGCCAGCGACTACCACTCTGGCTTCTCCGGCAATGACAACAGCAACAACACCTTCACCTTCTCTGCTCCCTACGACGGCACTTTCAAGCTCCGCGTATTCGTTGAGAAAGCAAGCGAAGATGTAGATGCCAACTCTACGATGACCGTGAAGATTTACACGCCGAAGGAAGGCGCAACCCTCACCACTGACGTAGTGGGCATCCAAGGCCTTTGGAGCCGCAACACGACGCTCGCCGCCGGCGAAACCTGGAAGATTAGCGGCGTTGTGGGCCTGATTGCTCAGGACGGCACGCAGGACAACAGCAATATCCACAAGACGCAGAAGCGCCGCTCGTTCCTCGCCTACTCCGAACGCGAACGCGCAGTGCCCTGGCGTCCCTACCCCTGCTACATCTCTTGGTATGAACTGAACATCGACCGCAACAACGCAGCCGATCCTACCAAAAACATGAACGCCAATCAGGTGCTCGACGTGCTCAACCACTGGAAGAGCGACTTCTATGATGTTTACGGCGTAGGTCC
>JALFJC010000135.1:0-25431 GCA_022775595.1 Bacteroidales bacterium | reverse complement strand
CGTCAGCCAGTTCTGGAGCTACCGTTGGAATTTCCAAATCATGGCAGCCAATGGTTACATTGTGATAGCCCCGAACCGCCGAGGCTTGCCCGGCTTCGGCATGGAATGGCTGGAAGAAATCAGCGGCGACTACAACGGCCTTTGCATGAAGGACTATCTTTCCGCCATCGACGACATCGCCACCGAACCCTACGTAGACCGGGAACGCCTCGGAGCAGTGGGCGCAAGCTTCGGCGGTTACAGCGTTTACTGGCTCGCCGGACACCACGACAAGCGTTTCAAATGTTTCATCGCGCATGACGGCATCTTCAACACGGAACAGCAGTACGTAGAAACAGAAGAGCTTTGGTTCCCCAATTGGGACTTGCGCAATGCGCCTTGGCTGCGTGACCGCGAAGGCCGCCAGCGCAGCTGGTTCGAGGATTCCCCGCATCGCTCCGTGGATAAATGGGACACGCCCATTCTTTGCATTCACGGGCAAAAGGATTTCCGCATCGAGTACACGCAGGCCGAAAGCGCGTTTACGGCAGCCCGCCTGCGCGGCGTGCCGGCTCAGTTGCTGCTCTTCCCCGACGAGAACCACTGGGTGCTCAAGCCGCAGAACGGCGTGCTTTGGCAGCGCACTTTCTTCCGCTGGCTGGACAAATGGCTGAAATAGGCGCAAATGCTCTAAGGTCTCACGGGTAGGGGCGTTTTGCAAAACGCCCCTACTTTTCGCAATCACTATATCAATATATAATAATAAAACAATGACAGAATTAATCCAAAGAAAACTCAACGACAGTGCCGCCGCACGTTGGACGGCCCTTGTCCTTGTTGCCTCAATGATGTTTTTCGGCTACATGTTCGTCGACATGATGTCGCCCTTGCAGTCGCTCGTAGAGAACCAATACGGCTGGACGCCCGATGTGTTCGGCACGTATGCAGCAAGCGAGTACATTGTCAACGTGTTCGGCTTTCTCATCGTGGCTGGCATTATCCTCGACAAGTGTGGCATCCGTTTCACCGGCGAGCTGTCCGCTTCTATGATGTTCATCGGCGCGTGCATCAAGTATTATGCCATTAGCGAGGCGTTCAAGGGCACGGGCTTGGAAGCGTGGCTCGGTTCTTGGTGGGTCGCTATGCCCGCCAGCGCAAAATTAGCTGCCTTCGGCTTCATGATTTTCGGTTGCGGCTGCGAAATGGCAGGCACCACCGTGTCGAAAGCCATAGCAAAGTGGTTCAAAGGTAAGGAAATGGCGCTTGCCATGGGTCTTGAAATGGCCATTGCCCGCGTCGGCGTGTTCGCCATCTTCTCCATTTCGCCCATTATCGCCGAGAAGTTCGGCTCGGTGTCCGCTTCCGTAGGTTTTTGCACTGCCCTGCTCTTCATCGGACTGATAACATACAGCGTGTTCTGCATCATGGACCGCAAGCTCGACAAGCAGGTCGGAGCAGGCGAGGCCGGCGAGAATGAAGAAGAGTTTAAGGCCTCCGATTTGAAGAACATCCTCACCAGCCGCATCTTCTGGGTGGTGGCTTTGCTCTGCGTGCTCTATTATTCCGCCATCTTCCCCTTCCAGCGCTACGGCGCAAATATGCTGCAATGCAACCTTGAAGGCATTTCCGACATCGAGGCCTCCAATATCTTCCGCTGGTTCCCCATCGGCGCGGCAGTAATCACGCCGTTCCTCGGCTCGTTCCTCGACCACAAGGGCAAGGGCGCTACGATGCTCATGTGCGGTGCGCTTCTGCTCATTGCCTGCCACCTCGTGTTTGCCTTCGTGCTGCCTGCAACGCACAGCCACCTCATTGCCTACTCCACCATCGTTCTGCTCGGCATCTCCTTCGCCCTCGTGCCTGCTGCCCTGTGGCCCAGCGTGCCCAAAATCATCGACGAAAAGGTGCTCGGCAGCGCGTACTGCCTCATCTTCTGGGTGCAGAACATCGGTCTTTGCTTCGTGCCCGTGCTGATTGGCAGCGTGCTCAACTCTGCCAACGCCGACAACCCGGCAGTGCTTGCCGCCAAGGCATCAGGTGCAGAGTTCATACCTTACAACTACACCTTGCCGCTTGTGATTTTCGCCTGCTTCGGCGTGGCAGCCCTGCTCCTTGCCGTTTACCTGAAACTTATCGACAAGAAAAACGGTTACGGCTTGGAAGAACCCAACATCAAGGAATAAGCAAGCATACACAATATTATATATATAGGTGGCGGAGCGCGTGCGTTTCGCCACCTATTCTATTTTACTGCCCCTTCTTAACGTGCAAACAGGCTTCTTGATAGGCAAAATTAGCGATAAAAAGAAATAAAGAACGTTTATAGAGATTATTTATCGTATTATCATAGCAGATAAATCGCTAATTTTGCATGTCAATAAGAAATAAACTACTATGGACGGCATTTTAGAACAAAAAGACAAGAAGGGTGCCCTTGTTGGTGAGGACAACGAACTTTTAGGCTACGCCGATGACGAAGTCTTTGCAGTCGATAACTTTAAGGACATTCCCCACACCAGCATTCAGCACATTCACCAAATAGTGGTGGTGATTTGCAAAAGCGGCAAATTACAAGTAGTTATCGATGGAAAAGAATATCGCCTTGAGCCCAACGATGCCATCGTGCTGCTGCCGCACACTGTGACCGACAGTTTCATGGCCTCGCCCGATGTAAGTGTCAGTGCCTTCGGTTTCACGAGTGCGCCGCTTGAGCGTTCTATCCATAAAGGCAAGGACCTTGTGGACTGCATGCTTTATATCCGTTCGCATCCCGTTACAAAGCTTTCCGATGAAGACGTGGAGTTGTTTGAGGCTTATTTCAGCCTTTTGAAATTAAAGCTGCAACAGCCGAGGCGCATCTATCATCAAGAAACGATGCGCAGTTTCCTGCGCAGTTGCTTCTTTGAACTTTTCTCCATCATCAATCGCAACAGCCGCTTCCAGCCCTCAGGCGGAATGATTACGCAGTCCGACCTATTGTTCCGCCGTTTCCTATCGCTCTTGCAGGAGAACGGAGGCCACGACCGCTCGGTAGTTTACTATGCCCAGAAGCTGTGCGTCACGCCGAAATATCTTTCTTCGGCAGTCAAGGCAGCCAGCGGCAGAACCGCGCTTGTATGGATTCACGAGTTTTCTATTGAATGTATCAAGCGCAGCTTGCGCTATACCACGCGCACCATTAAGGAAATAGCCGAAGAATTTAATTTCCCCAACGCTTCTTTCTTTGGCAAATTCGTCAAGTCGCAAATCGGTCTTTCGCCGAAGGAATACCGGCGTAAGCAGACAGAAGTATAATATTAAAGGAATACAATACCCGTAAAATAGAGAGAGGGATGCGTCGTAACAGGCGCACCCCTCTCTCTTTATAGTCAGCAAGTCTCTACTTGCTTCCTCCTCTTATTTCCAATGTGATGTCAATATATGACCGCTTCCCATTTATATATTCAGCGTAGAGTTCTGTTTCGTTTCTTCCTTTCAAAAAATGGCATTTCCCGCAAATTTCACAGTTATGCAGGCATCTCCACTCATTCTGTACGTAGTCTAAGCGCTCTTTGCTGGTTGATGACTCAATATCGGGTGGCGGCATAAGTTGTGTGCATTATATATGTCTTTATGAGTGATGTTGGACGAGTTGTAAGCATCCAACAAAAACTATAAAGTCGCTTTCTTTAATTCTTACGCAGTTTCTCGAGTAAATTGCGGTTAAGTTGCAGAAGGTTGTCCGTTTTCATTTGCAGAGTAGGGGGCAGGGTGGTCAGTTCCTTGAACCACTCAGGAATGGATTGCTGCAAATTGCATTGGCGCACCTTCTTGGCAAAGGGATTGACCACGACGCGCAGTTGCTGCGGCACTATACGGATGTCTATCTCGGAGGAAGTGATGAAAGGGTCGCCGTCGCAATGCACTGCCCCCTCGGAAGGGCGCGTGATGTGCAGGGCATTGGTCTGGAACGTCTTGACGTGCGGGTTTTTCTCCAAAGTGCCGTTGAATAGTTGCAGGCAAACCTGTGCTCCCTCCAATGGCGGGAAAGGCTCAATCACGACAATGTCAAGCAGCCCGTCTTTCATTGAGGCGTGCGGCGCGATGTAGGCGTTGTTGCCGTACTGCGAGGCGTTGGCGCACGCCACCACAAAGGCTTCCTGCTCCAAAACGTCGTCGCTCTCGCCGTCCGTGCTCCTATATTTAATAATGTATCGTTCGGGCTTGTACTTAAAACCTTCCTTAATCATGTTCTCGGCGTAGGCCATAGGGCCGCGCCGTCCTGCCTCGGCAAATTTCAGGCTGATGAGCGCGTCAAAGCCGATGCCGCAGGTGCAGAAGAAGGGGTGGTCGTTGAGCGTGCCGTAGTCGAGGGCGTGGATTTCCGCTTGGTTGATGACCTCGATGGCGCGGGGCATGTCCATGGGCAGTTGCAGGTGGCGGGCAAGGCCGTTGCCCGAACCGCTCGGCACGATGGCGAGGGCAGTCGGCGTTTTCACCAATGAGGCGGCAATTTCGTTCACCGTGCCGTCGCCGCCCACGGCAGCCACGATGTCGATTCCTTCGGCTGCGGCTTGCCGCGCCAGTTCGGAGGCATGGCCGGCACGCTCAGTGTATACCGTCTGAATGTCAAAGCGGTTCTTGTCGGTATAGGCATCGGCAATGGCTGCAAAGTCCCTTTTTCGGTTCGTGCCCGAAATAGGATTGACAATATATAATAAGCGTGTCTTGGACATATTATTTCTTCGCTATATGTACGAGTTAGTAAACAAGTAAACGAGCAGACAAGCAAACAAGGCAAGATTGTCTGAAAGTAGGGGCGTTTTGCAAATGCCCGGTTAAATGTCGTGCAAATGAGCGCAGAGCTAAACTTGAGCGGGCGTTTGCAAAACGTCCCTACTCCCGATTATCTTACTACAAAGTTATGAATATATTTCTCTAAACGGCAGTTTTTGCACTAAAACTTGATTTTTGAGCAATATTTCTTAACTAAAAGGGCAGAAAGTCGCATCAAATACGTAACTTTGCCGCTGGAAAAACGAATTTGAAAAGGATTTAGCCTTTTCGTAAAATGACATTATGGGTATTTTACAAGACAGATTAGCAAAGTACACGCTGCCGCAGGAATATATGGCCAAGGGAGTTTATCCTTACTTCCGCGCCATCGAAGGCAAGCAGGGAACAGAGGTGGAAATGGGCGGACATCACGTGCTGATGTTCGGTTCCAACGCTTACACCGGCCTTCCCGGCGATGAGCGTGTCATAGAAGCCGGCGTGCAGGCTATGCGCAAGTATGGCTCCGGCTGTGCCGGTTCGCGCTTCCTCAACGGTACGCTCGACCTTCACCTTCAACTTGAAAAAGAACTCGCCGAATTTGTCGGCAAAGACGAAGCTCTCTGCTTCTCCACCGGCTTTACGGTAAACTCCGGCGTTATTGCCGCACTCACGGGCCGCGATGACTACATCATTTGCGACGACCGTGACCACGCCTCAATCGTTGACGGCCGCCGCCTCTCCTTCTCCACGTGCTTGAAATACAAGCACAACGATATGGAAGACCTGGAACGCCAGTTGCAGAAATGTGCTCCCGAGGCCGTGAAACTGATTGTTGTGGACGGCGTCTTTTCCATGGAAGGCGACCTTGCCAATCTGCCCGAAATCGTGCGTTTGAAGCATAAGTACAACGCTACGATTATGGTGGACGAAGCGCATGGCATCGGCGTGTTCGGCAAAAACGGCCGCGGCGTATGCGACCACTTCGGACTGACTTCGGAGGTAGACCTCATTATGGGCACGTTCAGTAAGTCGCTCGCCTCGATTGGCGGTTTCATCGCTGCTGACAGCTCCATTATCAACTGGCTGCGCCACACGGCACGCACCTACATTTTCAGTGCATCCAATACCCCCGCCGCTACCGCCAGTGCCCTCGAAGCCCTGCACATCTTACAGCAGGAACCCGAGCGCATCGAAGCCCTTTGGGACGTGACGCGCTACGCTTTGAAGCGTTTCAAGGAAGAAGGCTTTGAGATTGGCGAAACGGAGTCGCCGATCATTCCGCTTTATGTGCGCGACCCGGAAAAGACCTTCGTGGCAACGGCCCGCGCCTTCGATGCCGGCGTATTTATCAACCCCGTCATTCCGCCTGCCTGCGCTCCGCAGGACACGCTCGTGCGCGTAGCACTTATGGCAACGCATACCAAAGAGCAGGTTGACCGTGCGGTTGCCGCCCTTAAAAAGGTGTTCCAAGATTTGGATATCATCAAATAAAATTATTCTGAGTACAAGTTTATACTTAAAAGCGAGGAAAGCCGCGTGTGGCTTTCCTCGCTTTTTTTTTGTTTTGGGGCGTGTGAAAAGACGGGGCAAGGTGTGCGCCTCAGTCTTTCTTCCAGTTTTTAGTTTTCTCTTTCAGTGCCTTAATGAGTTCCTCCACGCCGGAGCAATCAGCAACGTCGCGAAAATAGTCAAGGGTTTCGTCGGGATGGGAATGGAGGGCAAGGTATAGATAATAAGAAAAAATCTCCTTGTCCTTCACAAACTCAAAAATGGCGCGTGCTATGCCGGGCGTGGCGCTTAGGGTGATATACTCTGGCCGCGTGATGCAATGGTGCCACAGCAGGAAGGCTTTGTCGTAAATTTTATTTTCTGCAAGAAACCATACCGTCATGTTGAAGAGTTCGGAGTTCGACGGCATGAGTTCGTGCACGCGGTCGAGCAGCTCCACTCCATAGGCGGGCTTCTGGAAATCCGCTATTTGTTTGAGCGTATGCTTGAGGTGCTGTAAGTTGCTTGCGTCGAACGAGGATAGGGCAAGGGCGCACTGCTTGGCATTGGCGTCGTCGCCGATAAAGCAATACGTCCAGCCGAGCATCAGGAGCAGCGTCACGCGGTCGGGACTGTCGAACGGCGTGAGCTTGAGCGCGCGACGCAAAATGGGTAGGGCATCTCCGGGCCGGGAGTCATCGAGCAGCGCCTGCGCCAAAGGCATCGCCACGTAAAGGTCTTCAGGGTGCTGCTTACTGTATTTCTTTGCTTCGTCGAAGATATCATCGTTTAGTTGCTCGCTGCACAGCAGGCCGATGATGCGCTGGTGCATGGCCAAGTCGGATTTCGGATTGATGGCTAAGGCATAGTCGGCGCACTCGCGCATTTCCTGAAAATTGCCCTGCATCTGCCGAATGTTTGCCATTTGCTCCCACGAGCGCTGATTATAGGGGTCGAGGTCGATGAGCTTGTTGGATTCTTCAACCGCTTTGTCGTAATCGTGATTTTGGAAGTGGCACTCAGCCATAAGTTCCAGGGCGTGCGGTTTCTCCGAATGGCCGTCGGGAACATGTTTAAGGAAATAGGTGGCTTCGGTGTAAAGACCGTAGTCGATAAGTAATTCGGCAATATCTACAATGAGCTCGACACGATTGGGGACTAACTTGTCGTCCATAATCTTTTCCACGAAGAAGAAAGCACGGTCCCAATCGCCGGAGGCAATATTCTCCTCGACGCGAAACAGTTTGACATCGGCACATTCCTGGTCGGAAAGGTTGTCGATAATGGCACGCGCCTCGTCCCAATGCCCCTCGCTTTTGAGGCGGTAGGCCTTGGTAATCCAAATATCTTCGTTGTCGGGATATTGTGCCAGCGCGAAGCCGAGGCATTGGTCGGCGTCGGCATATCGCTCGTTTTTGATATAGTAATCAATGATGTCGAGCAGGTCGTCCGCCTCGAAGTATTCGCCCAGCGTTATTTTCTTCAGACTTTGCTCGTAGCGCGAAAGTGTTTCGTTGAAATTGTGTTCCATAAGAATAGGGTGGGGCGCATCACGCCCGTAAGATTGTTTAGGGCAAATTTACGCTTTTCTTATGAGATAGCAAGCAAGTCGAGGCGTTGCACGATTTATTTTGACGACAACGGGGACAACATAAAGCAACATCGCATTACATACGTCGGCTGTTGTTATGGCGACAACGGGGACAACTGGGCTTACAGCCCGCCCCAACCAATATCCCCATTCGCTCCGAACTTCCTTCCAAACAGTCCGTTCAGTCCGTTATCAAAATTTCCCTTTTTCCACTCAAATAAAAAACTGCGCAGAAAGGCATACTTTCTGCGCAGGAAGGGAATCGAATGTTTTATTCTTTCGATAGATCAAATATATACAAATTACCGTTGAGTGGTATTTTAATAATAAGGTTTTTAACCTTGGGATTTTTGGCAACGACCATCCCTACTTTTTGGTCATTTGGGAAAACTGTTGTTTTTTTGAAGTATTGGCTGTTAACTCTTTCTTCAGCTTCTTCATATGCTTTATCCTTTTCACCAGTATATACTTGTGTATGTACTTTTGTTTCTGTTTTTGAAACATTAAAACCAGAATTGTCTTTCAGAGTACTTTCCCCGCTAACAGTAACGTTTCTTACATTACTTGGTCCAAACCACAAAATTTGCCGCTTTTCTTTTTTTAGGTATTCATCTTTACTGTATACTCCACATTCTGATTCTACACCGTTTTTAATGTATTGAACCTTTATTTTTTCAGGATTAAAGTTGAAACTCTGCGAAGCATTATTAGCAATCATTATATAGAAGGAGTGGTTTTTAACTATTTTCTCCGAGAATGATATGCCTACAGTAATGCTATCACCTTCTGCAAAAAGTGCCTTTTCTCCATCTATATACTTTACATCATTTCCCGTATATACGTTTTGTGCAGTTATCGTTATAATACTAAACAGATATATTGTAATTGCAATGATTCTATTCATAAATTTATAATAACATAAAAGTTAATATTTTGATTCTGTATTAATAGCAAGTTATGTATCTTATTATTTTTTACAGCATATAATCATACTTCAAGGACGATAAATTTCTCGTTAATAAGACTATGCTCTGTATTCAGTGGGCATTTTGAGAATACCCCCCTATTTTTTAGCCCAGCTGTCTTTCAGTCCGACGGTGCGGTTGAACACAAGCTTTTCGGGCGTGGAATGCTTGTCGTAGGTGAAATAGCCGATGCGTTGGAATTGCAGGTAGCGCGTGGCGCTCTGCTCGGCGACGTACTTCTCGACGTAGCAGTTGGGCAACACGGTGAGCGAGTCGGGGTTGAGCAATTCGCGGAAGTCGCGCTCGTCGGCGGAAGGGTTTTCTACGTTGAAGAGGCGGTCGTAGAGCCGTACCTCTGCGGGCAGACAGTGGGCCGCGCTCACCCAGTGGAGCGTGCCTTTCACCTTGCGGTTGGCACCTTCGAGGCCGCTGCGGCTCTCGGGGTCGTATTCGCAATAGATTTCCTCGACGGTGCCGTCGGCGGCTTTCTTGCAACCTGTGCATTTCACGATGTAGGCGTTTTTGAGGCGCACCTCCTTGCCAGGCACCATGCGGAAGAACTTTTTGGGCGCGTCTTCCATAAAGTCCTCGCGCTCAATCCACAGTTCGCGGCTGAAGGTGATGGCGTGCGTGCCGTCGGCTTCGTTTTCGGGGTTGTTCACGGCTTCCATTTCCTCCGTCTGTCCTTCGGGATAGTTGGTCACGATGAGTTTCACGGGGTTGAGCACGGCGGACACACGGAGCGAGCGGGCGTTGAGGTCCTCGCGGGCGGCGGCTTCGAGCATGGCGTAGTCGTTGAGCGCGTCGAACTTCGTGTAGCCAATCATGTCCACAAACTTGCGCACGGCCTCGGGCGAGTAGCCGCGGCGGCGCAGGCCGCAGACCGTCGGCATGCGGGGGTCGTCCCAGCCGTCTACCAGGCCTTCCTTGACCAAAGCGAGCAGTTTGCGCTTGCTCATCACCGTGTAGGTAAGGTTCAGGCGGTTGAACTCGTACTGGCGCGGGCGGTGGTCTTCGAGGTCGTTGCCTTCTTTAAGCTCGTCGATAAAGTAATCGTAGAGCGGGCGGTGGGGCACAAACTCGAGGGTGCAGATAGAGTGGGTCACGCCTTCGAAGTAGTCGCTCTGTCCATGTGCGAAGTCGTACATGGGATAGGCTTTCCACTTCGTGCCCGTGCGGTGGTGTTCCTTATTGATGATGCGGTAGATGATGGGGTCGCGGAAGTGCATGTTGGGGTTCGCCATGTCGATCTTGGCGCGGAGCACCATAGAGCCTTCGGGCAGTTCGCCGCTGTTCATCTTCTCAAACAGGGCGAGGCTTTCCTCGATGGGGCGGTTGCGGAAGGGGCTTTCGGTGCCGGCCTGCGTGGGCGTGCCTTTTTGCTGCGCGATTTCCTCGCTAGTCTGCTCATCTACGTAAGCCTTGCCCTCTTTGATGAGCCGCACGGCGAAGTCCCAGAGTTGCTGGAAATAGTCGGAGGCATAATATATATTGCCCCACTTGAAGCCGAGCCATTCAATGTCTTCCTTAATCGAGTCGACATATTCGGTGTCTTCCTTTTGGGGGTTGGTGTCGTCGAAACGCAGGTTGCACACGCCGCCAAACTTCTGCGCCACGCCGAAGTCCATGCAAATGGCCTTGGCATGACCAATGTGGAGATAGCCGTTCGGCTCGGGCGGGAAACGTGTCTGGAGACGGCCGTCATTCTTACCGTCGGCCAAGTCGCGCGCAACGATTTGCTCTATAAAGTTCAAGTAAGCCTTTTCTTTTGGTGCAACGTTTTCTGTCATAAGTTGTTAAGTGTTTGTTTCCTGTAATTATTTTGACACGTAGTTTCGGACATTCCAGAAACGGGCCACTAATTATCTGTTATTAAAGTCGAAGAGTCAAAGAGCGCGAGGGGCGCTTAGTTTGCCATTTCGGAGATAAACTTGATGCGCACGAGGCGGATTTCTTCTTCCGAGTATTCGTCGCCAAGTTCGTCGATGGCATCGTCAAGGTCGTCAGTTTCAGACTCTTTGAAGTACTGGTAAATGTCCTCCACGTGGTCTTCGTCCATCACGTCGTTGATGAAATAATCGATGTTGATCTTCGTGCCGGAATAGACAATGGCTTCAATTTTGTCGAGCAGCTCGTCAAACTCCAAGCCCTTGGCGACGGCGATGTCGTCGAGTGCCACCTGACGGTCGATGCTGCTGATAATGGCCACCTTGTCCTTTGCCTTGTTGGCCACGGTGCGGATGCGGAGGTCTTCGGGGCGTTCGATTTCAAAGTCCTTGCAGTGCTGCTTGATGAGTTTGCAGAACTCTGTACCGTAGCGCTTGGCCTTGCCTGCGCCTACGCCGGGAATGTTTTGCAGTTCCTCGATGGTCTGCGGATAAATGGTGGCCATCGCTTCGAGCGAGGGGTCTTGGAAAATCACGTAGGGCGGCACGTCCAAATCCTTGGAGAGACGCTTGCGCAGGTCTTTGAGCATCTGGAAGAGCGTGGGGTCGACGGCGCACGAAGCTGCGTCCTGCGGGATATTAGCTTCTTCTTCGTCGAAATCGCGCTCCTCGACGATGGGGAAAGAAACGGGATTTTTCATAAAATCGCGGCCCTCGTCGGTAACGCTAAGCACGCCGAAGTCTTCAACGTCCTTGGCGATATAGCCGGCTATGACGGCCTGGCGGATAACAGCGTTCCAGGTGCGTTCGCTTTCATCATCTCCAATGCCAAACACTTCAAGTTCGTCATGATGATGGGCGCAAACCTCGTCGGTGGGCTTGCCCATCAGAATATCCTTTACATAGTCTTCGCGGAAGTGCTCCTTAATGGCGATAATCACTTCCAAAACCTTATTTAATTGTGTTTTTGCTTCCACTTGTTTTTTAGGATTAATACAGTTATCACAGTTTTCGCAATTATCCTGGAGATATTCTTCTCCGAAATAATGCAGCAACAGCTTGCGGCGGCAAACGGAACTTTCGGCATAGGCTGCGGTTTCTTTAAGCAGTTGCTTGCCAATCTCCTGTTCTGCGAGCGGCTTGCCTTCCATGAACTTCTCGAGTTTCTGAAGGTCTTTGTAAGAATAGAAAGCGATGCATTGCCCTTCGCCCCCGTCGCGCCCGGCGCGACCCGTCTCCTGGTAATAGCCTTCAAGGCTCTTGGGTATGTCGTAGTGGATAACGAAGCGAACGTCGGGCTTGTCGATGCCCATGCCGAAGGCAATGGTGGCGACTATCACGTCGATGCGCTCCATGATGAAGTCGTCCTGCGTTTGCGAGCGCATGGCGGGCTCCATGCCGGCATGATAGGCTTCCGCCTTGATGTCGTTGGTGCGTAGCACCTCCGCCAGCTCCTCCACTTTCTTCCTGCTCAAACAATAGATGATACCGCTTTTGCCGGAGTGTTGCTTGATGAATTTAATTATGTCTTTGTTTATATTTTCTGTTTTCGGCCGCACCTCATAATATAAGTTGGGGCGGTTGAAAGAACTCTTGTACTCCACGGCGTCGGGGATGCCAAGATTTTTCTTTATATCGGTCTTCACCTTCTCGGTCGCCGTTGCGGTGAGCGCGATGACCGGCGCGTTGCCGATTTCGTTGATGATGGGGCGAATCTTGCGGTACTCGGGCCGGAAGTCGTGCCCCCACTCGGAAATGCAGTGCGCCTCGTCGACGGCATAGAAGGAGATTTTTATGGATCTGAGGAACGCTACGTTGTCTTCCTTCGTCAGCGATTCGGGCGCCACGTAGAGCAGTTTCGTAAGCCCGGAGCGAATGTCGCGCTTCACCTTGTCCACCTGCGCTTTCGTGAGGGAGGAGTTGATGAAGTGCGCCACGCCGTCCTCTTGGCTCATGT
Source organism: Bacteroidales bacterium (assembly GCA_022775595.1). Classification (GTDB taxonomy): domain Bacteria; phylum Bacteroidota; class Bacteroidia; order Bacteroidales; family Bacteroidaceae; genus Alloprevotella. The sequence continues at coordinate 12,810 of JALFJC010000135.1, read as the reverse complement.
GGCGCATTGCGTCCACCTGATTCTTCATCAGGGCAATGAGCGGCGAAATCACGATCGCCGTTCCATCCATCAGAAGCGAGGGCAATTGGTAACACAGCGACTTGCCGCCGCCCGTAGGCATAAGCACAAAAACATCTTTGCCGTCCAGCAGACTGCGGATAACGGCTTCCTGATTGTTTTTGAAAGAGTCAAAGCCAAAATGGCGTTTGAGCGCTTTGTGTAAATCCAATTTTGCCTTCATGGGAGGGAAGAGGTAAGGTATTCTTATAGGCGTGGCTGCGCTGCGCTAACGTTTGAGGCAAACGGTCTGCGATGTGCCGTCGTGTGTCTGCACGATATAGAAGCCGGGCGTGGGCAACTGCGAGAGCGGCAGGCGGTGGCCAGCCAGGTCGTAGAGGGCGGCGATGCAGTTTCCTTTGTAGAAAAGGTCTTTTCCGCTAACCCCGAAATCTTCGGTGCTAATGGTGGAAATGCCTTCTATTACGTTGCACTCGGCATCGGTAGGGACGAGCGAATAGAGACAGCCGGCATCGGTGACATTCGTGCCGTTGCCCCAGTTCAGCACGAGATAATTTCGCGCACTGCCCGACTGGTTCAGTTCCGAAGTGCCGTTGCTGATGGCATAGAGGCAGCCCATAATGCCGCTTGTGGTGAGCGTCCACCCGGAGGCGGGCGGCGTGGTGGAAGTCGGCATCTGCACGGCGGGTATCTTCACTTCGCCCGTGGTGAGGTAAAGGCCGGAGGCACGGTTCACGAGGTCGTAAGTGCCGTCTGCGCGGCGCGTCAGTTTCCACATGGAGGCATTGCCTTGCGGCTCGGTGAAGCCTTTAAGTCCGTCGGTCGTATGCGTGGTGTAACGGCTTTCACGTTTGGGCGTGATAAGATAGTACCAAAACGTTGTATCGGTAGCCGTGACGGGCAAGCGCAGTTCGGCGAGCCGTGACGCCATAAGTTCGGCTTCGGCAGGGCGGGAGGAGTAGACATTGGCGGTTTCGCCGGGGTCGGCAGCAAGGTCGTAGAGCTGCGGCGTGGACAAATAGCCCGTCTCAATGTTGACGGTTGTGATTTTTGCCGCGCCGTTCGACGGCTCAATGTATCTCCATCGCCCGCTTTGCAGGGAAAGCGTGCGGTTGGCGGCCATTGTGGCTGCGAAACTGCGGTCGTCGGCATTGCGGCCCAGCCAAGTGTCGAGGCTGTTGCGGCTGTCGATGCCGGCTCCGAGGGGCACGTTGGTATTGATGAGGGCGGCAGCATCGGCAAGCAGGTCGATTTGCGAAACCAAAGCGTTAGAGGTATCGCCGCTGCGCACGGTGCCCGGCCAGCTAACGATGAAAGGCACGCGCGTACCGGCCTCGAAAGCACTGTATTTGCCGCCGCGCCAATTTCCCCAAGGCGTGTGGTCGCCGTTCAGTGTGGCAGCCTCGTCCTGATAGCCGTCATCGAGCACTGGACCGTTGTCGCTGGTCAGTATGACAAGTGTATTGCCCGTCAGCCCGTTCGCTTCAAGCGCCTCAATCACTTTGCCCACCGTTTCATCGAATTGCAGGATGGCTTCGCCGCGCAGTCCTAGCGGACTCTTGCCGCGAAAACGCTCGTTCGGCATACGCGGCACGTGCACATCGTTGGTGCAGAGATACATAAAGAAAGGTTGCTCTTTATTTTTCTCTATGAAGCGGATAGCGGCTGCCGAGATAGAATCTGCAATATCCTCATCGCGCCAAAGGGCGCGGCCTCCGCCTTTCATGTACCCTATGCGCCCGATACCGTTCACGATGCTCTGGTTGTGCCCGTGGCTCGATTTGAGTTTGGTGAGCAGTTCGGGGTTTGCGGCACCCGTAGGCTCGCCGGCGAAGTTCGAGGTGTAGCTCACCGAGATGGGCGCGGCAGGGTCGTAATTCACGACGCTCCCGTCTTCGATAAAGACGCAGGGCACGCGGTCGGCGGTGGCGGCCATTAGATAGTGGTAATCAAAACCTATATCTGCGGGCGACATGTCGAGCTTGCCGTTCCAGTCTTGCGTTCCTTGTTTATCGCCCAGACCCAAATGCCATTTGCCGATGGCAGCCGTGGCGTAGCCTTTTTGCTTAAAGATGTCGGCCACAGTGGTTTGGTTGGGACGGATAATCATGCCCGCATCGCCCGTGGCGATGTCGGTGCCGTGGCGGCGGAAGCAGTACTCGCCCGTAAGGAGGCTATAACGCGAGGGCGTGCTGGTAGAGGCACAGGCGTGGGCATTGGTAAAGCGCAGGCCCGCCGATGCCAGCCGGTCCACGTTGGGCGTGCTAACGCGTGTGGCGCCATAGCAGGAGAGGTCGCCGTAGCCCAAGTCGTCTGCTAAAATCACAACTACATTAGGCAACTGCTGCGCACTCAGGGGCGCAGCGAAGGAGGTAAGAATGCCGCCGATAAGGGACTGTTTCATGTAGATGTTAGAAATTAGCATGTCTCTGCGAGTCAAAATTGCTGTTTTGCCTAACAAAGTTAGAAACTAATTTGAAAATTGCACGTTTCTTAGCAGATAATTTGCTTTTTGCCTCAAAAAATTCCGCTTAAGCCTGCTGATGGAACACGAGGTTTTTTTCCAGTTGCTCCGCGGCGTAGGCTTTCGTTACCTCAAATTCTTTCTTTTTAGAAGAAGGCAGTTCAAACATAGCGTCGCGCATAATCGACTCAACAATGGAGCGCAGACCGCGCGCACCGAGTTTGTAATCCACGGCTTTATCCACGATGTACTCCAAAGCATCGGGCGCAAAGGAGAGTTTGATGCCGTCCATTTCGAGCAGTTTTGCGTTTTGCTTGATGATGGAGTTCTTCGGTTCCACGAGGATGCGGCGCAGAGCCTCGCGGTCGAGCTTTTGCAGATACGTGAGCACCGGCAGGCGGCCGATGATTTCGGGGATCAGTCCGAAGCTCTTCAAGTCCTGCGGCACGATGTACTGCATCAGGTTGTTGGGGTCGATGCGCATTGCGTTTTGCACGGAATTATATCCCACGGTATGCGTATTGAGGCGCTGCGCAATCTTCTTTTCGATGCCATCGAATGCGCCGCCGCAGATGAAGAGAATATTTTTCGTGTCGACGTGGATATAGTCCTGGTCGGGGTGCTTGCGCCCGCCCTTTGGCGGCACGTTTACAATAGAGCCTTCGAGGAGCTTGAGCAATCCTTGCTGCACGCCCTCGCCCGACACGTCGCGGGTGATGGAGGGGTTGTCGCTCTTGCGGGCAATCTTGTCAATCTCGTCGATAAAGACAATGCCGCGCTCGGCTTCCTTCACGTTGAAATCCGCCACTTGCAGCAGGCGCGAGAGAATGCTTTCCACGTCCTCGCCCACATAGCCGGCTTCGGTGAACACCGTAGCGTCGACAATCGTAAACGGCACGTCGAGAAGTTTCGCAATGGTGCGGGCGAGCAGCGTTTTGCCCGTGCCCGTGGAGCCTACCATAATAATATTGGACTTCTCAATCTCTACCTCGTCGGCACTGGCCTGCTGTTGGCTGGCCAGACGCTTGTAGTGGTTGTAAACGGCAACGGCCAACGTGCGCTTCGCATCGTCCTGACCAATGACGTATTGGTCAAGATAGGCTTTAATCTCGGTTGGTTTGGGAACGGAACGCTTTTCGTCGGCAGTATATGCCTTTTTACCTTTTGCGCCCTTGCCTTTCGTCTGTTCATGTACGGAGTCTTCGTTTCCTTCTCCGTCAATCAGCCCATACTCCGACAGCATTCGGTTGGCCGTCTGTATGCAATCGGCACAGATGTAGCCGTTAACACCACTGAGCAGAATAGAGCCACATTCCTTTTCCGACCTTCCGCAGAAAGAGCATCTTATATCTTTCTTATTTGCCATTGCGCTTGAGAATGTGGTCAATCATACCGTAGTCCTTAGCCTCTTCGGCGGTCATCCAATAGTCGCGGTCGGAGTCAGCCCACACCTTGTCGAAGTCCGTATGACTGTGGTCGGCGATGATGGTATAAAGTTCCTTTTTGAGTTTCTGAATTTCGCGGGCCGTGATTTCAATATCCGAAGCCTGTCCTTGCGCGCCGCCCATCGGCTGATGTATCATCACGCGGCTGTGGGGCAGGGCAGAGCGCTTGCCCTCAGCGCCGGCCACCAGCAGCACGGCGGCCATCGAAGCGGCCATGCCTGTGCAAATCGTGGCCACGTCGCTCTGGATAAACTGCATCGTGTCGTAGATGCCGAGGCCTGCGTACACGGAGCCGCCGGGAGAGTTGATGTAAATGGAGATGTCCTTGCCGGGGTCGCAAGAGTCGAGGTAGAGCAACTGCGCCTGCAAGGTGTTGGCCGTGTAGTCGTCGATGGCCGTGCCGAGGAAGATGATGCGGTCGATCATCAGGCGGGAGAACACGTCCATCTGAGTCACGTGGAGCTCGCGCTCCTCGAGAATATAAGGGTTGAGATATTGATTTTGGCTTTTGATTACATCATCAACCACCATAGAATTGATGCCGCAATTAGAGACGGCAAACTTTCTGAAATCGTCTTTAATCATAGTGCTTAAAGTATTTGTATAAAAAAGAGAAGAATGATGCTGCGGCTCACAGTGGGGCAGAAGCATCGTTCTTCTCTCGCGTTCCGCCATTTGTTTAGCGGATCAGGTATTATTCTTTAACGAGTTCCGTAAAGTCTTCTACAGAGATTTGCTTGTGTTCCATGGTAACCACGTTCTTCAACGCAGCGCAGAGCTTCTTTTGGAGGAGGCTGTTGATAAGGCCTTCCACGCGGTCCTGCTTTTTCAGCATCTCGGAAGCGTAGTTCTGGAGATATTCGTCGGGAATGTTGTTCAGGCCGTAGCGCATAAACTCATAGCGGGCGGCGTTGAGGGCTTCGTCCTTGATTTCCTTGTCGTCGTACTTGATTTCGTACTTAGCCGTGAGCTTTTCCGTAATCAAGTTCCACTTGAGCGACTCCAACGTATTCTTGAACTCCTCATCGGTGATGTCGGCCTGATTTTCGTCCTTCTTGTTGCTGTTGATTACGCGCTTGAGCAGGTCTTCGGGGAATTCGAGTTCGCCCACCTTCTCCATAGCGTGCTTGCGAACGTCGAGCATAAACTTGAAGTCGCTGTCGCCTTCGTAAGCCTTGCTGATGTTTTCCTTAATCTTGGCACGGAGTTCCTCCTCGCTCTTCACAACGCCTTCGCCGTAATACTTGTCGAAGAGTTCCTGATTGAGTTCGGCGGGAACGAAGCGGCTGATCTCGTTCACCTGGAAAGAGAAGTTGCCCGTGTGGTTCTTCGTTTCTTCCTTGGCGATGCGGAAGAGGGAGGCCAGTTCCGTTTCGTTGCTGTCGTAAGCCGTTGCGGGGTTGAAGGTAATCACGTCGTTCTTCTTCGCACCGTTGAAGATAGCCTTCTGGTCGTCGTTCTTGAAATACGTGGGCATGAGAGAAGCCGTTTCTACCTGCACACCGCCATCGAGGGGCAGACCGTCTTCGCCAAGTTCGGCGAGAGTGCCGCGCAGGATATCCTTATCCTCGTAAGCGTCTACGCTTTCGGGGTGACCGGCCTGCTGGCAAAGGCGGTTCACTTCGGCAGTGATGTCTTCTTCCTTAACTTGAATATCGTAGTAAGGCAGTTTGTCGCTGGCAGAATATTCGATGCTGAACTCGGGCGCGAGGGCGATGTCGAACTTAAACTCGAAGTTTTCCTGATTTTCGATGTCCTGCGTCTCCTGCTGCTCGTTGGGGAGCGGCGAGCCGAGCACAGCCAGTTTGTTTTCTTTGATATAGTTGAAGAGGCTATCGTTGAGCGTGCGGTTCACTTCTTCGTATTTCACCTGTGCGCCGTGCATTCTTTTCACGAGCGAGGCAGGCACGTGTCCTTTGCGGAAACCGGGCATTTGTGCCACCTTGGTGATTTCTTTGAGTTTCTTAGTTACTTTCTCTTCGTAGTCAGCTTTTTCGATGTTGATAGTAATCACTGCGCTGACGTTGCTTGTCTTGTCAAATGAAATATTCATTGGTCTTTTATAAATATATATTGTGTATTCTCTATGCTTTCGTGCTTTCTGCACTACTTTTGCGGCGCAAAGTTAATGCACTTGCGCTTAAAGGCAAAACGTTTTTAGCGTTTTTCTTATAGCATAGGCTGAAAAGTAGGGAAAAATTAGTGTAGAGAAAGAATATTGGTGCGCTAAATCATCTTCCTTCCGTCCTCGTTAAAGTATCAAAGAAAAGGGAGCCCCTTGCGCGCAAGAACTCCCTAAGACCCTTTTATAGTGCAGATACAGCGACTATTGCCTGTACGGGCACTTTTGGTAATGCAAAAGTATGAATAAATTTTGATTAACCCAAATCAGAGGGAAATTTTCGTACATTCTTGGATGATTTTGTTGGTCTGCGACGTTTTGTTTTCGTCAAGTAAGGATCTAATACCACTTTCGAGTTCATTTCTTCTGTTTATAGAGATGCAACCCAAAAGATATAGGATTACAGATATAGCCCCGCTTATATTATGTCGGCAATCGGGAATTATACCAGCAGGTTTTGCCTTGATACCATTATGGAAATTAATACTGTAAATACAGTTGCCGTGAGCACATTTGTTGCGAATTATCCTAATTGTTTCCAAGTAATTCAGAAAAACGCCAAGCGAACAGCCATACTCATTAGCAATACGTCTTTTTAAGGCTTGGTCCTTAATGGCACTGTACAAGCATCCAATATTTCCCAAGGTCATAAACTCTATGGTTTTCCACGCAGGCGCAAATTTGTCATTTATGTGTTTTGCATGGTGTCGTTTGATAACGTCGTTGCCCAAAATCGTATCATACACTTTTGACTTAAAACTATCCACATACGCTGTTTCCATAATGGTTTTATCAGCAAACCAAGTGGGCGATTGCTTATAATGATTGGATACGATATAAGTGATTTTTGTACGTACGTTCACTTCGATGCGGTCGAGGGCATTCAGCAGTATACGGCGTAACTGCCTATCAAATTCGTAGAGGTCATATACAGCCTTAAATGTTGTACCTGATTGGAGTTTGTGCGTTCGATTGTCAAGAGATGGATATGACTGTTCAAAAGGGAAAGAATAAAAACCTAGTCGGTAGAAACCAACATCCAGCAAAATCTCTTTTGCCTTACTCTCATCGTCAAAGAGCATACCACGCTCTTTGAGCCGTTGCATTTGTTCGTTTATGTCAAGTGCTTTCTTCATCTGTTTTTATTCCTAAAAGATTTCTCAATAGGGAAAAAAGCAGGTGATTATTTGCCGATAAGGCTTAAAAACTCCATTCTTGTTTTTTCTCTGTCGAACGCGCCGCAGAATGCTGAGGTCACGGTCTTTGAACTCTCCTGTTCCACGCCGCGCATTTGCATGCACATGTGCCGTGCCTCCACTACCACCATAACGCCGAGCGGTTTCAGGGCTTCCTGTATACAGTCCTTGATTTGAAGCGTCATGCGTTCCTGCACTTGGAGGCGGTGGGAAAAGGCATCTACCACGCGCGCTATCTTTGAAAGCCCCGTGATGTAGCCATTGGGAATGTACGCCACGTGCGCCTTGCCATAGAAAGGCAGCATGTGGTGCTCGCAAAGCGAATGGAAGTTGATGTCTTTCACGATAACCATCTGGTCATACGGTTCCTGAAACTTTGCGGAGTTGAGTATGGCGATAGGGTCGGTCGCGTAACCGCTCGTTAGGTCTTGCATTGCTTTTGCCACGCGCAGCGGCGTTTTCAGCAATCCTTCGCGCTGCGGGTCTTCGCCGAGCAGACGCAGGATTTCTCTATAGTGTCCTTGAAGTTCTTCGATTGTGGAGGGTTGCATGGGTGTTGTTTGAGATATGTAGCGGGGGGCGTATTGCCAAAGAATGAGATTTTAAGTTATTCCACCAAAAACACTTCGCTTTTCACAACGCGCACTTCGTAGGAAATGTGTGCAGAGCGTATGGGAGCGATGTACTTTTGTGCGTCTTCCATAGTCTTGAAGTCGCCGACGGTGCATACCCAGCGGGGCGACACGAAATGCGTGTAGACGGAGAGTTCCGGGAACTGCTTCCTGCATTTCTCGCCCACCTTTTGCGCCTGTTCCTTATCTTTCTTGGAGTTGCCGCCCGTAAAGATGCGTATGCGGTAGCCCGAGGTCTTATAGCGTTTGCGGCTGCCGGGTTTGTAGGTCTTGCTGTCGTCCGAAGCGGAATGGCTTTCGCCGTTTTTCTTTGCGGAGTTGTCGTTGTGGGTGCTTGCCGGTTTCGTTGCCGGTTTGGGGAGCGGCGTGTTGTTGATAATGCGCTCCAAGGCATCGTCCATAACGATGACTACGCTGCCTTCGCCTTCGGTGTTCTTGCGCAGTTCCTGCGTCAGCGTGTTCTTTTGTGCCGTAGCCGTAAGCGGCAGAAGCGTCAGCAAAAGCATGAGGCCGTGGATAAACGTTTTCATAAATAAAGGGTAGAATACTTAGTAAAATCCCGACCCTGCCTCGCGCGCGTATATATATAATATTGTGTGAGGCAGGGTAGGGATGTATCTTACTGCTTAGCCGTGCTTATTTCCAAGCATCGATGATGCCCTTGAAGTCGGCTGCTTTGAGGGCTGCGCCGCCGATAAGGCCGCCGTCCACGTTCTCCTTAGAGAAGATTTCCTTAGCGTTGCTGGGCTTGCAGCTGCCGCCGTAGAGAATGCTCACGTTTTCGGCTGCTTCTGCACCAAACTTGCCGGCGATGACGCCGCGAATGAAGGCGTGCATTTCTTCTGCCTGCTCAGCGGTAGCGGTCTTGCCCGTGCCGATGGCCCAAACGGGCTCGTAAGCGAGGATGATGTTGGCAAACTGTTCGGCAGTGAGGTCGAAAAGCGAGCCTGCGAGCTGTGCTTCAACCACTTCGTTCTGCTTGCCGCTTTCGCGCTCTTCGAGCACTTCGCCGATGCAGAAGATTACCTTCAAGCCGTTAGCGAGGGCGAGGTTGATTTTTTCTTTGAGAATTTCAGCCGTTTCGCCATAGTAAGCGCGGCGTTCGCTGTGGCCGAGGATTACGTAGCCTGCGCCCGTGCTCTTCACCATTTCGGCAGAAACTTCACCGGTGTAAGCGCCGCTTGCCTTGTCTGCGCAGTTCTCAGCGCCGAGGCCGATAACGCTCTGGTCGATAATGCCTGCCACGGAGGCGAGGTGGATAAACGGAGTGCAAATCACGACGTCGCAGTTGGGCTTGTCGGCTTTGAGGATGTCGTTCAACTCGGTTGCGAGGGCGATGCCTTCTTGCAGGTTCTTGTTCATTTTCCAGTTACCTGCTACGATTTTTTTTCTCATAACTTTTTTAATGGTTAGAAGTTTATTGTTTTGGGTTTTGTTGTTTTGAAAATATCCTTTTTCGCAGTTTATACCGTTTGTAGTATTTGCTGCCTACCCACAGGCCGTCAAGGAAGATGATGATGATGAGCGGCACGATGAACCACAGCAGCATTCTGGTCAGTGGCGATGTGGGCGAGGTACGCACTTTTGCGGCGATATCGTCCTCGTCGCGGTATTCGGGCAGGTTGTTGTTGCTCCATTTCGCGGCGATGCGCCCGTCATGCAGCAGCATCAGCCCGGGATTGGCGCGGACCGCCGATTTGAGTTCCGTTTCGTCGGCGAGCAGGATAGGGTAGGCCGCGCCCGTGCGGTCAATCCAGTTGTAGATGTCGTGCGGCGCGGAGGCCGTAGCCATGCTGAACGCATATCCCTTGTCCACGCAATAGTCGTAGAGGCTGTTGATGCGGTCGCAGCAGCCGTCGTCGGCCGTGGCGCAGTCGGGTGCGATGAGGAGGAATTGCCAGGACGTATCGGCGAGCACCTCAAAGGTGTAGTCGTCGCCCTGCGGCGTATTGAGGTAGAAGTTTGCCAGCGGCGAGATGCCGCCGTCGTCGGCCTTCACAGTGCCTTCCACCGCGCCGCGCAGGTCTGCCCCTATCGTGTAGGGCGTAAATTCCAGAACGGGCAAGTTGCGGAATGAAGTGTAGCACACGCCCGCTGCGTACACCCACGCATAAATTGAGATGACCCATTGGTTGCGCTCCGAAATGAGCCGGTGCAGATAGAGCGGGTAGCGCGTCAGGAAAAGGCTGCACAGGAGCAGCACGACGTTCTTCGCCAGCGTCTGCCCGTTGGTCAGTACTACCGCCTCGCCGAAGCAACCGCAGTCGGGCACAGGATTTTTCAGATATATCCATGCCGTCAGGGCGGTCATTGCCGCCATGAAGAGGAGCGTGATGCGCGTGGTGAGTTTGCGGCGTATGCCGAGCAGAATGTAGATGCCCAGCACAAACTCGAACACGCCGATAATGCCGGCGGCAAATCGCACCGCGAGGTCGCTGTCTGTAAACGTCTGCCCCATTGCCAGCGCGTAGGCTTCGAGTTTGTGGCACATGCCCTGCGGGTCTACGATCTTCACAAATCCCGAGAAGACAAATGTGCCTGCCAGCAGGAGGCGGCAGAGCGTTGCCACCCAATATATTATTATATGTGCGGCTTTATTCTTCAATGGTCAGCTTTATGAGTCCGAAGACGGCATAGTTGAGCATATCCATATAGTTGGCGGCCACGCCTTCCGACACGAGCGTCTGCCCTTCGAGGTCTTCTATTTGTTTGGTGCGCAGTATCTTCATGAGGATAAGGTCCACGTAAGAGCTGACCCTCATGCCGCGCCACGCCTCGTCGTAGTCGTGGTTCTTGCGCAGCATCAGTTCGAGACATACCTTGGCATATTTGTCGTAGGCCGCCTGTGCCTGCTCCTCTGTGAAGTCGGCTTCCTGCGCCACGCCGTGCTCGAGCTGAATCAAGGCGATAATGGCGTAGTTCACGATAGCCACGAACTCAGGCACGATGCCTTCGTCGACCATCGCCTTGCCTTTCATCTGAATGGAGCGTATGCGGTCGGCCTTGATGAATATCTGGTCGGTGAGCGACTCGGGCCGCATGATGCGCCACGCCGTGCCGTAGTCGTGCAGTTTCTTGCAAAACAGTTCGCGGCAGTTAGCCATTGCCTGCTCGAATTGCTGCTGGGGGTTGGGGTGAGTATCGGGCATAAAAGGATAAATATTCTTTTTTTGTTGGGGCGGGCGTTTTGCAAAACGCCCCTACTGCCTTGAAATATCCTATTTTTTCAATCCTGCGAGCGTTTCGCGGAGCGTGGCGATTTTGCTTTGCGCATCGCTTTGCTTCTTGCGCTCAAGGGCTACGACGGTTTCGGGGGCGTTGCTTACGAAACGCTCGTTGCCGAGTTTCTTCTCCACACCTTTCAGGAAGCCTTCGAGGCGCGTGAGTTCGGCTTCGATCTTTTCGATTTCGGCTGCCACGTCGATGAGATTGCCCACAGGCACGGCCAGTTCCGTGGTGCCCACCATGAAGCTGGCGGCACCGTCGCTCTTTGCGCTTACCACGCTGATCTCGTCCACGTTGGCGAGTTTCTGAATGATGCTGTCGTAGCGTGCCACGGGATTGCTGCCCACGATTTCGAGTTTCAGGGCTTCCTTCTGCGCGATGTTCTTGCTGTTGCGCACGCCGCGTACGTTGGTGATGATGCTCTTCACCATTTCAAAGGCGGCAATCGTTGCGGCATCGCCGTCCTCTGGCCGGGCAATGGCGGAGGGGCTCACCGTGATGCTCTCGCCGTCCTTGCGCTCGGCGATGTGCTGCCACAGCTCCTCCGTTATAAACGGCATGAAAGGGTGGAGCAGATGCAGCAGGTGGTCGAAGAAACCGATCACCGCGTCGTAAGTCTTCTGGTCGATGGGCTGTCCGTAGGCGGGCTTCACGATTTCGAGGAAGCAGGCGGAGAACTCGTCCCAGAAGAGGCGGTACACCTCTTTCAATGCTTCGCTCAGGCGGTAGCCGGCAAATTGTTCCTCGATGTGCGCCGCACTCACGCGCAGCTGTGCGTCAAACCACGCCACGGCCTCGCGCGCCGTCTCGGGCTGCTCGGCGGCAGCGTCCGTCTGCCAGCCTTTCACGAGGCGGAAGGCGTTCCAAATCTTGTTGCAGAAGTTGCGTCCCTGCTCGCACAAGGCATCGTCGAAGAGAATATCGTTGCCCGCGGGTGCGGAGAGCATCATGCCCATGCGCACGCCGTCGGCGCCGTATTTGTCAATAAGGGCGAGGGGATCGGGCGAGTTGCCGAGCTGTTTCGACATCTTGCGGCCGAGCTTGTCGCGCACGATACCCGTGAAGTAAACGTTCTTGAACGGCATCTTGCCCGTGTATTCGTAACCCGCCATAATCATGCGCGCCACCCAGAAGAAGATGATGTCCGGACCGGTCACGAGGTCGCTCGTGGGGTAATAGTATTCCAGTTCGGGGTTGCCGGGATTGTTGATGCCGTCGAAGAGCGAAATCGGCCAGAGCCACGAAGAGAACCATGTGTCGAGCGCGTCCTCGTCCTGGCGCAGGTCGGCAGCGGTGAGCGCGGCGTTGCCGCTCTGTTCGCGTGCCAGTGCCACGGCCTCCTCAATCGTTTCGGCCACCACAAAGCCTCCTTCGGGCAGATAGTAAGCCGGTATGCGGTGTCCCCACCAAAGTTGGCGCGAGATACACCAATCCTTGATGTTTTCCAGCCAATGGCGATAGGTATTCTTGTATTTTGCGGGATAGAATTTGATTTCGTCGTTCATCACGGGCGGCAGGGCGAGGTCGGCAAAGTGCTGCATCTTCAGGAACCACTGCATGGAGAGTTTCGGCTCAATGGGCACACCCGTGCGCTCGGAACAGCCGATCTTGTTGTCGTAGTCCTCCACCTTCTCCATAAGCCCGGCCTCGGCGAGGTCGATGGCAATCTGTCGGCGCACGTCGAAACGGTCCTGACCTACGTACATGC
>JALFJC010000112.1:0-4265 GCA_022775595.1 Bacteroidales bacterium | reverse complement strand
GCTGCGCACATGGCGGGCGTTTTGCAAAACGCCCCTACTCGTGAGACCTTATTCGCAAATCCTAAAAAATTGAGTAGTACAGCCAACAGGCCTGAATATTAAAACCTTGCGGTCACTTGCACGTCGAGCGTGTTGTAGTGCGAGTCGAGGGGCTTGGCGGTGTTGCGGGCGGAGCGGTCGTCGGTGAAGGTGTAATTGAGCTGGAAGATAAGGTTCTTGCCGAGCGTGTAGTTGGCCGAGAGCCCGTAATCCGTTTTCAGTGAAGCCCAAGTGTGCGCATCGCGGTAGCAGTCCCAGCGGCCGTAAACCTTGAAATTCTTGAAAATCGGCGCTCCCAGGGTTACGTACCACGCGTCCGAGTGGAACGGCCGCGTCTTGTCCGTCACCACGCCGCCGTAGGAGTACATGTATTCGCTGCGCAGCGTCCATTTGTCCTCGTATTTCAAGCCTGCGCCCCAGCGCTTGCGGTCGGTGCTTTTGAGTTGCTTTTCAGGATTTGTGAAACTTTCGTTCGTGTACTGCCCAATCCAGCCGAAACCGCCGATTTCGAGCGTTTTGATAGGACGTATCCACAGGCCGCCGATGAAGTCCTTGGCGTGGTCCTTGTCGGTGTGGTTGATGCCCTGTCCGTTGAACACGCCCACCTGATAGTGCAGCCAGTAGTGCCCTTCCTTCTTGCCCTTGATGCCGTCGCCCTGGAATTGCAGACCGAGGTCGCGGCCCGAACTCTTGTGCTCGCCGATGCGGTCGTTGATAGAGGCGAGTTTCATCGTGGCCTGAGAGTAAGAGCCAAGGCCCACGTTGAGCGGGCTGTAAGGGTTTTCAAAACCGAATGAGCGCTTGAACTGTCCGAGTTTTACGCGGAAGAAGTTCCAGTGCTGCCACTCCACAAACGCGTCCACGATGCGCGGCCCTTTGTCTACGCCCGGCGCACCGTTCACCTCGAGTTGGAAGCGGTAGTAGAAGTCTTTGAAGCAGTAGCCGTTGGCATAGAGGCGTATGAAGCGCAGGTCGAAACCGCCGTCAGTGGCCTGTGCTTCGCGGTCGTTGTAAGAATATTTTCCAATGATGTAGCCGCCGAATTTGAGTTTGTCCTCAATGCTTTTGAGCTTCTCTTTCGTCTTGGCGATAATGCCGGTTTTTGAAGTTTTCGTTTCGGTAGTGTCGGCTTCGATGCCGCCCTGTGTTGCGAGGCCGTCCGCCGGTTCTTCTGCGGCGGCGGAGAGTGCGCCTGCGGCAAAGATTGCCAATAACAAATGCTTGAAATTCATATTCTATATATAATTAATTGATTGCGGTTTGATTAAAGGGGCAAATGGTTCGGGATAAAAACCAGTAAAAACACTTGCTCCGTTTGAAGCGGGCGGTAACCGACCGCAGCCAGTAGGGGCGTTTTGCAAAACGCCCGGAATATGGTTGACAGTATTAGTCAAGCCTTGCGGCATACACGGCGGGCGTTTTGCAAAGATAGTGCAAGGCGAGTGCAATTAAGTTTACTTAAATTGACGAGCCGCAGCCTATCTTATTAAAAACGCCCCTACTCCGATAAGGCAAGCCGTTAGGTCCACACAGAACAAGCGGCTTTTCATGGTTTTTATCTTATATCCTACCCAATATTTATAAGTAGTCAGCTATTTGCCCTACTTTCCTTATAGAGTTGCCATGAGTTGTAGACGTTGTGCCAGATGCTGTAGAATCCGCCCGCAATGGACGTGGCTGGCGTGAGGAAGGTGTAGCCCATCCAGATGGCGAGCGTCGTGTTTTTCTGCCCGAAGGCCTGGCAGGCGGCAATGCGGCTGCCATAGCGAATGCCGATTTTCCGGCCGATAAAGAACTGCACGGCGCAGGCAATGAGCGACGAGAGCGCGATGCCGCAGTCAACCGCCAGCCCGAAGTCGCTGTGCACGATGATGCGCGTGGTTACGGCGATGGCCAGCGCGAGCGACACCGCCCAAAGGTAGAACACGAGGTTGGGCACGGCGGCCACTTTCCTTACAAACCCCGGCAGGAACTCCCGCACGAGCTGAGCCGAGATGAAAGGCAGGATAAGCGTGGGGAACACCTTGGCCAATATCAGCAGAAACGCCGGAACGAAACTGCTGCCCGTCTCGGGGTGGATAATCGGTACGATGAGCGGGAAGCACACCGCCACGGCGATGTTGATCATGACGAGATAGGCAGTGATGCCCGCCGCGTCGCCGCGCAGCTTCGTGGTCACTACGGCCGAGGCCGTGGCGGTGGGGCAGATGAAGCAAAGCATGGCAGCCTCGATGATGACGCGCCCGCCGCTCCGCGGTATGAGCAGCACGGCGGCGGCTGTGGCGGCGAAGCAGAGCAGCTGCGTGGCGAGCAGCACGCCGTGCCAGCGGCGCAGGCGCAGGTCGCGCACCGAAATCTTGCAAAACGTGAAGAAAAGCATCAG
This sequence comes from Bacteroidales bacterium, assembly GCA_022775595.1. Taxonomy (GTDB): domain Bacteria; phylum Bacteroidota; class Bacteroidia; order Bacteroidales; family Bacteroidaceae; genus Alloprevotella. The sequence goes on along the minus strand of JALFJC010000112.1, from coordinate 1,843 downwards.
GAAGAGCAGCGTGGGCTGCACGATAGCCACCGTAGGTTCGGCATAAGGGCGCACGCCGTCGAAGAGCGGGCAGGCGGCAAACGCGAAATACGCCAGCATACCCATCACGATGGATATTGCCAGCGTCCAGTCTTTCACAAACCGTATCAGCTTTTGATTCATGATGCGAAGAATAATGCCTTGAATACGATGTAGAACCCCGTTGCCAGCATACCCAGTTCCAGCAGTTCCACGGTGGCGCAGCTGTAACCGCCTTTCGTGAAACCGGCGTGGCAGCCCCGGAGGCGGCTGTCGGTGGCGAGGGTGGGGCAGAGGCGTTTGGCGGCGAAGTAGATGCCCGTGGCAACGAGCGTGCCCCATATTGCGCCGCTGGCGAGGTCGCCCACGTAGTGTACGCCGAGGTACACGCGCGTCCAGCAGTTGAGCAACGCCCAGCCGAACAGCACGATGGCGAGCCGCCTGCCGCGTACGAGGAGCGTGAGCAGCGTAGCCACGGCGAAGGTGTTGGCGGCGTGGCTCGAGATAAAGCCGAACTTGCCGCCGCGATAACCGTTCACCACGTCGATGGCATACATGATAGAAGGTTCATGCGTGGGGCGGAGCCGTCCGAAGAGCGGTTTGCACACCGATGAAGCGCCTTGGTCGGCCAGGAGAATGCTCAGCGCGATGGCGAGCAGGATTGTCCCTACGGCCCGCAGGTTGTTGTTGCGAATCAAGACATAAAGCAACACAACAGCCACAGGTATCCAAGTTGCTGTCTGCGTGGCTGTTGTGGCTACTCCGTCAAGAAACAGCGAGTGGCTGCCGTTGAGGGAAAGCGTGAGCGTTTGGTCGATTTGGTTGAGCGTCTGAAGCATTTGCGAAAGGGGCGTGTCCGCACATAAACCCTGCAAAGTTACGCTTTTTTCGCTTGAAACGCGGCCTTTCTTGGCAGATAGATGCAATTATCCGCTAAGAAAACGCAATTTTTCTGCCGTGACCGTTTTTATTTCCTCGGAGATATTTTTTCCTTTCTCCTTGATATTTTTCACTATCCTATAAGAAATTTTTTGTTACAAAGTTTGTAACATGTATTACAAACTTTGTAACATGTGTTAGAAACTTTGTAACAAGCGTTACAAACTTTGTAACAAACTTTTTCTGCGCAGATAGTAAAAAATATCAGGCAGATAGCAAAAAATATCTCCTTGAAACTAAAAAATATCAGGCAGGAAATCGCCGCCCTCAACCCAGCACAAAATGCCAGACAGTGACGGGTTTGAATTTCCAACCAGTCACAAATATCTATTTGATATTTAATTAAATAGCCTAATTAGTGCTGGGTTGAAGTGTTTTTGAGGGAAAAAATTACGTATAGGGAAATGTATGTTTTGGGCAAAATTTAAGCTCTGACCAACTAACTTATAGCATTTTCATGTAACATAATTGCTCAAAAAGACCTAACTTTGCACACAGAAAGCGAATGTGTGCTTTTTTCGTTCTGCCAATCTTATTTAATCGGAAATATGTCAATCACCAAAACCCGACAGAAGCTCATTGAAGTGGCGCGCGACCTCTTTGCCCACAACGGACTGGAAACCACCACGATGAACGACATCGCCCAAGCCTCCGGCAAAGGGCGGCGCACGCTCTACACGTATTTCCGCAATAAGGAAGAAATTTACAAGGCGGTGGTGGAGGAGGAACTCGAACGCCTCTCGGAGCGCATGGAACTCGTGGCGGCGCAGGATGCCGCACCCGAGCGCAAAATCCTGACCCTCATCTATGCACACCTCAACGCTATGCGCGAAACCGTGGCGCGAAACGGGTCGCTGCGGGCGGAGTTTTTCAGAAATATCTGGAA
>JALFJC010000108.1:0-11254 GCA_022775595.1 Bacteroidales bacterium | reverse complement strand
GAAGAAAGCATTGATTTCAACGGCAACACGGGGCCGTTCATACAATACACGCACGCCCGTATCCGCTCCATTCTGCGCAAGGCCGCAGATGCCGGCATCGCCCTGCCCGAAGAGGGCATCGACGCCGCGCTCGCAGGCGTGGAATATGCCGAAAAGGAAATCAGCCTCGTGCAGCACGTGGCAGAATTTGCCGCCGTGATAAAGCAGGCCGGCGCAGACTATGCGCCCGCGCTCGTGGCCAACTACTGCTACGAGTTGGTGAAGGAATACAACCAGTTCTACCACGATTTCAGCATTCTGCGCGAGGAGGACGAAAAGAAGCGCCTGCTGCGTCTCGTCATCTCCCGCAACGTGGCCAAGGTGCTGCGCCTCGGCATGGGCGTGCTCGGCATAGAAATGCCCGAAAGGATGTAAGTAAAAATGCCCAAACAGAAGTTTTACGTCGTGTGGCGCGGGCGCAAGCCCGGCGTTTACGATAACTGGGACGACTGCAAGCAGCAGGTGGAGGGTTTCGGCGAGGCAGCATACAAGGCTTACGCCACGCTCGAAGATGCCGAGGAAGCCTTTTGGCGCGGCAAGGAAGCAGCGCAACCTGCACAGGCGATCGCCGGGCAAGACGACAAAAAGGGCGACACGCCCCTGCCGGCAGCCGCACCGCGGCCTTACGACGAAGATGCCATTGCCGTAGACGCTGCCTGCTCGGGCAATCCCGGACCGATGGAATACCGGGGCGTAGACCTGCGCAGCGGCCGGGAGTTGTTTCATCTCGGCCCGCTGCACGGTACGAACAATATCGGCGAATTTCTCGCCATTGTCCACGCCCTCGCCCTGCTCAAGAAGCAAGGCGTGAAGCGCACCGTCTATTCCGACAGCCGCAACGCCCTGATATGGGTGAGGCAGAAGCAATGCAAGACCAAGCTGGAGCGCACGCCGCAGACCGAAGGCTTGTTTCAGCTGATTGACCGCGCCGTGGCATGGCTGCGGAATAATAAAATAGAAGTGCCCCTGCTCAAATGGCAAACCAAGGAGTGGGGCGAAGTGCCCGCAGATTTCGGGCGAAAATAATTTTCTTTCGTCCCCAGGGCGTTGCCCTGGGCTAGGCGCAACAATTCTTAAAAGTGCGATTTCTCGCCATGGCAAAGTTCGAGTAAACTCGACTTTGCTCATTTGGCTTAACGAAATCGTTGGGCTTACAGCCCGCCCCAACTCGTTTACTCATTTACTATTTATGAAAGAGTTTTTCAGTATCATGCGCTTCTACTTGTTCCCCTACAAGTGGTATATGGTTGGCGCATTGTTTTTCAACATCCTTTCTGCCGCTCTCAACGTGTTTTCATTTGTGGCGATCATTCCCATGCTGCAACTGCTTTTCGGCATCGACAAGACACGCTATACCTTTATCCCGTGGGACGCTGATGGCAGCATTAAGGACATAGCCGTGAACAACCTGTATTGGTACACCACGCAGCTCATGGAGCAGCACGGGCCTTCCATCACGCTCTTCCTTATCGGCATGTTCCTCGTCACCGCCACGCTGCTCAAGACCTCTTGCTACTTTGCCTCAGTGGGCATCATGGTGCCGATGCGCACCGGCGTGGTGCGCGATATCCGCGTGAACGTGTACAACAAAATAATCTCTCTGCCGCTTTCTTTCTTCTCCGACGAGCGCAAAGGCGACATCATAGCCCGCATGAGCGGCGACGTGGGCGAAATCGAGAACTCTATCACCGGCTCGCTCGAAATGCTGGTGAAAAACCCAATCCTTATTTGCAGTTACTTCGCTGTGCTGCTCTACACGAGCTGGCAACTCACGGTGTTTACCATCGTGGTGATGCCGCTTATGGTGTGGGGCATGGGACGATTGGGGCGCAGGCTCAAGCAAAACTCGCTGGCAGCACAAGGCAAGTGGAGCGAAACGATGGCACAGCTCGACGAAACGCTCGGCGGCATGAGAATTATCAAGGCTTTCACGGCTGAGAAGAAGATGAAGGACCGCTTCCGCCAGAGTTCGGAGGAATTTCGCAGTGCCTGTATCCGCGTGGCCCTGCGTCAGTCTATGGCGCACCCCGTAAGCGAGTTTCTCGGCACAGCCCTCATCGTGCTGGTGCTCTGGTATGGCGGCACGCTGATTTTCTCGGACAGCTCGCCCATCGACGCGCCTACTTTTATCTTCTACATGGTGATACTTTACAGCATCATCCAACCGATTAAAGACCTCTCAAAGGCTACGTACAACATTCCCAAAGGCATGGCCTCCGTTGAGCGCGTGAACAAAATACTGAAAGCACCCAACACCATTCAGGAAATCGAACACCCCGAGCACATCGACGGGCTGAAAGACAAGATTGAGTTTAAGAACGTAAGTTTCAGTTACAACGGTCACACGCAGGTGCTCCACGGCGTAGACCTCACCGTGAAGCGCGGGCAGACCGTTGCGCTCGTGGGACAGAGCGGCAGCGGCAAATCGACACTCGTAGACCTCCTGCCGCGCTATCACGACGTGACAGACGGCGAAATCACCATCGACGGCAAGAACGTAAAGCACCTCTATATCTCTGAATTGCGCTCGCTCATCGGCAACGTGAACCAAGAGGCCATCCTCTTCAACGACAGTTTCTTCAACAACATTGCCTTCGGCGTGGACAATGCCACAATGGAGCAAGTGGTGGAAGCCGCAAAGATTGCCAACGCCCACGACTTTATCATGGAAAGCGAGCAGGGCTACGACACCAAGATCGGCGACCGAGGCTGCCGCATCTCCGGCGGCCAGCGACAGCGCATCTCCATTGCCCGTGCCATTCTGAAAAACCCCGCTATCCTTATCCTCGACGAAGCTACCTCGGCACTCGACACGGAGAGCGAACGCCTCGTGCAGGAAGCACTCGAACGGCTGATGAAGACGCGCACCACGATTGCCATCGCCCACAGACTTTCCACGATTAAGAACGCCGACGAAATATGCGTGCTTTATGAAGGCCGCATCGTGGAACGAGGCACGCACGAAAGCCTTATCCAACTCAATGGCTACTACAAGCGGCTGCACGATATGCAGCAATTGTAAGGCCCTAACGGTTGGGTATACAATGTAAACGCTTGCATAGCCATTACTTTATTACATTTTTTTTGCGTTGATAAATGTTACAAGCCATGTTTGAAGGTATTTATATTTTCATACTGAGAGCCATTACGCTGGTCGTCTGCTGCCTGTTCCTGGCTGCCCCCTTCCTGCTTGTGCTTAGGTTTTTAGTGGCATTTATCCACGATTTCCTTTCTCATCGCCAAAAAGTTTAGAGAGGAAAATATGAAGCACTTGCGATACCTGGCGCAGCAATTCCTGCTGCTATTGCTGACATTCGTCGCCGCCAAGCCGCTCTTCTTGCTTTTCAACGGCGGTGCGGCGCATCCCTATGCGTTTGGGGATGTCATTGCCGTGATGTGGCACGGTCTGCCGCTCGACGTAGCCACTACTGGCTATGCCGTTATTCCCTATTATTTATTATTGTGTATTGGCATTTGGGCGAAACTTCCGCTCAAATGCCTCAATATTTATTACCGCGTTGTCAATGCGCTACTCGCCGTGCTATTTGCACTCATCTTCATAGCCGACACGGTGCTCTATTCATTCTGGGAGTTCAAACTCGACGGCACGGTGTTCAACTACATCAACCAGCCCGGCGGCGCGCTCCAAAGCGTCAGCCCGCTATATGCCGCTGGTGTGGTGGCGGCGTTTGCAATAACCGCAGCCGCGTTGTGGGTGGTGTACGACCTTTTCCGTCCGAAGAAAACTCTGCCGCGCGAGCAGCGGCGCGTGGCATCTTCCCTGCTCATGCTGCTTTGCGGCGGCCTGCTCTTTCTCGGCATTCGCGGCGGCGTGGGGCGGAGCACGGCCAACGTGGGCATGGTGTATTACAGCACCGACCAATTTCTGAACCACGCTGCCGTCAATCCCGCTTTCAGCTTCCTCTCCACGCTTTCCGCTGGCAAGGACTACGCTTCCGAATGCGACTTTTTTGGGGAAGAGGAGCGGGCAAGGCTGTTCGATGCCTTGCAATTCGGCGGTGACGATACCGGCACGGACAGTCTGCTCACTACCCGCCGCCCCAATATTATTATGATATTGATGGAAGGCTGCGGCGCAACGTTTGTCGAAAGCCTCGGTGGCGAGCCGGGCGTTACGCCCTGCCTCAACGCTTTGGCTAACGAGGGCGTGCTGTTTACGCAATGCTATGCCAATTCCTTCCGCACCGACCGCGGCACGCTGTGCGCCCTGAGCGGCTATCCCTCTTTCCCCGATTTCAGCGTGATGAAGCAGCCGCGCCTCTGCCGCCGCCTGCCCTCCATCGCAGCCTCGCTCGTCCGAGCGGGCTACGCCACGGAATTTCTCTACGGCGGCGACATCAATTTCACGAAGATGAAAGGCTATTTGAGCGCCACGGGGTTCGAGACGATTTTGGGCGACACGCATTTCCCGCTCGAAGTGCGCCGCACGCACGCTTGGGGCGTGACGGACGGCATCGTGCTTGACACGCTCTTCAACCACGTCATCGCGCCTGCGCCCAGCGGCAAACCCAAGTTTACGGTGTGCCTCACGCTGGCGAGCCACGAACCTTGGGCGGTGCCGTTTGAGAAATTTCCCGACAACATGCACACCAATGCCATGGCCTATCTCGACGACTGCATCGGCCGCTTCGTGCAACAGTTGCGCAGCACGCCCGAGTGGAGCAACACGCTTTTGGTCATTCTCCCCGACCACGGAATCGGTTATCCTGCCGACATCACGCCACCCGACCCGCGCCGCTATCACATTCCCCTCATTTGGGCAGGCGGCGCATTGGCCAAGCCTATGCGTTACGAGAAGGTGTGCAACCAGTCCGACCTCGCCGCCACGCTCCTTGCGCAGCTGCGCCTGCCACACGCCGACTTCCAGTTCAGCCGCAACGTGCTCGCCCCGTCGTACACGCGCCCCACTGCGTTCCATTCGTGGAGCGAAGGTATCGCGTGCATAGACTCCGCCGGCTGCACCGTGTGGCATTTGGCTTCGGAGCGCGTGATTTGGGACAAGCCCTACCCTTCCGCTTCCCGCCTCAATGCCGCCAAGGCCTATTGGCAAACGGCTTATGACGAAGTGGGAAGATTAAATAAAGAATAAGCGATGCACAATAGCAAGATACTCATCACCGGTGCCAGCGGCTTTATCGGCAGTTTCCTTGTAGAGCGCGCCCTGGCGGAAGGCATGGACGTGTGGGCGGCCGTGCGCCCGTCCAGCAGCCGCCGCTATCTCGCCGACCCGCGCATTCAGTTTATAGAACTTGATTTCGGTTCGGAAGAGAAGATGATGCAGGCACTCGCCGCGCACGTGGCGGCGCACGGGGCGTGGCAATATGTGATCCACGCCGCAGGTGCCACGAAATGCCGCCGCGAGGCCGACTTCTTCAAAATCAACACCGAGGGCACCGCAATGTTTGCGCAGTCGCTCCTTGCCGCAGGCGCACTAAGCGGCCGCTTCGTATTTATCAGCAGCCTCAGCGTGTGCGGCCCGCTTTGCGAAGACAGCGGCCGCCCCATCTGCGCCGCCGACACACCGCAACCCAATACCGCCTACGGGCGTTCCAAGCTCGAAGCCGAGCAGCTGCTGGCGCAGATTGAAGGGCTAGACTACATCGTGCTGCGCCCCACCGGCGTTTACGGTCCGCGCGAGAAGGACTACGCCATGATGGCCGACAGCATTCGCCGCCACGTGGACTTTTCCGTAGGGTTCAAGCCTCAGGTGCTTACCTTTATCTATGTGAAAGACCTCGTAGCCGCCGCTTTCCTCGCCCTCACGCGGGGCATATCGGGCAAGTCCTATTTCCTCACCGATGGCAAGGAATATTCCAGCCGCGACTTTTCTCTGCTCATTCAAAAGCGGCTCGGTGTCCGCTTCGTGCTCCACATCACAGCCCCGCTCTTCGTGCTTTGGCTCGTGAGCCGCGCGGCGGAATGGATAGCGGCGCGCCGCGGTACGCTCTCCACGCTCAACTCCGACAAATACCGCATCATGAAGCAGCGCAACTGGCGCTGCGACATCACGCCCGCCGTCGAAGAACTGGGCTATAAGCCCGCCTACGACCTTAGGCGCGGCGTGGAAGAAACTTTCAGCCCCAAGGCATAAGCCTCTAATTTCATCGGATTCTATCAGACAATATATAATATAATCAATGGCAGAACATATCGGAAATATGGAAAAACGCCCCGGGCTTTTGGCCATCGAATGGGTCACACTGATCTACACGCTCTTCACCGCCGTCCTCGTGCTGCTGCTCTGGCACGAGTTTCGCGACCCTTGGCAGCTCCTCACGGGACGCGCTTTCGTGCTCGGCGGCATGGCGCTGCTCTTCGGATTCCACCGCCTGCGCCCCAACCGCTACACGCTCTTCCTGCGCAATCTGTACCCGCTCACGCTCTTGGGCTACTGGTATCCCGACACGTACGAATTTTGCCAAATCTTCCCCAACCTCGACCACGTGTTCGCCGCCGCCGATGCCGCCCTCTTCGGCTGCCAGCCCTCGTTGGAGATGAGCGGTTGGCTGTCGGGCAAGGTGTGGAGCGAATTGTTCCACCTCGGCTATTTCTCCTACTATCCGCTCATTGCCCTCGCCGTGCTCTCGCCGCTATGTAGGGGCGTATTGCATAAGCCCGCCCTCGAACGGGAAAGGCTGGCCGAAAACCGCAGCGAGTTTGAGCGCAGCGCGTTCATCGTGCTCACGGCATTTTTCCTTTATTATCTCATCTACCTCTTCTTGCCCGTTGCCGGCCCGCAATATTATTTCCACGCCGTAGGCGAGGATATTATCTACGCAGGCCACTTCCCTCAGGTGGGCGATTACTTCCGCTATCATACGGAACTGGCCGCCTCGCCCGGTCCCGACGGTTTCTTCCGATCGCTGGTAGAAGGCACGCAGCAGTCGGGCGAACGCCCCACGGCGGCTTTCCCCTCTTCCCATGTAGGCATGAGCACGGTGCTGCTCTTCCTCCTGCGGCGCACGGGCCGGCCGCTCTTCTGGTGCGCCCTGCCGTTCTACGTGTTCCTCTGCGGCGCGACGGTGTACATTGAGGCACACTACCTCATCGACGTATTCGGCGGCTGGGTATCTGCCGTTATCTTCTACCTCGTTTGCAGCAAACTCTGGCTGCGCGTGGCGCACCTCGGACATAGGACTTTATCAACAACAAAATATTCCGTTTTATGAAAAAAATTCTTTTCACTCTCTTCGCCCTGCTTTCCTTGGGCAACGCCGCAGCGCAGACTGGCGGCATCTCCCCCGAAATGCTCAGCGAAATCCGCAAAGCCTGTCCCGCCACCGCCGAGACGCGCGCCCTGCGCAACGCCCTCGCCGGCACGAGCATCAACCAACTCGCGCTTGCGGCTGAAAATCCCGCGCTCACCGACACGTATTTCTCCAACGAGGTGCCCTCGAAAGGTGTCACCGACCAAAAGTCCTCCGGCCGGTGCTGGCTCTTCACGGGCCTCAACGTGTTCCGCGCCCGCATGATTAAGAAATACGAACTCGGCAAATTCGAGTTTTCGCAAAGCTATTGCTTCTTCTACGACCAGCTTGAAAAGGCCAACCTCTTCCTGCAAGCCACGATCGACAACGCCAAGAAGCCGATGGACGACAAGACGGTGGAATGGCTCTTCAAGAACCCGCTCTCCGACGGCGGCACCTTCTGCGGCGTGCAGGATGTGGTGACGAAATACGGCCTTGTGCCTGCCGAAGTGATGCCTGAAAGCTTCGCCGCCAACAACACCTCGCGCATGAGCGACCTCATCGCCCTCAAACTGCGCGAATACGGCCTTGCGCTCCGCGCCGCCGTGGCGAAAGGCGAGAAACCCGCCACCCTGCAAAAACGCAAGACGGAAATGCTCGCCACCGTTTACCGCATGCTGACCATTTGCCTCGGCACGCCGCCCTCAGAGTTCACGTGGACGCGCAAGAACGCGTATGGCAAACCCGTAGAGACCAAAACCTACACGCCGCTCTCGTTCTACGAAACCTACGTGGGCGACGACTTGAAGAACAACTACATCATGGTGATGAACGACCCCTCGCGCCCCTACCACAAGACCTACACCATCGAGTATGACCGCCACTCTTACGACGGCTGCCAGTGGACGTACGTCAACCTCCCCATGGACGAAATTAAGCCCCTCGCCATCGCCTCTATCAAGGACAGCACGATGCTCTATTTCTCGTGCGACGTGGGCAAATGCTACAACTCCAAGACGGGCATTCTCTCGCTCGCCAACTACAACTACGCCGACCTCTTCGGCACGGACTTCCCGATGAACAAGGCCGACCGCATCCGCACCTTTGCCTCCGCCTCTTCCCACGCCATGACGCTCATGGCCGTTGACCTCGATGCCGAGGGCAAGCCTACAAAGTGGAAGGTGGAAAATTCTTGGGGCCCGACCGCCGGTTATCAGGGACACATCATTATGACCGATGAGTGGTTCGACGAATATATGTTCCGCCTCGTGGTGGACAAGAAATACGTGCCCGCCTCCGTGCTCGACCTCCTGAAGCAAAAGCCCACGGTGCTCCCGGCATGGGACCCGCTCTTTGCGGAGGACAAATAATTTATTTTTGATAGTCTACTCGTTTACTCGTCTACTAAAAACTCGTCTACCAAAAAACAACCATGCAAAAAATCGGCGTATATCTTTCTTCTAAATCCGACCTGCCCGCCGCCTACCGCAAGGCGGCGGAAGACGTGGGCGCATGGCTCGGGCGCACAGGGCGCACGCTGGTCTACGGCGGCGCGCGCAAGGGCATGATGGAGGTATTGGCGCAAGCAGCGCACGACGGCGGCGCACGCATCTACGGCGTAGTGCCCGACATTCTCTACCAGCGCAACCTCGTGAGCGACCTTCTGGACGTGACGTTCCGCTGCGCCGACCTGCACGACCGCAAGGCCATCATGATGCGCGAGAGCGATGCCCTCGTGGTGCTGCCCGGCGGCATCGGCACGCTCGACGAACTCTTCACCGCCCTCGCCACCGCCACCATCGGCATCGGCCGCATGCCCGTTGTGCTTTACAACGCCGGCGGTTGCTGGGACAGTCTGCTCGAAACGCTCGGCCGCCTGAAAGACGACGGACTTATCTCCGAAGAATTTGCAGAACTCTTCACCGTGACCGACAATATCGAAGGATTGGAAAGCGCGTTGGCATAGCCGCGTCTATCTGCCACGCCATTATCACTCCACACCGTCTATACTATCTCGGGAGAAATTTTCATTTCTTCCGAGATGTTTTTTTTGCGCCCCCTTATGATTTTCATGCCAACGGATAAAATCTTTATTCAAAACTTTTGAATACATGTTCAGCACTGCTGAATATATGTTCAACACTGGTGAATATATGTTCAACACTGTTGAATAAAAACTTTCACGGAGAAAATATAAACTTTCAGGCACGCCGTAAAAACTATCAGGGGGAAAGGGAAACTTGGTGGCGTGAAGGCACTCACGACCTCACGAGCAGGGACGAAAAAAAACGCCGCCGGCTATACATGTATAGTCGGCGGCGAAGTTTTTACCGTATTTAATTAAGCAGGGCGGCGTGTTTATTTCACCACCACCTTCTTGCCTGCGGCTACATAGATGCCGGGCTGCAAGCCCGTGACGGAGGTGACGTAGCCCGTGGTCTGCACTTGGCGCACAAGGCGGCCGGCGGCGGTGTAAATGGAGACGGGAATGCCGGCGGCATCGCTCGAAATGAAGATTTCGCCGCGTCCGCCCGATACGCCGAAGCGCGTGTCGCGCTGGGTGAGGTCGGTGATGCCCGTCAAGGGGTCGTAGCCGTATTTCTTGTCGAGCATCGCCACGCGGCGCGTTATCCAGTCTGTGATGTACGCCACGTCGCCCTGTATGTCGTTATGCAGCACGCCCCATTTGCCTTGCTCGCGCCGGTCGGCACCGCTCTCGGCAAACAGTTCGGCGTAGTCGGTGAAGCGTTTGGCAAGGTTGGCGGGATTGAACCACTGCGGGCGGATTTGCGCATAGCGTTCTTTGAGCACGTCGCTCCAGCGCAGGTAACTGCTCTTGGCGAGTTTGTCGTAGAACGTGATGATGCCATGCTCCGTTGCCCAGATGAAGCTCACGAAGTCGCGTGTCGGGTCGCTCACGTAGTCGCGGCTTCCGTCCCAATAGCCGCCCCAGGTGCCGTCCATATCCCAAGGCGCGATGCCAATCTTCTGGGCGTTGGTTGCGCCGGCTTGGTCGTAATTGAAGAAGAACATATTTTTGCCGTGGTTGTCGGAGGCGAGCATGAGTTCGATGAAGAGGAAGTAGTCGTCCACGACGGGGCGGTCGAAGTATTTGCCGAAATTGTTGTCGAAATCGTCCTGCGAGGAAGTTGCCACAAAGTTGATGGCGTTCCAAAGCGGCGCCCAGTCGATGGGCTCGGTTTCGTAGTCAGGATATTTTATCTCGTAGCCCCGCCAAGTTTCTCGGCGCGCCGAGTTGTCGTAGGCGGCGGGCGCCGTGCCGGGGTAGTAGCTCGAGTTTTGTTCATGGCCCATAAAGACTTCGTAGGTCCAGTCGGTGGACTTGTAGAGCGAACCATGGATTTGCTCCTCGGTGGTGTCGGTCTTGGGGGCGTATTTCATAAGCTTGAGCTGCTTGCGGTCCATCTTCTCGGTCATGCAGTAGAGGCCGTGGTAATTGCCGTTGAGCAGCACCTCGACGAAGCGGCCGCGCGTGCCCGTGCGGGCTTTATTCTCCAAGGTCTTATGGTAAGGCGCGGTGGCAAAGTCGTTCCAAAGGTCGGTGCTGACGCGGTTGCGCATACAGGCACCGTCGATGGCCATAGCGTCGAGAATCCAGTTGTTGTCGTTGCGCAGGTTGAAGAACTTGCGGTCAACCGAGTTGCCGTCGGCATCGCGCAGCTTTATGGCATACGATTTCTTGGGATAGTTCATCGCGCTTGCGCCTCGATACCTGAAGGCGGCGATGACAGCGGAGTCGTAGACGGCGATGTCAGGGTCGGTGACGCGCAGCGTGCCTGTGATGTAGTAATCGCGGTTGGTGCTTTCCACGTTGATTTCAACCACGGGGAGGAAGGTGAATTGCAGCGTAGCCTGCGCCACTTCGTTGCCCGAGGCATCTTCCACGACAGCAATCTTATAAGGCTCTTCGCAGCTCACGGCGGGAATGGTCACACTGCCCGTTTCGGCATCGGGGGTCTGGTTTGCCACGCGCAGCGAGTAGCCCG
>JALFJC010000078.1:0-26786 GCA_022775595.1 Bacteroidales bacterium | reverse complement strand
AATGTAAAAGCTATCAGAATATTGAAACACGGCAAGAGAGCCAAATCACTAATCAAGTATGGTCTGGAAGAAATCGCAAACGTTCTTCTAAGACCGCTCTACAAGCCGAAATTCGATGTGTTCAAATTTTTGTCATGTACTCATCTGTTTTTGTATAAAAACTTATACTCATTCCATTAAGGGGTTTATAGATAGATTATACTTAGTCTACCAACAGCAAATCAAGCAAAAAACTAATAAGATTTTACTCATTTATAGAACCCACCATATAATAAATACGTAACTTTGCTGCGCAGAAAGTGGCGTTTTGCCGCGCACTGCAACAACCTTTCAACCAAATAATACAATGCAACAACCTAATATCGACTGGGCTAATCTGCCCTTCGGCTACCTCCCCACCGACTACAACGTGCGTTGCTACTACCGCAACGGCGCATGGGGCGAAATCGAAACGTCTTCATCCGAATACATCAACTTGCACATGGCAGCCACTTGCCTGCACTACGGGCAGGAGGCCTTCGAAGGCCTGAAAGCCTACCGCTGCCCCGACGGCAAAATCCGCGCTTTCCGCATCGAGGAAAACGCAGCACGCATGCAGCACACGGCGCAAGGCATCCTGATGGCCGAAATGCCGACCGACAAGTTCTGCGAAATGGTGCGCCGCGTCATTCTCCTCAACGAACGCTTCATTCCGCCCTACGAAACGGGCGCCGCGCTCTACATCCGTCCCCTCCTCATCGGCACAGGCCCACAGGTGGGCGTTAGACCTGCCGACGAATACCTGCTGCTGATGTTCGTAACGCCCGTAGGCCCCTATTTCAAGGGCGGATTTTCTACGAACAACTATGTCATCGTGCGCGAATACGACCGCGCCGCACCGCTCGGCACGGGACGCTTCAAGGTGGGCGGCAACTACGCCGCGAGCCTCCGCGCCAACAAGCTGGCGCACGACAATGGCTATGCCTGCGAGTTCTACCTCGACGCGAAAGAGAAGAAATATATCGACGAATGCGGCGCAGCCAATTTCTTCGGCATCAAAGACGGCAAGTACATCACGCCGAAATCCTCCTCTATCCTGCCCTCGATTACCAATAAGAGTTTGCAGCAAATCGCCCTCGATTTGGGTCTGCAGGTAGAGTGTCGCCCTATTCCCGAAGAAGAACTTGCCACGTTTGAAGAGGCAGGCGCGTGCGGCACGGCCGCCGTTATCAGCCCCATCGGCAAGATTGACGACCTCGAAAACGGCAATAGTTACGTGATTTCCAAAGACGGCAAACCCGGCCCCGTCTCCACGAAACTCTACAACACGCTCCGCAATATTCAATACGGCATCGAGCCCGACCGCCACGGGTGGATCACAATTATTGAATAAGGATTTTTGATAATATTCCTTTTTTCACCTTTTATATTACCCACAAAGTCCAAATACATTATGGAAATCAATCATAATCATCTCCGAATATTCCGCCTATTCTTGAAACTAATGGAAGAAACTTCTGTTTGGCGCGCCCCTGCCCGCGAGCAGTTGGACGGCAAATGGGGCACATTCGTGCTCATGACGTTTCTCATGTGTGTTATCCAAGTGCTGCTGCAAATTCCTGGCTACATCGGCGGGATTCTTGAAGTACTTTCGCCCGAGAATGCTATGGCATCGCTATCATTATCTAATATCTCCAATATCCTTTCTCTGCTTGCCCTGCCGCTCAGTTGGGGATTGACGGTGAGTCTCTTGCGCAACCATCGTGAAGAAAGCGTGGACCTTGAAAATCTCTTCGACGGTTTCCGTGGCGGCCGCTACACACGCGTGTTCTGCGCCCTCTTCCTCGTGCGGCTCTTCACGTTCCTCTGGACTTTGCTGCTCATCATTCCGGGCATCATGAAGGCATTTTCTTATGCCCTTACGCCCTACATTCTTTTGGACGAGCCGGAACTTACTGCCAGGCAGGCCATCACCCGCATCTGCGAAATCATGGAAGGCCGCCGCTGGAAACTCTTCTGCCTCTACTTGAGCTTTATCGGCTGGGGCATTCTCAGCCTCCTCACCTTCGGTATCGGTTTCCTGTGGCTCGCGCCTTACATGAATGCCTCTATTGCCGCTTTCTACGAAGATGCGCGTGCCGAATATGAGGCAGAAAATTCTATTGAACAATAATCGCATAATCATAATGAAACACCTCCGCCTATTACCCGCGCTTTGCCTCGCCGCCATGGGGCTCGGCACGCTGCTCACGGGCTGCAATTCCGACTCCAAGAAACTGGCAGACAAAGAGAAAGAACTTGAAGAACTGCGCCAGCTTGCCGAACTCGACAAACAGGAAATGGAAAACCAGTACGCCGAGTTTGCACTGCAATATGGCGAGATGAAGAAAACAATCCGCGACGATAGCCTCGTGGCACGCCTCGATGCAGAACAACGCCGCGCAGAAAGCCTGCTCAAAGAACTGAAAAACGTGAAGAACGCCAGCGCGGCCGAAATCCTCCGACTGAAAAAGGAATTGGCCACCGTGCGCGAGGTGCTCAAAGACTATATCCGCCAGGTTGACTCGCTGCAACAGCTCAACCAAGCCCTCATGGGCGAGCGCGACGCCGCCCTCGCCGATGCCGCACGCTCCAAAAACGAGATAACGGGCCTGAACGAGCGTAATGCGGGACTTTCGGAGAAGGTGGCCATCGCCGCACAGCTCAACGCCACAGCCGTGAGCATCGAACCGCTCAAAAACAACGGCAAGGCGGCTCGCAAGAGCAAGGACATACGCCGCTTCAGCGTCTCCTTCACCATTACCCGTAACGTAACCGCCGCAGCCGGCAACCGCATGGTTTATGTGCGCATGATGAAGCCCAACCAGCAGGTGGTAAATCCCGGCGGCACCTTTGCCTACGAAAACAAGAACATCGAATATTCCGCCGCAAAGAACGTGGAATACACGGGGCAGGAAGTACGCGTGACGATGTACGTGCCCGTCAGCGAGTTCCTCGGCGCCGGACGCTACACCGCCCACATCTTTGCCGACGGACAGATGATTGGCTCCGGCTCGCTTAACCTGGGAAA
Organism: Bacteroidales bacterium; assembly: GCA_022775595.1. GTDB lineage: Bacteria > Bacteroidota > Bacteroidia > Bacteroidales > Bacteroidaceae > Alloprevotella. The sequence goes on along the minus strand of JALFJC010000078.1, from coordinate 23,737 downwards.
ATAAGATTGGAAGATAATTGAGGCGGGCTGTAAGCCCAAATGTTGCCCATAGCCCGGGGCATCGCCCCGGGTAGACTACGCAATAAGCAAGAGTATTGGCATTTTTGCGCCGATGCGCAAAAATGCCACGCGCCAAGGCGCGTAACTCGCAATGCAGCGGGGCGTTGCCCCTCATAAAGTATGTTGCTCTTACAGAGCGCAACACTTTTATCAATGCGTCCCTTCCACCCAGGGCGTTGCCCTGGGCTAAGGGCAGCAACTGGCCTTTCAGGCCGCCACAAGCCCGACCCTTCCCAAACTGTCGCAACATCGTCAACCCGTTATCAATCAGAGGCGCTCAACAATGCGCCTCTATTTATTTTTAGATGTTTCCTGCCTTAATCATAATGCGCATTCTACCAGCAAAACGCCTTTATCTCGCTACGATTGCCGCGAGTATATTCCTTTTGCAGCCATTATTCCCGGGCGGCAGTATTTTTGCTCAAAACATCGCGGAGGGCGACAGCCTTACATGGGCGGACTTCATCGACAACTACCTGAACGGCGACGGCGAAGAGGCTGATACGGAGGAACGGATTGCGCTGTTTGAGGAACTGCACCGCGCACCGCTCGACGTAAACGCCGCCACACGCTCGGAACTCCTGCTTCTCCCTTTCGTGACAGAAGCGCAAGCCGACTCGCTCATCGCCTACCGCGAACGGAAAGGCGGACTGCGCTCGCTGGGTGAACTGATGTTCGTGCCGGGCTGGCATTTCGATACGCGCCACTTCTTCCATCTCTTCGCCGCCTGCGCACCGCCCACCGCCAAGCCACGCTCCCTGTGGCAGCGGCTTAAAGACGGCAAGCACTCGCTCGAAACCCGCCTGGACGTGCCGCTTTATAAGCGCGACGCATACAAGCCCATCGACCGGGCGCAATATGACAAAAATCCCAACTCTGTGTATTGGGGCAACAATATGCGCAATGTGTTGCGCTACCGCTACGAGGCCGCAGGACTGCTGCGCCTCGGGCTGACCGCCGACAAGGACGGCGGCGAGCCGTTCGCCCGCTTGGGCAACCGCCCCTACGACTACCTGTCGGGCTATGCCGAGGTAGGCGGCATCAAAGGGCTGACTTGCTACCTCGGCGACTATGAAGCGCGGTTCGGGCTGGGACTCGCGGCCGGCAACGCGCTTTACGCCACGCGCTCTATGGCAGCAGGCAACCCGCCGACACTGCCGCACAACCTGCGTCCGCACACCTCGACCGAAGAATGCCGCTACCTGCGCGGCGCGGGACTAAGTTATCAGCACGGGTATTGGCACGCCACGGCCTTTGCCTCCCTGCGCCGCCTCGATGCCAGGCTCGATGGCGACACGGTGCGCAGCATCCTCGCCACCGGTCTGCACCGCACGCTCCGAGAAATGGAACGCAAGCGCAATCTGCGCACGGTAAGCGCGGGCGGCAGCGTGGGTTTCAGAAACAACCGCTTCCAAGCGAGCCTCAACGGCGCAATGACGCACTTCGCCCTGCTTTACAGCCCCGAACTGCGCACTTACACGGCCGACGCATTCCGAGGAACGACCTGCGGCAATGCCTCGCTCGACTATGCCGCACGCCTCGGGCGTTGGCTTATTCAGGGAGAAACGGCACTGGATCAGAACGCGCATATCGCCACGCGCAACATCGTGCGCTTCGCCCACCCGAAAGAATGGTCGCTGCAAGCAGACATCAGGCATTTCAGCCCCGGCTATTTCAGTTTTCTCGGACAGACGTTGCAGCAAGCCTCATCTTTGACCAACGAGACGGGACTGATGCTCTCCGCCGCCTTTCGCGCCGGCCGCCGGGGGCTTTATACCGCCTACATCGACCTGTTTCGCTTCCCCCACCCCGTATATCGCGCCTCGCAAGCCTCCAACGGCTTGGAGCTGCAAGCGCAGGGCGAATGGGCGTTCCGCAAGCACTGGCAGTTGCTGGCGCGCTACCGTTTCAAGGCACGGCAATACGACATCTCGGGATACAAGCCCTACATGGAATATGTGCAGAAGCACCGCGCCCGCCTGCAAGCAGGCTACACCGACAATAGGTTGCAGGTGCGCGGCGGTGCCGACCTCACGCTTGCGGCGAGCCAGACGGAGGCGGCCACCTTTGGCTGGCTGTGCTACTTGCGCGGGGCGTATGCTGCGGGAAAGCATTGGCGCGTGGGCGGGTTCGGCGCGGTGTTCTTCACCGACGGCTTCGACTCCGCCGTCTATGCCTACGACCCGCAGTTGCCCCACGCCGCCGCCTTTTCCTCCTTCTTTTACCACGGCATGAAGTGGACTGCCCTCGCCGCCTACCGCCCTGCCCCGTGGCTCTCCCTCGCCCTGCGCCTTTCCTCCCTGCGCTATTTCAACCGCTCAGAACAAAGCAGCGGCCCCGACCGCATAGCCTCGGCGTGGAAAAACGATATTTCGGTGCAAGTCAGTATGAAGATGTAACCAATTCTGCCTCGCGGCATCAACTTTCCCCCGCGCGCATACAAATATAATATAGAAAAGGCACAATAATTAAGAAGAAAAAGCGTTTTAATTATTCCGTACAACTGCGAAAACTATGAGCAAAAGTGTAGACATAAGAGTCCTTCCGGCATTAATCATTCCAATTATCCTGCTGTGGTATATCTCCCACCGCTCACCGAGGAAAGAAACCTTTTCCTCGATGTCGACAGGCTTGTATGCCGGGTTTTGCTTTGTAGGGGGTGTGTGTATGCTATGTTTTTCTGTGATTAATTGGCTCATCATGGGAACATCGACGGCGCAGCGCACTTTCACCTCCATGGAGCTCCTCTCCCGCTATGCGTTGTTTACCATCATATTTGTGCCAATGCTTTATTGCGGCGTGTCGACTATCGCTCCCAAGAATTTATTGGAGAAAGAGAACTTTGCCATGAAATATCGTTACGACTACGTAATGGTCGGCGCGACACAGGGTCTTGGTTTCGGCTTGATGGAAAGCATGGTGCATCTGGGTATTAGCATAACGGATTATGGCATAACCTTGGAATTTTTCCTGCTGATGCTTTTCTATTTGGCGGTATTCCTTATGCCGATGTATATGCTTTGCGGCATGTCCGCCGGCTACCATTACGCGCATTACAAGTTCGACGGAGAGGCCTACCCTCATGCGCGGAAATCTGCATTCATAGAACCCGCATTTATTTTTCTCACTTATCATTTCCTTGCCTATTACTTTTGGTATTACAGGTTCCTCACGCCAATTAGAGGAGTTGCCATATATTTCCTTGTGCCCTTGGCGGCGTGCTTCGTTTGGTGGTATGCCGTAACGAGGAAAAGGTCGAACAAGATACTGGAACTGGATAAGGAAATAATTGACAGCGAACCGATTGAACAAGAAACAGAAACCGAAACTATAAACCAAGAACAAGAAAATAAATAACTATGAACGGAAAAGAAAATTTGCAGCCGGCCGTCGTGTTCGACTGCTTCGCAGAGGTGAACAAAGTGCCTCGCCCCTCAAAGAGGGAAGAAAAGATGATAGACTTCCTCAAAGCCTTCGGCGAAAGCCTCGGGCTGGAAACGCTCGTCGATGCCGTGGGCAACGTGCTCATCAAGAAGCCCGCCACGCCGGGCTGCGAGCAGATGAAGACCGTGGTGCTGCAAAGCCATTTCGACATGGTGTGCGAGAAGAACGCCGACGTGGAGTTTGACTTCGACAACGACGCTATCCAAACCTACGTGGACGGCGACTGGATGAAGGCACGCGGCACTACCCTCGGCGCAGACGACGGCATCGGCGTGGCCATGCAAATGGCCATCCTCAAATCGAGCGACATCAAGCACGGCCCCATCGAGTGCCTCTTCACGCGCGACGAGGAAACGGGCCTGACGGGCGCAATGGGCTTGCAACCGGGCTTTATGACTGGCGACTTCCTCATCAACCTCGACTCGGAAGACGAGGGGCAGATGTTCGTGAGCTGTGCCGGCGGCGTGCGCACCACGGCCCGCTTCAAATTTGAAGAAGAGAGCGTGCCCGAAGGCTATTTCTGCTTCAAAGTCGGCGTTAAAAGGCTGACGGGCGGACACTCGGGCGACGACATCAACAAGAAACGCGCCAACGCCAACAAACTGCTCGTGCGCTATCTCATGGCGGAACTTGAAAAGACCGACTTGCGCCTCGTAGACATTCAGAGCGGCGGCCTGCACAACGCCATTCCCCGCGAGGGCTACGCCGTGTGCGCAGTGCCGTTTGCCGAGAAAGAGCAGATGCGCATCGACCTCAACGTGCTGGCGGCGCAGGTTGCGGAGGAATATTCCGTAACGGAAAAGGAAATGGAGTTTTACCTCGAAAGCCAGCCCGCCGCTGCCAAGGCCATCGACCGCAAGACGGCGCAGGCAATGCTGCTCTCGCTGCAAGCCGTGCACAACGGCGTGTTCGCAATGAGCCAAGACTTGGACTGGCTGGTTGAAACGTCTTCAAACCTTGCGAGCATACACAAGCTCGACGGCATCGTGGAGGTAACCACGAGCCAGCGCAGCAGCGTTGGCAGCGCGTGCGAGTACATGGCCGAAGTAATCCGCGCGGCCTTCCGCCTCGGCGGCGCAGAGGTGGAGACCAACGAGGGCTATCCCGGCTGGAAGATGAACCCCAACAGCGTCATCGTGAAGATTGCCGAGGAAAGCTACAAGCGCCTGTTTGGCAAGGAGCCGAAAATCCTCGCCATACATGCCGGCTTGGAGTGCGGCCTGTTCAGCGAGAAATATCCCCACCTCGACATGGTGAGCTTCGGGCCCACGCTGCGCGGCGTGCATTCGCCCGACGAGCGTCTGCTTATCCCCACCGTGCAAATGGTTTGGGATCATCTGCTCGACATTCTTGTAAATATTCCTAATAAATAAAAATGCAACGGAAGCACGTTGCCTGCGTACCGAGAAAGGGCGCAGGCAATGCGCCCCGGCTTTTACAACGCTCTATGCGCCCACTACCCATTATTATATTATTGTCCCTGCTGCTCTGCTCCCTCGCCTCGTGCCTTTCGGACGAGGACGTGTCCACATCGCCCGACGACCGCCTTTACTTCTCGGCAGACTCCGTGGCGTTTGACACCATCGTGAGCGGAATGCCTACGGGAACGGTGCGCCTCACTGCCTACAACCCCACCGACAAGACCATTGCCCTGCCGAGCGTCTACCTCGAAGGCGGCGCAGGCTCGGCTTTCAAGGTGAATGTAGACGGCACGCCACTCGCGGAAGGCAGCGCAACGGACTTTGAAGTGATGGGTAAGGACAGCATCATGATTTACCTTTTTGCCAACACGCCGCAACTCGACACGGACGAGCCGGTGCGCCATGAGGACTACCTCGTGTTCCAAACGGGCGGCGGCGCGGTGCAAAAGGTAAAGCTCACCGCAACGGGGCAGTCGGTCATCAACCTGCCGAGCACGCCGATTACGGAAGACCGCACGCTCGACGCCGCCCGCCCCTACCGCATCAAGGACAGTCTCGTAGTGGCAGAGGGCGCGACGCTCACGCTGCCTGCCGGCGCAAGGCTTTACTTTCACGGCGAGGCGCGGCTCATCGTCTACGGCACGCTGCTCGTGCTCGGCACGCTGGACAAGCCCGTGGTGATGCGCGGCGACCGCTTCGAGAATATGTTTGAGGGACAGCCCTACGACCGCGTGCCGGGACAATGGAGCGGCGTAACGCTGAAAGCGCAAAGCTACGGCAATTACATCAACTACCTCGACCTGCACAGTTCCAAGACGGGACTTACGCTCGAAGCGGGCGACCTGACGCGCGAGAAGCTCGTGATGGAAAACTCTATCCTGCACAACGCCACAAACAACTGCTTCACCGCCACGATGGCGAACATCTACGTGGGCAACTGCCAAATCACGAACGCCGGCGGCAACTGCGTGGAACTGCACGGCGGCGACAACACGTTTGCCCATTGCACGATTGCCCGCTTCTACCCCTTTACGGGCGGCTACGGCGTGGCGCTCGACTTCTCCAACTATCTCGGAGAGCAACGCACGCCGCTCGAACGCCTCGACTTTATCAACTGCATCGTCACGGGTAATAAGGACGACGATATCATGGGCAACCACTCGGCTTACACGGAGGACGCTTTCGAGTACCGCTTCTTCAACTGCCTACTCAATACGCCGCCTTACGCAGACGAGCGGCTTGTGGATTGCCTGTGGGACGGCGACGGGCGCACCTCTGCCGACCGCGCCGCCGGCTTCGAGCCTGCGTTCGACGATGCCCGGCTGATTTACAAATTCAACCTTTCGCCCACCTCGCGCGCGCTCAACAAGGCCAACGCTGAACTTTCCGCGCTCACCTATCCCGAAGACCGGCTGGGCAAAAACCGCCTCGCCGACGAAGCGCCCGATATGGGCTGCTACGAAAGGCAGGCGGGGGAATAAATAACCTATGGGTTGAATATGTTATAAGTTTTGACAAAAACCATAAAAACCGCTTGCATCGTTTGAAGTCCAAGGGCACGCCGCCAGGCTTAACGCCGAGCATGAAAGCAGAGCTTTCGCTCGCCATTAATCCCTGCGGCTGCGGTCGATGCCCGACCGCTTCAAACGACGCAAGCAAAAAACAGAAAAAAGTGGACGATTACTTTTTACTGTAAATAGTAAGGACGAAATGCTTTACTTTTTTCTGTTTTTTGCTTGTCCTGTGTGGGCGGGCGGGAACCGACCGCAGCCTTAGCGGAGAAAGCACGAGACGAAAGTCGAAAGACTTTCAGACTCGGGGTTTATCCGATAAGGCGAGCCGTAAGGCCCATACAGGACAAGCGGTTTTGATTGTTTTTGTCTCATCCGGTTAAAGGAAGAAAAATTTATTTTTTTCAAAAAATACACATATAATAATATATGCCTCCATATAATTCCAGCAAAAGCACACGGCGCAGCAAGCCCGCTCCCGAAACGGAAGGCCGCCTGCAACCGCAGGCCGTAGACCTCGAAAAGGCCGTTATCGGCGCCCTGCTCATAGAGCGCGACGCCTATTTCCGCGTCAATGAGATTTTGCAGCCGCAAAGCTTCTACGACCCGCGCCACCAAATCATTTACGAAGCAATCCAAAGCCTCAACATCGAGAACCAGCCCATGGATATCCTTACCGTCACGGATAAGTTGCAGCGCATGGGCAAGATTGAGGAAGCCGGCGGCGCGCCTTACATCACCGCGCTGAGCGGCATGGTGCTTTCGTCGGCCCACATCGAGTATCACGCCAACATCATCGCGCAGAAAGCCACGGCACGCGCCCTCATCTCCTACACGAGCGACATTGAAGAAAAGGCGTTCGACGTGACGCAGGACATCGACAAGCTCATGCAGGAAGCCGAGGGCGGACTGTTCGAGATTTCGCAGAAGAACCTTAAAAAGGACTACACGCAAATCGACCCCGTCATCAAGGAAGCCTACGACATGCTGCAAAAGGCGGCCTCGCACGGCGACGGTCTGAGCGGCATCGCCAGCGGCTTCCACGAGTTGGACAAGATAACCTCTGGTTGGCAAAACTCCGACCTCGTAATCCTCGCCGCACGCCCCGCAATGGGTAAGACCGCCTTCGCGCTGAGCATGGCGAAGAACATCGCCGTAGACCAAAACATTCCTATGGCCTTTTTCTCGCTCGAAATGGCGAACGTGCAATTAGTGAACCGCATGATTGTGAACGTGTGCGAGATTGAGGGCGAGAAAATCAAGAGCGGACAACTCGCGCCCTACGAGTGGGGGCAGTTGGACTATAAGGTGAAAGACCTCATCGGCAAGCCGCTCTTCGTGGACGACACGCCGTCGCTCTCGGTATTCGAGTTGCGCACGAAAGCCCGCCGCCTCGTGCGCGAGCACGGCGTGAAGCTCATTATGATCGACTATTTGCAACTCATGAACGCCTCGGGCATGCAGTTTGGTAGCCGCCAGGAGGAAGTTTCCAAGATTAGCCGCTCGCTCAAAGGCCTTGCCAAGGAACTGAACATACCTATCCTGGCCCTCTCGCAGCTGAACCGTGGCGTGGAGGGGCGTGATGGCTTGGAAGGCAAGCGTCCGCAACTCTCTGACCTGCGCGAATCGGGTGCCATCGAGCAAGACGCCGACATGGTGCTCTTTATCCACCGCCCCGAATATTATCATCTCTACACCGACGAAAAGGGGCGCGACTTGCGCGGCATGGCTGAAATCATCATCGCCAAGCACCGCAACGGCTCGGTGGGCGACGTGCGCCTGCGCTTCAAAGGGAAGTTTGCCCGATTTGAAAATCCCGAGGACGACAACTATATTCCCGCCGCCGGCGCAGAGGAGGCCATCGGCTCGAAAATCAACGCCGCGCCGCCCGCCAGCGAAGACCCCTTCCCCGTGCCGCCGCCCGAGGAAATGCCATTCTAAAAGATGTTTTCTTATTATCTCAAAAACATAAATTCCGCCTTTCGGCTTTGGCTGTTGGCCGTGCTACTGACGCTTCCCTCGCTGCTCTTTGCGCAGAGCGAGGGAGGGCGTTGCCGCGTGTTCGGAACTGTGAAGGACGATGCGGGCACGCCGATAGAGCTGGCAAGCGTCAGGGTGAAAGGACAGGCAGCCCTGACCGTCACGAATCTTAAAGGCGAATACTCGCTCTATTGCAGCAAGGCCGACACGGTGACCGTGGTATTCTCGATGATAGGCTACGAAACGCGCAAGCGCTTCGTACGCTCGCCGGGCGACTCGGTGCGCATCGATGTCGTGCTGCCGCCGTTTGGCATGCAGGAGTTCGGCGAGGCGGTGGTCAAGGCGCAAGCCCTGCGGCTCGGCTCTACGGAGCGCATCGCCGTGCCCGACACGAAACTCATGCCCTCCACCACGGGCAACGCCATTGAGGAAATCATCGCCACGCAGGCCGGCGTATCGACCCACAACGAACTATCCTCGCAATACAACGTGCGCGGCGGCTCGTTCGACGAAAACTGCGTTTATATAAATGGTGTGGAGGTGTATCGCCCGATGCTCGTGCGCTCGGGGCAGCAAGAGGGGCTTTCAATCATCAACCCCGACATGGTAGAGAGCATCAATTTCTCTTCGGGCGGCTTCGAGGCGCGTTACGGCGACAAGATGTCGTCGGTCTTGGACATCACCTACAAGCGTCCGCAAGAGTTTGAGGCCTCGGTGCAGGCTTCCGCGCTCGGAGCCGGCGGCTACGTGGGCTGGGGCAATAAGCACGTGAGCCTTATGGCGTCGCTGCGCTACAAGACCACGCGCTACCTGCTCGGCACGCTCGACACCGATGCAGAATACCGCCCGAACTTTATCGACGGACAGGCGTTCTTCTCTTGGCGGCCCAACAAGCGGTGGTCGCTCGACGTGCTCGGCAACATCAGCGACAACCGCTACGATTTCGTGCCTAAGGAGCGCGAAACGAAGTTCGGCACGATGGAAAATGCCAAGTCGTTCAAGGTGTATTTCGACGGCAAGGAGCAAGACGCTTTCCGAACGCTCTTCGGCTCCGCCACGCTCACACATCATTTCAACCCTGAAACTTTCCTCGCCCTGCAATGCTCTTCGTTCACCACGCGCGAAGAGGAAACCTACGACATCAACGGCGAATACTGGCTCGAAGATGCCATTTCCGCCGACTATTTCGGCGTGGGCACTTATATGGAGCATGCCCGCAACCGCCTGCGGGCCAATGTGTTCAACACGGCTCTGAAATTCCGCACGCGCTTCAAAAGCCACACCTTACAGGCAGGCGTGGAATGGCAGCGGCAAAGCATCAAGGAAAACGCCCGCGAGTGGGAGATGCGCGATTCTATGGGTTATTCCCTGCCCTACGATGAGGACGTGCTCTCGCTTATTTACAGCCTGCGCGCCAAGAGCGACCTCTCCAACAACCGCTGGAACGCCTTTGCGCAAGACACGTGGCGCTTCAAGACGAAGGCGGGACTGTTCAACCTGACTTACGGCCTGCGCCTCACGTCGTGGGACTGGAACAAAGAGACGCTCCTCTCGCCTCGCCTGTCTGTGGGCTTCCTGCCCGCCAAGGCGGAAAAGTGGACGTTTCGCTTCGCCACGGGTTTCTACTACCAAGCACCTTTCTACAAGGAGATACGCGACACGACGCTCTTCCACGGCGCGGCAACGGTGAACCTCAACCACAACATCAAGTCGCAGCGTTCCATTCACTTCGTCCTCGGCAGCGACTACACCTTCCGCCTCTTCGACCGCCCCTTCCGCTTCACGGTGGAGACGTATTACAAGGCGCTTTCGAACCTTATTCCCTACACGGTGGACAATGTGCGCGTGGTTTATTACGGTCGCAACGTGGGCAAGGGCTATGCAGCCGGCATCGACTTCAAACTCTTTGGCGAGTTTGTGCCGGGCACGGACTCTTGGATCACGTTCTCGCTGATGCGCACGAAAGAAAAGATCGACGGCGTGTGGATACCGCGCCCCACCGACCAACGCTATAACGTGTCGCTCTATTTCACGGACTACTTCCCCGGCAGCACGCGCTGGCGCTTCACGCTCAAAGCCGCCTTTGCCGACGGCCTGCCGTTCGGCCCGCCGCGCAGCGAGCGCAGCCAGCAGACGCTCCGCGCCCCGGCATACAAGCGCGTGGACGTGGGCATGAGCTACCGACTCGTCAAAAACGAAGACCGGCACATTCAGCACGGCTTCGGCAAAATCTTCAAGAACGTATGGCTCGGACTCGATGCCTTCAATCTCTTGGGCATCAAGAACGTCAACTCCTACTACTGGGTCACCGACATCAGCAATACGCAGTACGCCGTGCCCAACTACCTCACCGGCCTGCAAATCAACGGACGCATCACGATGCAGTTTTAGTCATTTCGCCCCAACATCATACCTTTCACAACCATGCGCAGCAACGCACAATACCGCTACACAACCTTCAGGGTCAAGGAAGCCGACACGCTGCTTCCGTTCATACAGAAATCGCTCAACGGCATCAGCCACAACCGCGCCAAAGCCATTCTCACGGGCGGCGGCGTGCTGGTGGACAAAAAGATAACACGCGCCTACGACTTCGCCCTGCGCCCCGGCATGACGGTGGAAATCAGCAAGTCGAAGCCCAAAACGGAGTTGCGGAGCAATTTCGTGAAACTCATTTACGAAGACCAGCACCTCGTGGTTATTGAGAAGAGCATCGGCATCCTTTCAATGGCCACCTCGCACCATTCGCTCTGCGTCAAGACTATTCTCGACGATTATTTCCACAAATGCCACATCAAGGAGCGGGCGCACGTGGTGCATCGCCTCGACCGCGACACCTCCGGCCTGCTCATCTATGCCAAGACGCTCGAAGCGGAGCAGATTTTGGAGCACAACTGGCGCGACATCGTGGCCGACCGCCGCTATTACGCCCTCGTCTCGGGCCAGCCGCAGCAGCCGCAAGGCACGGTGGAGAGTTGGCTGAAAGACAATAAGGCATATTTCACCTACTCCTCGCCCAACGACCCCGGCGGCGGCAAGTATGCCATCACGCACTACCGCACCGTGCGCACCAACGGCCGCTACACGCTCCTCGAACTGAAACTCGAAACGGGGCGCAAAAACCAAATCCGCGTCCACGCGCAGGACCTCGGCTGCCCCGTCTGCGGCGACATCAAGTATGGCAACGGCGACAACCCCATCGGGCGCCTCGCCCTCCATGCCTTCCGCCTCAGTTTCTATCACCCCATCACGCGCCAACTGCTGCATTTCGAGACCGAATGCCCCAAGTCGTTTACCCGCGTGTTTATGAAAAGTCCCAACAATTAATCTTGGGTGATTTCTTTGTCCACAAATAGTTTTTTTGTCCTCGGATTTTATTTTGCCCACGAATCTCACGAATTTACACGAAACGTTTTCAATGAAATAAATGGCGACCTGTTCGGTCGCACGAATTTTCACTAATCTACTGATTGCATTCGTGTGATTAGTGCGACCGTACAGGTCGCCATTAAAAAATGCAAAGCAGAGATTCGTGTAGATTCGTGAGATTCGTGGGCAAAAAAAGAGGTAATTCGTGGAACTAAATAGATGTTCATGTTCGCCGACATTCTCCTTCCCCTCGCCGCCCCCGGCGCTTACACCTACCTGCTGCCGCCCGCCCTTGAAGAGCGGGCAAAGGCGGGCTGTCGCGTAGTCGTGCCTTTCGGCGTGCGGCGGCGGTACACGGGACTTATTCTGCGCCTGCACGACGATGCTCCCGGCGAGGGCGTGCAACTCAAAAGCGTGGAGGAACTGCTTGACGAGCAGCCCGTGGTAAACGAGTTGCAAATGCATCTGTGGGAATGGATGGCATCTTATTATATGTGCACCGAAGGCGAAGTGCTCAAAGCCGCCCTGCCCTCCGGGCTGAAACCCAGCAGCGAGACCATCGTGGCGCGCCGGCCCGACTTCGCCGATGACGACACGCTTTCGCCGCGCGATGCCGACCTCCTCGCCGCCCTGCCGCGCGAGGGAGGCATCAGCATCGCCGACCTCGAAAAGGCCATGAAGCGCAGCAACCTCCTGCCCGCCGTGCGCCGCCTGCTCTCTTTGGGCGCGGCGGAGGTGATGGAGCGTATGGCAGCAGCCTTCAAGCCGCGCCTCGAAACACGCTGCCGGCTGGCCGAACATCTCTTTGACGAAACCGCCCTCAACGCCGCCCTCGATGCGCTCCGCCGCGCTCCGGCGCAAGAGAAACTCCTTTTGCGCTACCTTGACCTCTCTGCTTGCGCCACCGCCCTTAGCCTTAAAAACTACACGCTCCTGCAAAGCGTGAGCAAACAAGCACTCACGCAGGGCGAGGCAGGCAGCGACGCCGCATACGCTGCCCTGCGCCGGCGCGGCTTCTTGGAGAGTTTTGAGGTGGAAACGGAGCGACTCACTGCTTACAAGGCCATGCCCTCCGCCCTCACGCGCCAGCTGAGCGAGGCGCAACAGAAAGCCTGCGATGAGATACGCGACGCTTGGCAGGAAAAAGAAGTCTGCCTGCTCCACGGCGTAACGTCGAGCGGCAAAACCGAGGTTTACATCAATCTCATACGCGAGGTGCTGGCCGCTGGCGGGCAGGTGCTGTACCTCGTGCCCGAAATAGCCCTCACCACGCAGATCACGGCCCGCCTCGGGCGCGTGTTCGGCGAGCAGATGGGAGTTTACCACTCCAAGTTTCCCGATGCCGAGCGCGTGGAACTATGGCAGCGGCAGCTTTCTCCCCGCGCCTTTCCCCTCATACTCGGCGTGCGCTCCTCGCTCTTCCTGCCATTCTCAAATCTCAAACTGATCATTGTGGACGAAGAGCACGAAACGAGCTACAAGCAGCAAGATCCCGCCCCGCGCTATAATGCCCGCGATGCCGCCATCGTGCTGGCACGCTTTGCCGGTGCCAAGGTACTGCTCGGCACTGCCACGCCCGCCATCGAGACCTACCGCAACGCCGAGACGGGCAAGTACGGACTGGTCACGCTCCGCAGCCGCTTCTCCGGCGTGCCCCTACCCGCCATCGCCGTGGCGGACGTAAAGGAACTGCGCCGCAAGAAACTGATGAAAACGCCGCTCTCGCCCGCGCTCCTCGAGGAGACCCGCGCCGCGCTCTGCGCGAAAGAGCAGGTGATCCTCTTTCAAAACCGCCGAGGTTATGCACCCGTGCTCGAATGTCATACGTGCGGCTGGACGCCGCGTTGCCAGCGGTGCGACGTGACGCTTACATTCCACCAAAATATCCACCGCCTCGTGTGCCACTACTGCGGCGCCACTTATGCCGTGCCCTCCGTCTGCCCCGCCTGCGGCGGCACGGAACTGCGCGACATCGGCTGCGGCACGGAGAAGATTGAGGCCGTATCGAAAGCCAGCTTCCCCGAAGCCCGCATCGGGCGCATGGACTTAGACACCACCCGCTCCCGCACGGCCTACGAGCGCATCATCGACGACTTCCAGCACCGCCGCACCGATATCCTCATCGGTACGCAAATGGTGACCAAGGGTCTTGACTTCGACAACGTACACGTGGTGGGCATACTCAACGCCGACCAAATGCTCTCGCAGCCCGACTTCCGCGCCCACGAGCGCAGTTTTCAGATGATGTCGCAAGTGGCGGGCCGCGCCGGCCGCCGAGGCAAGCAGGGCTTGGTAATCTTGCAGACGCGCCAGCCCGACCTGCCCGTCATCGACCAAGTGGTGCGCGGCGACTACGAAGGCATGTACCGCACGCAGCTCGCGGAGCGCCGCGCCTTTCGCTTCCCGCCCGAGGTGCGCCTCATCAACATCTTCCTGCGCCACCGCAAAGAGGCAGTATGCGAAAGCGCCGCCGCCCATTATGCCCGCCTGCTGCACGCAGCTTTCAGCGCGGACGACCTTATGGGTCCCGACCGCCCCGGCGTGGCGCGCGTGCATCTGATGTATATCCGCAAACTCATGCTCAAGCTTCCCGCCGGCCACAGTCCCGCGCGGGTGCGCGGCTTCCTCCTTTCCGCCCGCGAGCAGCTCCTCTCCTCCCCCGCCTTCAAGGGCGTAGATTTCTATTTCGACGTGGACCCGTTGTGATGCCCTGCATCCACTCCTGTTTTTCACTAATCCCCGCGCCGTTAACTCCGTGAGAGTTTTTACTTTCACGGAGATATTTTTTATTTTCTCCTGACAAGTTTTTCCTCTCATATAGGATATTTTTTGTTACAAACTTTGTAACATGTATTACAAACTTTCTAATACGTGTTACAAACTTTGTAACGGCCGTTACAAAGTTTGTAACAAAAAAATATCTTATAGGAAAGGAAAAAATATCAGGCAGCAAGCGAAAATTATCTCGGGATTAGGAAAAAATCTGACGGAGCAAATTGCGGGGTAAACCGACTCTGTTAGAAATTACTCGTTTCCATTCTACTATTTTTCCTTTACAATTTCTATTAATATTGAAAAATAACGAAAATCCTGTCCTAAAACTCGTAATTTCCTATAAGAAAAGCAATGTTTCAAAGGAATGGCGTAACTTTGCAGAAGATAGGCGGCGCTCGGCAATTAAAGTAAACTTTATTGCGCTCGCTTGCACTATCTTTGCACCGTACACCGCAAGAATATTATCAGAAAAATGAAGAAACTCAGTATCGTATTACTCCTTTGTTGCCAATGCCTCACGGCAGCAGCCGGTCAGCCGGTTTCGCTCGACAGCTGCCGCGCCATGGCCCTGCGCAACAACCGCTCCATTGCCGCAGCACGCGCCAATATCGACAAGGCGCACAACGAGCGCAAGGCGGCATTTACAAACTATCTGCCTAAAATTGACATTACGGCCGCATACATGCGCACGGGCGACGAACTCTCGCTCCTCAGCGACGACCAGAAGGCTAAACTCTCCTCGCTCGGAACGTCCATGAGCGGGCAGATGCAGCAAATGGCCGGGCAAATCCTCGCGCAGCATCCCGAACTCGCGCCGCTGGCGCAGAACATGGGAGCGTATCTCGGGCAAGCGGGTGCCTTCGGCAACAGTCTCGGCCAAGGACTCGTAGACGCGCTGCACACCGACACGCGCAACCTCACCGTGGGCGCGGTTATCCTCAAGCAACCGCTCTATATGGGCGGCAAAATCAAGGCGTACGACCGCATCACGCGCCTCTCTGAACAGCTGGCCGGCAAGCAACTCGACGCGGAAGAGCAATCGCTCCTGCTGAGCGTGGACAAGGCGTACTGGCAAATCGTTTCGCTGAAAAACAAGAAGACGCTCGCCGAGAGTTACCGCAACATGCTGGCACGCCTCGACAGCGACCTTGTGAAGATGATTGCCGAAGGCGTGGCCACGAAGGCCAACGAACTGTCGGTGAGCGTAAAGCTTAACGAGGCTGAGATGACACTGACGAAAGTGTGCGACGGACTGACGCTCTCGCGCATGGCTCTGTGCGAGCTGTGCGGTCTGCCGCTCGAAACGGAACTGGTGCTCGACGGCGAGCAATGGGAAAATCTGCCCTGCCCTACCGATGACATCGCCGCCAACCCCGACGGCGCAATAGCCAACCGCCCGGAACTGGCGCAACTCTCGCTGGCAGACAATATTTATAAGGAGAAAATCAAGGTGGAACGCTCGGAGTTTCTGCCCCATCTCGCGCTTATGGGCGGCTTTGCCCTGACAAACCCCGCGCTTAAAAACGGCTTTGAGCGCAAGTTCCGCGGCACGTGGAGCGTGGGCGTAACGCTGAATATCCCCGTTTGGAACTGGGGCGAGGGGAAATATAAGGTACGCGCGGCACGCGCCGAGGCGCGCATGGCTACCCTGCGCCGCGAGGACGCGGAAGAGAAGATCCGACTGCAAGTTACGCAGCAGGCCTTCCGCGTGAACGAGGCGAACAAGAAACTCTCACTCTCGCTCCGCAACCTCGACAATGCCGAGGAAAACCTGCGCACCGCCCGCCTCGGTTTCAAGGAGGGCGTTATCCCCACGAGCGACCTGCTCGCCGCACAAACGGCCTGGCTGCAAGCGCATAGCGACAAAATCGACGCGCAAATCGACATCATGATTTCACGCGCTGAATACCAAAAGGCCATCGGCGAATTGAAATAAGCCGGGCCTATACCCGGAATATCCGGAAGGCCCAGACTTTCCGGATATTCCGACCCTCAAACGACAACATCAAAAAAGAAGAAACTATGTCCAGAGAAAATTCATTGACAAAGATTTTGCCCGGCCTGCTCGTAGTGGCAGGTTTAGTGGTGCTCGCCGCCGTGGGCGGCTACTTGGCTTACCGTCCGCAGGCCGACCTGATTCAGGGACAGGCCGACGTGACGGAATACCGCGTATCGAGCAAGGTGCCGGGGCGCATTCTCGAACTGCGCGTGAAAGAAGGCGACTTCGTGCACCGTGGCGACACGCTGGCACGCCTCGAAGCCCCCGACGTGGCGGCGAAACTCGAACAGGCCTCTGCCGCAAGGCAGGCTGCCGAAGCGCAACAGCAGAAGGCGGATAAGGGCGCACGTGCCGAGCAGAAACAGGCGGCTTACGAGATGTGGCAAAAGGCGAAAGCAGCCACGGCCATTGCGCAGAAATCGTACGACCGCGTGAAACGCCTCTACGAACAGGGCGTGATGACGGCGCAAAAGTTTGACGAAGTGACGGCGCAGCGCGATGCCGCCCTCGCCACGGAACGCGCCGCCAAAGCGCAGTATGACATGGCCGTGAACGGTGCGGAACAGGAAGACAAGGCCGCAGCCCGCGCCATCGTAGCGAAAGCCAAGGGCGCGGTGGACGAGGTGACCTCTTACATCAACGAAACATGGCTCATCGCCTCCGCCGACGGCGAAGTGACAGACGTATTCCCCTCCGTGGGCGAACTCGTGGGCACAGGCGCACCCATTATGAACATCGCCATTATGAGCGACATGTGGGTAAGTTTCAACGTGCGCGAAGACCGCCTCGCCGCCTTCGGCATGAACAAGACGTTCAAGGCCACCATTCCCGCGCTCGGCAATAAGGAGGTAACGCTCAAAGTGTTCTACATGAAAGACCTCGGCACTTACGCCGCCTGGAAAGCCACGAAGACCACGGGGCAGTTTGACATGAAGACCTTTGAGGTGAAAGCCGCCCCCGAAAGCCCGGTGGAAGGCCTGCGCCCGGGCATGAGCGTGATATGCAGCGCAAATTAAAGCCACATAATTTATTTCGACCACGAAGTTTTTTTTATGCCCACGAATCTCACGAATCTACACGAAGCATTTCAATGAAAATAATGGCGACCTGTACGGTCGCACTAATCACACTAATAATATGAGTGCATTCGTGAAAATTCGTGCGACCGAACAGGTCGCCATTAAAAATCACAAAGCAAAGATTCGTGTAAATTCGTGAGATTCGTGGGCTATAAAAATAGGACGATAACATTATGCTCCGAAACGTAATCATCCGCGAAATAAAACGCCTTTGGCGGCAGCCCATTTTCTGGTTTGCCGCAATAGGCGCGCCGCTGTTTTGCTACGTGTTCTTCCTCACGCTGATGGCAAACGGGCTGCCCACCGACCTGCCGCTCGGGCTGGTGGACGAAGACGCTACCGCCACCACGCGCTCCATTGCCCGCAACCTCGACGCTTTCCAGCAAACGGACATAACGGCGCACTACCCCAACGCGACGGAGGCGCGCCAAGCCATGCAACGGGGAGAGATTTACGGCTTTTACTACATACCGCGCGGCACCTCCCGCAAAGCGCAGCGGCAGGAAGTGCCCACCGTGTCGTTTTACACAAACAACTCTTTCCTTGTGCCTGCCTCTCTGCTCTATCGCGATATGCGCACGATGTCGGAACTTGCATCGGGCGCGGCGGCACGCAGCGTGCTCTACGCAAAAGGAGCGACAGAGGGGCAGGCTATGGCGTTCCTGCAACCCGTGCTGATCGACATGCACGCGCTCGGCAACCCGTGGCTCAACTATAATCTCTACCTGAGCAACGGCATCTTGCCTGGGCTGCTGATGATTTTCATCTTCATGCTCACCATCTACGCCATCGGCACGGAAACGAAGGAGGGCACCGCGCGGGCGTGGTACAACGCAGCGGGCGGCAAGCCCTTCATGGCACTTTTAGGAAAACTCTTGCCGCAAACAGTTATCTTCCTCATACTCGGCACGATATACGTGCTGCTTGTCTACGGCTACCTACGTTTCCCCTGCCTGTGCGGCATACCCACGATGCTCGGTGCGGTGTGGCTTTTCATCTTTGCCGCCCAGGGACTGGGCGTTGCCATGTACGCCGCCGCGCCCACGCTGCGCCTTGCACTGTCGTTCGCCTCGCTTTGGGGCGTCATCTCGTTCAGCATCGCCGGCATCTCGTTTCCCGTAATGGCCATGCACCCCATGCTGCAAGGCCTATCGCTCCTCTTCCCGCTGCGCCACTATTTCCTCATCTACGTAAACTCCGCCCTCAACGGCTGGCCGCTGCTTGCCGCCTGGCCCTTCCTGCTCGCGCTGCTTGCATTTGCCCTGCTGCCCGTGCTGCTCTCGCGCCGCATATACAAGGTGACGACGAAAATGGAGTATGTGCCATAAGACACAATATTTATATATAGAATGCCCAATCGTTTGAAAAATATATTCACGGACTTTTTTCGCTGCGCCCTCGGCAACTTCCTGGCAGAGGGGCGCACCGCCCTGCGCGACCAAGGCGTGATGATTTTCTTCTTCATAGTGCCCCTAGCCTACCCTCTGCTCTACTGCTTCATCTACACAAACGAAGCGGTGCGCGAGGTGCCCGTGGTGGCCATAGACAACGACCGCTCGGCGCAGAGCCGCGAGTTTCTGAGAAACATCGACGCCACGCCCGACGCGCACATCGTGGCCTACGCTGCCAACATGGAAGAAGCAAAAGCCGCTATGAAGCGGCGCGAGGCTTACGGCATCATCAACGTTCCGCGCACCTTCGCCGCCGACCTCGCCGCCGGCAAGCAGACCACCGTAAGCGCATTTTCCGACATGAGCAGCATGCTCTATTACAAGGCCGTCTACACCTCTGCGATGAACGCCTCGCTGAAAATGAACGCAAAGTTGAAAGTGGAGCGCACGCCCGGAGCCACGCAGGAACAGGCGCGGGTTGTGGAGCACCCCATTGAGTACAAGGACATTTGCCTTTACAACCCGCAAAACGGCTTTGCCTCCTTCCTCATCCCCGCCGTGCTGATGCTTGTGTTGCAGCAAACGCTGCTGCTCGGCATCGGAATGGCGGCGGGCACGCGCCGCGAGCGCAACCCGGGGCATCTGCTCGTGCCCGCAGGGCTGCAAACCACCAACCCCATACCGTTCGTCTTGGGCAAAGCCGCGATGTATCTGCTGATTTACCTGCCGCTGTCGATTTACGTGCTGATCATCGTGCCCCGCCTGTTCAGCCTCAACCATCTCTTCGTGCCGCACGACCTTGCACTCTTCATCGTTCCCTTCCTCTTGGCCGCCATTTTCTTCGCCATCACCCTTTCGGGACTGGTACGCCACCGCGAGACGAGCATCATGCTCATCGTGTTCACCTCCGTGCTGCTGCTCTTCATCTCCGGCGTGTCGTGGCCGCAGAGCGCGGTGCCGCCGTTTTGGCGCACCCTTGCCTGCATTTTCCCCTCTACTTACGGCATCCACGGATTTGTAGCGATGAACAACGCCGGCGCACGCCTTTCCGACCTCACCGCCGAGACTTCCATGCTTTGGCTGCAAACCGCCATTTATTTCTGCACCGCCTGCGCCGTGTATTGGCAGGCCCTGCGCGGGAGCAAGGATTTCGAAACATCACAGCCTCGCGAATAGAGAACAATTATCATAAACAATCATCCAAAAAGCAACTGCGTGCCGGAAAGTTCCGGCACGCAGTTGCTTTTTGGATAATGATATTCCGTAAGTCTTATTTTACAAAAAACTTGCGGGTGTTCTGAATATAGATGCCACGGCCGAGGCTACCGCCCGTGCGGCGACCGCTCAGATCGTAAACGGGAGCGGAAGCAGACGCATCGGGAGCGGCAAAGGTGAACTTGATGCCCGTCTGCTGGTTCGTGCTGATATTGATGGTCTCGGGCAAAGCCGTGCCGTTGGCTTTAAGGTAAGCCGTGTTGGCGGCGATGGCCGTTTCGGGCGCGGCGAAGATCGGCGTGAGGCTCGTGAAGGTGAAGGCGCGGTAGTCGGCTGCACTGCCGGCGGCCACTTCGAGCGTAACGTTCGTGCCCGAAAGCAGAGAAGAAGCCTCGCCTGCGGCGGGAACAATGTCGAAAGAAACCTCGGCTGCATAAACCTTATTGATAATAATGTAGCCTGCACCGGGCTGGAGCGTGCTTTCTTCGAGATAAAGCACGCCGTCCTGCAACGTGGCTCCGGCATAAATCTTAGTGTTCACGTCGGCCGTGGAAAGGGCGACGGGCGAACTGATGGCGGCATACGTGCCTTGATCACCGAAGATGAGGGGCAGCGTGATGCGGGTGGCCTTGTGGAACTTCCAGCCGGCGAAGTCGTCGGCGGGTGCGGCGGTGGTTACGTTGCCTTCGGCATCAAGGGCGAGCGGCGTGCCGCCTGCGGTGATGTTGTAAGCATAGTCACCGCCGAGGTCGTTGGCGGCCAGCGTCCAAGATGCACCCTCTGCCTGCAAGTCGGCAGAGGCGGCGAGGTAAAGACCTGTGTTGAGGTTCTTGAGTTTGCCGTCGGTATACACCCAAAGTTCGGCGAAACCGGGATTTTCAGAGAGCGAGAGCGGAGCGGCAAGGGTTGCATCGCTGCCCAGCACTGCGCCGGCGGCAGAAAGCGTTGTGGCGGTGTTGGCGGCATTCTCTATAAAATAATAAGTGCCTTCAACAAAGCCGGAAGTCTTTTTGCCTTTTACAATGTCGTCGAAGGTAACGCCGGCCTGGTCTTTTTCGTAAGAGCCAACGTACTGCTGCGTTTCGTCGATACCGGCGAGAATGGCGGCAGTAGCGGCGGAAGTGGCGAGTTCGGCGGCGAAGGAAGTGCTGAGCAGGCAGTTGGTGCTGTAAATGGCAAGATATTTCTCACCCGAAGCGTCCTTGAACTTGCACTCGTTGTCGATGGCCCAGCGATAGTCCGTCTCGCTCCAATAGATATTCTGCGAGCCGTCGTAATAAAGCTTGCGGCCGTCGTAAGCCACGAGCGAATAGCCGTTGTACCAGTCACCGGAAAGCGTGAGGGCAATGGCCTTGCGGTTTTCAAACGAGGGCGAGAGGCCGAAGGTCGTACCGAGATAGTTGTCGCCCGTTTTCAGCGCGAAATAAGTAGCGTTGTCAGCGGGATAGATGAAGTTTTCGTTGTAAGCGGTCTTGACATAATAGGTCGCAGAAGCCGTCACCTCTGTTTCGGGAGCGACTTCGGTTGTGAATGCCTCGTCGGCATAGAACTTGGCGGCAACATAAGCGGGCAGAGCCTTGGAAAGCGCACCCACCGTATTGGCCGATTCGCTGACTGTGCCGATGAAGGCATCGCTATTGAGCAGTTGCGTGCCGTCGGCATTGTAATAATAGAAAGAAGCGTTAATGGCCGTGGCGGCAGCTGCGACTTTGTAGATGACAAAGGTGAACTTGCCGGCCTCGGTATAGTCGTTGTTCACGTTGGCACCGCTGGCATACTGTCCGAGATAGTTGGCGCCGTCCTTGATGCTGAACGTCTTGGAGCCATTGTAGTCTTCCGCGTAGGCTTCGAGCGTGTAAACGCCCGGTTCTTCCGTTGCGGACGACATGGTCTGCGTGAACGTCTTTCCGCTCACCTCGGTCTGGTAAAAATAGCCCGCCGTCTTGAGGTTCTGGAACTTGTAGCCGTCGCCGGAGGTTTCGAGTTTGAAGAAATATTCGGGGTTGCTTTCGAGTTTGCCCACGATGTCGTCCTTAGTCATCGCCGTGCCAAACTGCACGTAGTGCTTGAAAGCATTGGCGGAGTTGACAAAGAGGAACGTCTCATTGCGCGAGTTCCACGCGCCGGCAGCATTCTTCTTGTCCACAGCCATGAGGGCGTAGTAGGTGTTGCTGCCCGTCGTGATTTCGGCAAGCGAAGAAATCGGCGCGACCTCGAAAGCCTGTGCAGAAGCTGTGAGGCAGCCTCCGAAGAGGGCACAGAAGAGGCAGAATAAAGAGTAGATTTTCTTACCCATACGATAAAAGATTTGATGAATTATAATTTGGTTGATAGTTTGCGCGAGTTTAGCGAAATGCGTCTCAACGATAGTTTTTGCTTAGTGCCTGCAACCTTATTTTGGCAAAACGTCAGCGTTTTGGGTTGATACTTTGCAGGAAGAAATATCTGCTTAATCGGTACAAAAGTAAGAAAGAAAAAATTCACGGCGAAACAAATGCTAAAAAAAGGGACTTTTTGCCGTAAAAAATTCGTTTTCGTTAAGTTTTCGCCGCTACTTTGAAAAATTGGCGTGTCAAAATATTGTAGCAGCAACGCCGCCTTGCCCGTAAGCAAAGCGGCGTTTCCGTAAGATTTCGCCCTATTTTACCCCTCTGAGATTTCGTCGAGGATTTGCTTCAAGGCATTCACCCGCTCTGCGCAAGTTTCGCGGCGGGCGTATTCGTCTGCATCGCCCTTGCCCATCGCCACGCCGCCGTGGCGGAACAGCATCTTGCTGCCCACGGTGGCGGAGGCGGAGGAATGGATCTCCGTTGCGCCCGTTTCGCGCACGATCCGCGCCACGTTTTGCTCCGTCACACCGCAGCCGGGCATAATGATAATGTCCGTGCCGCCCTGGCGCACGAGTTCTTTCAGCAAGGGTATGCCCTGCTCTGCGGTAGCCGCCGCACCCGATGTCAGCACGCGGCTCACGCCGGCTGCCATGAGGAGGTCGAGGGCGCGGCGCGGCTCGCTGCAGAGGTCGAAGGCGCGGTGGAAGGTAAAGGGAAGGCCGTCGGCTGCGTCAAGGCAGCGGCGGAGAAGCTCCGTGTCGATGCCGCCGTCGGGCAGGAGCGCACCCGTCACGATGCCATCTGCGCCGAGGCGCACTGCGGTGCGGATATCGGCGAGCATAACGCGCTGTTCGTCTTTATCATAGAGGAAATCGCCGCTGCGCGGACGGATAATCACGTTCTTCTTGATGCCCTCGAGTTCCAGCGCGGCTGCGATGAGTCCCTCCGAGGGGGTGATGCCGCCCTCGGAGAGCGCGGCGCACAGTTCTATCCTGTCCGCGCCGCCCCGGCGGGCTGCCAGTGCGCCGCCGATGGTGCTGACGCATATTTCAAGCGCAACATTCATTGTTCCAATGCCCCGATAATTTCGTTCACGTCGGCGATGCCGTGGCGGTCGAGCCATTCGCCGATTCCCTCAACCACCTTGACCGTAACTGTGGGGT
>JALFJC010000065.1:0-24524 GCA_022775595.1 Bacteroidales bacterium | reverse complement strand
CCCGGGCAACGCCCGGGGGAGCGATGTTGCATTGATTAAAGTGTCGCGCTCTGTAAGAGCAGCCTGCATTATGAGGGGCAACGCCCCGTGGGGCGTTAAGGGCATTAATGGGTTACGCGCTTTCGGCGCGTGGCATTTTTGTGCCAGCGCAAAAATGCCGAATGTATCAATCGCGGTCTACGTTCCCCCAGGGCGCTGCCCTGGGCTATGGGCAACATTTGGGCTTACAGCCCGCCCCAATCATTTACCGGACGTTTGTGCAAATTGGTTCGTTTTATTTGCTTTGAGATTATCGGCCGCGCTCGGCAATATGAACAAGCTCTTTTGCACTCGCTTGCACGATAATTCAATATTATCGGCTGCGCTCGGCAATATGAACAAGCTCTTTTGCACTCGCCTTGCACGATAATTCAATATTATCGGCCGCGCTCGGCTATATGAGCAAGCTCTTTTGCGCTCGCTTGCACGATAATTCAATATTATCGGCTGCGCTCGGCAATATGAGCAAGCTCTTTTGCACTCGCCTTGCACGATAATTCAATATTATCGGCTGCGCTCGGCAATATGAGCAAGCTCTTTTGCACTCGCTTGCACGATAATTGCGCCTCCGCCTGCCGATGCGCTTTCTTACATTTTTCACCGTTACCAAGCCCTGTAACCTAAGAAAATAGTAATTTTGCGGAAAATTGCGACGTATGAACGGCAAAACGCTTTACATATTCCTCCTAATGCTGTGCCTCGCCACTGGTGTACAGGCTGCGGTTAACGACGAACTGCCCTCGGCAGAGCCGACCATGACCGTGACAAACAATAAGGGAGAAACTTCCGAAGAAACGAGTTTCAACGGCGACGCGCCTATGACGGCGACGTTTCGCGCCAACCCGAAAGACCTTGGCGCATACACCCCGCGCTACGAGTGGCGGTTTGTCCGCGCTGGAGAAAGTGCTCCCTTCCTGACGCGTTACGAGGAAACCACCTCTTACACGTTTGCCGAAAGCGGCACGTTCACCGTAACACTGCTGGTGAGTTTCGTAAACGGCGACGACGTGATTGAATACGACCAAAGCGACGGCGGCGAGCCGTTCAACATCACCATCAGCGAGTCGCTGCTGGAATTTCCCAACGCCTTCACGCCCAACGGCGACGGCATCAACGACGTGTTTAAGGCCAAAGAGGGCTACCGCAGCATTGTTTCGTTCAAGGCCATCGTGTTCAACCGCAACGGCAAGAAGCTCTACGAATGGACTGACCCGGCAGGCGGCTGGGACGGCAAGAGCGGCGGCAAGGACGCGCCCGACGGCGGCTACTATCTCTACGTGCAGGCACAGGGTGCCGACGGCAAAAAGTACGAATACAAGAAAGTGATTAACGTGCTGCGCGGATATACGGAAAGCACCACGGCGCAATAAGCAGAATGTGCTTTTAGTAAACAAGTAAACGAGTATACAAGCAAACAAGACAAGTTACTCATCTTAAATATAATTAGCAAGACATCCTTATCTCGTCTACTCGTTTTCTTTGAAAACTCGTCTACTAATAAACAAACATTGGACAAAATCAAAGGACATACCGAGGCGCACAGCCCGGCAGGACACATCAATATAATCGGTGCGCGAGAGCATAACCTGAAAAACATCAACGTGTCCCTGCCGCGCCACAGCCTTAGCGTGATTACCGGCCTTAGCGGCAGCGGTAAGAGTTCGCTGGCCTTCGACACGATATATGCCGAAGGCCAACGCCGCTATATCGAGACCTTCTCGGCCTACGCCCGCAACTTCCTCGACAGCGTGAACCGCCCCGACGTGGACGAAATAAGCGGCCTCAGCCCCGTGATCAGCATCGAGCAAAAGACCACCAACCGCAACCCGCGCTCCACCGTGGGCACCATTACCGAAATCTACGACTTCCTGCGCCTGCTCTTCGCCCGCGCCGCCACGGCTTACAGTTACGTGACGGGTGAGCCGATGGTGAAATATACGGAAGAGAAAATCGTGGACATGCTCCTCTCGGACTACGAAGGGCGCAAGGTGCTGCTACTCGCGCCGCTGGTGCGCACGCGCAAGGGACATTACAAAGAACTCTTCGAGACCGTGCGCAAGAAAGGCTTTCTCACGGTGCGCGTGGACGGCGAACTGCGCGAGGCGGTGCAGGGCATGAAACTCGACCGCTACAAAAACCACGACATCGAGGTGGTGGTAGACAAACTCAAGGTGAGCGCGAAGGACGCGGAGCGGCTACGCAAAAGCGTGGGGCACACCCTCGCGCAGGGCAACGGACTGATGATGGTGTACGACAAGGACGCGGAGGCGGAGGGCAAGAACGCTGTGCGCTATTTTTCCAAAAACCTCATGTGCCCCGTCTCAGGCATCAGTTACCGCGAGCCGGCGCCGCACAACTTCTCTTTCAACTCCGCGCAAGGCGCGTGTCCGCACTGCAAAGGTCTGGGTACGGTGAGCGTCATCGACCAAGAGAAGGTTATCCCCAATTCCAAGCTCTCCATCCGTGAAGGCGGGCTTGCGCCCTTGGGGAAATACCGCAACGCGGCGATTTTCTGGGAGATAGAAGCCGTTTTGGCTAAGTACGACTGCGACCTCAACACGTCCTTGCAGGACGTGGGCGAAGAGGCCTTGGCGGAAATATTCAACGGCTCGGCCGAACAGCTGCGCATTCCTGCCGAAACGGCACGCACCACCAACGACCTTTACCTCACCTACGACGGCCTCGGCAAATATCTGCAACAAATGGCGGACAGCGAGATGACCGCCGCCGCGCAACGTTGGGCAGAACAGTTCTCGCGCGACGCCGTATGCCCCGACTGCCATGGCACGCGCCTCAACCGAGAAGCCCTCTCCTATCGCCTCGCCGGCAAGAATATCGCCGAACTGAGCCGCATGGACATTGCAGAACTGCAAGAATGGCTCGGCAGCATCGAGCCGCAGCTTTCGGAGAAAAACCGCGCCATTGCACACGAGATTTTGAAAGAAATACGCACAAGGCTGCAATTCCTGCTCGACGTGGGGCTCGACTACCTGTCGCTCTCGCGCTCTTCCGTGACGCTCTCGGGCGGCGAAAGCCAGCGCATCAGGCTCGCCACGCAGATTGGTTCGCAACTCGTGAATGTGCTCTACATTCTCGATGAGCCGAGCATCGGCCTGCACTCGCGCGACAACGCAAAACTTATCCGCTCGCTCAAAGAACTGCGCGACCTGGGCAACACCGTGATTGTAGTGGAGCACGACAAGGAGATGATGCTCGCCGCAGACTATATCGTGGACATCGGCCCGCGGGCCGGCCGTCTCGGCGGCGAGGTGGTATTTGCCGGCACACCCGGCGAGATGCTGAAAGCCTCTACCCTCACCTCCGACTACCTGAACGGCCGCCGCACCATAGAAATCCCCGCTACGCGGCGCAAAGGCACAGGCACGCTGCGCCTCATCGGGGCTACGGGCAACAACCTGAAAGGCGTGACGGCGGAGTTTCCGCTCGGCACGTTCATCTGCATTACGGGCGTATCGGGCAGCGGCAAGTCGACCCTCATCAACGAAACGCTCCTGCCCATTCTCTCGCAGAAGTTCTACCGCTCGCTCAAAGAGCCCATGCCTTACGAAAGCATCGAGGGCATCGAACTGACAGACAAGGTGGTGGCCGTGGACCAAAGTCCGCTGGGACGCACGCCGCGCTCCAACCCCGCTACCTACACAGGCGTATTCTCAGATATTCGCAACCTGTTCGTCAATCTGCCGGAGGCGAAAATCAGGGGCTACAAGCCAGGGCGTTTCTCCTTCAACGTGAAAGGCGGACGCTGCGAGACCTGCAAGGGCAACGGCTACAAGAACATCGAGATGAACTTCCTGCCCGACGTGCTCGTGCCTTGCGAAACCTGCCGCGGGAAACGCTATAACCACGAAACGCTCGAAGTGCGCTTCAAAGGCAAAAGTATTGCCGACGTGCTGGACATGACCATCAATCAAGCCGTCGAGTTTTTTGAAAACGTGCCCGGCATCTTGCACAAAATAAAAGTGTTGCAGGACGTAGGCTTAGGTTACATCAAACTCGGGCAATCGTCCACCACGCTCTCGGGCGGCGAGAGCCAGCGCGTGAAATTGGCAACGGAACTCTCCAAGCGCGACACGGGGCACACCATATATATATTAGACGAGCCCACCACGGGGTTGCATTTCGAGGACATACGCGTGCTGCTCGGCGTGTTGCAACGCCTTGTGGACAAGGGCAACACGGTGATTGTCATCGAGCACAACATGGACGTTATCAAGTCGGCCGACTACATCATCGACATGGGGCCTGAAGGCGGACGCGGCGGCGGGCAAGTGATAGCCTGCGGCACGCCCGAAGAGATAGCGGCCGGCGGCAAAGGGCATACCGCGCCCTTCCTTGCCGAAGAACTTTCGGCTGCGACGTCACTGCTGAAAAAATCGCAATAAACTTAACCTGTTGGTTGAGTTTGACAAAAACAATCAAAACCGCTTGCCCTGTGTGAGCCAGAGGCTCGCCTTATCGGTGAAATTCCAAACCTGAAAGTCTAACGCCTTTCGTTTTGTGCTTTCCCCGCTAAGGCTGCGGTCGGTTCCCGCCCGCCCACACAGGACAAGCAAAAAACAGAAAAAAGTGGACGTTTTTTCTGTAAAAAGTAAAAGAAGAGATGCATTACTTTTTTCTGTTTTTTGCTTGCGTCGTTTGAAGCGGGCGGGCACCGACCGCAGCCGCAGGGATTAAGGGCGAGCAAAAGCCTCAAGGCTTTAATGCTCGGCGTTAAAACCGGCGGCGTGCCCTTGGGCTTCAAACGCCGCAAGCGGTTTTTATGGTTTTTGTCGAAATCTACAACCAATTCTCCAACGCATTAAACCCAATCAATAATAATCATTTCAAAAATCTCAAAAAACTATGTTTGAAGGACAACCTAAGGGCCTATGGGCACTTGCGCTTGCCAACACGGGCGAGCGTTTCGGCTACTACACGATGTTGGCCGTCTTCCTGCTTTACCTGCAAGCCAACTTCGGGTTCGCACCGGGACTTGCCAGCGGTATTTACTCCACATTCCTGATGCTTGTGTATTTCCTGCCGGTCATCGGCGGCATCGCGGCCGACCGCTTCGGTTTCGGCAAGATGGTGACGACGGGCATCTTCATCATGTTCATCGGCTACTTGTTGCTCTCCATTCCCATGGGCGGCGACAACATGGCAATTATCGCCATGGGACTGGCCCTTATCCTTGTGAGCCTCGGCACGGGCTTGTTCAAAGGCAACCTGCAAGTCATGGTGGGCCGCCTCTACGACGCGCCCCAGTATGCCGACAAGCGCGACAGCGGCTTCAGCCTTTTCTACATGGCCATCAATATCGGCGCGATGTTCGCCCCGACGGCCGCCATTAAGATTATGGAATGGGCGCAGACCAGCCTCGGCGCAAGCGAAGCCGACTCTTACCATTACGCGTTTGCCGTGGCCTGCGTGAGCCTCATCGTTTCCATTGCCATTTATTACGTGACGAGCGGTACTTACAAGCACGTGCTCGCCACCGAGAACAAGACGGCGAAAGGCGATGACAAGACGGCAACCGCCGCTCCCGAACTCTCGAAAGAAGAGACTAAGGAACGCATTATTTGCCTCTGCCTCGTGTTCGCCGTAGTGATTTTCTTCTGGATGGCATTCCACCAGAACGGCAACACGCTCACGCTCTTTGCCCGCGACTACACCGAAACGCAATCCTTCGGGCTGCAAAGCATGGCGTTCGACGTGACCAACCTCGTAGCCTGCATCTTCATCGTTTACGGCTTGTTCGGTTTGTTCCAAAACAAAAGCGCACAGGGCAAAGGCATCAGTGCCGCCCTCATCGTAGCAGCCGCTGCCTATCTCGGCTGGCAATACACCAACATCACGCCCGAGGGCATTGAGGTAAAAGCCCCTATTTTCCAGCAATTTAACCCCTGCTACGTGGTAGCCCTCACACCCGTGAGCGTTGCACTGTTCGGCTGGCTCGGACGCATTGGCAAAGAGCCTTCCAGCCCGCGCAAGATCGGTCTCGGCATGCTCGTGGCTGCCGCCGCATTCTGCCTGATGCTCTTAGGTTCTATGGGCTTGCTTAGTCCTACCGACCAGGCCAATGCCATCGCTGCCGGCGCAGACCCCGCCCGCGTCAGCTCCAACCTGCTGATTGAAACCTACCTCGTGCTCACCTTTGCCGAACTGCTGCTTTCGCCCATCGGCATCAGTTTTGTGAGCAAGGTGGCACCGCCCAAATACGCCGGCCTTATGATGGGTCTGTGGTTTGCCGCCACAGCCGTCGGCAACCAACTCGTAATGGTGCCTGGTTTGCTTTGGGGCGCAAACGTTTCGCTGCCAATCATTTGGGGCGTGCTCGCCGGCATCTGCCTGCTCAGCGCACTCTTCATCTTCTCTATCATTAAGAAACTCGAAAAGGTCAGCTAAACCCTTGCACATACAGCCTCGCCCGAGCCGCGCAAAAAGATGTTTGCGCGGCTCGGGCTCGTTTTTGGCATTTTCATAGCAGAAAGTTTCAAAAAAAGCAACTATCTGCTAATGTAAAGCAAGAAATAATTGCTAATTTTGCGCTGTAACAGACAACATTAATAGCTATGAGCGATGAACTAAGAATCATCATCAGCGGCGGAGGCACGGGAGGACATATTTTCCCGGCCGTTTCTATTGCCGATGCCATTCGGCGCAAACGCCCCGAAGCCAAGATTTTATTTGTCGGCGCAGAAGGCAGAATGGAGATGCAGCGCGTGCCGGCCGCAGGCTATGAAATCAAAGGCCTACCCATTGCCGGTTTCGACCGCAAAAGGCTTTGGAAGAACTTTGCCGTAGTGATGAAAATCATAAAGAGCCGCAGGCTGGCGGCAGACATCCTTAAAGACTTTCGCCCGCAGGTGGCAGTCGGCGTGGGCGGATATGCCAGCGGCCCGACCCTCAACGTGGCGGAGTCGATGGGCGTGCCCACCGTGCTGCAAGAGCAAAACTCCTACGCCGGCGTGACGAATAAGCTGCTGGCGAAGAAAGCCGCGAAAATATGCGTTGCCTACGACGGCATGGAGCGTTTCTTCCCTGCCGACCGCATTCTGCTGACAGGCAACCCCGTGCGTGCCGGGCTCACCGCGCCAAAATGTACGAAAGAAGAAGCCGTGAAAACGTTCGGCCTGCAACCGGGCAAGCGCACGGTGCTGCTGATTGGCGGCTCGCTCGGCGCGCGCACCATGAACGAGAGCGTGCTCGGCAACCTGCCGCTTATCAAGGCGCAGACCGACGTGCAGTTTATCTGGCAGACAGGCAAATATTACAGCGCAGAAATCAACGAAGAGATGAACCGCCGAGGCAAACCCGGCAACCTCTATTTCTCAGACTTTATCTCCGACATGGCTACGGCCTACGCCGCTGCCGACCTCGTTATCTCGCGAGCCGGCGCGGGCAGCATCTCCGAGTTTTGCCTGCTGGGCAAGCCCGTGATCCTCGTGCCCTCGCCCAACGTAGCGGAAGACCATCAGACAAAAAACGCATTGGCACTCGTGCAAAAGGACGCCGCCATCTATGTGCCCGACGACAACGCCCGCCGCACGCTGCTGCCGCTGGCTATCAATACGGTGAACGATGACGCAAAGTTGAAATCGCTTGCCGAAAACATCTTGAAACTGGCCAAGCCCAACGCTGCCGACGACATCGCCGACATCGTCATCGCCTTGGCGGAAAAACGATAGACAATGAATTTCAAATCTATATATTTCATCGGTGCCGGCGGCATCGGCATGAGTGCCTTGGAACGCTACTTCCTTTCCAAAGGCTACATCGTGGCGGGCTACGACCGCACAAGCTGCCCCCTCACGGAAAAGCTCCGCGCCGAGGGTGCAGACATTCACTACGAAGACAACCCCGACCTTATTCCTGCCGCCTGCCGCGACAAGGAGCATACGCTGGTGGTGTACACGCCTGCCATTCCGCAGGACCATAAGGAACTGAATTATTTCAAGGCAAACGGCTTCGAGTTGCAAAAGCGCGCGCAGCTGCTCGGCACGCTGACGCGCTCCATGCGCGGCCTCTGCGTGGCAGGCACGCACGGCAAGACCACCACGACCGCTATGACCGCGCATCTGCTGCATCAAAGCCACGTGGGTTGCAACGCTTTCCTCGGCGGCATCACAAAAAACTACGGCACGAACTACCTCTTAAATGCAGAAAGTGACTTTGTGGTGATAGAAGCCGACGAGTTTGACCGCTCTTTTCATCATCTGCGTCCTTACGCCTCGGTGATTACAGCCACCGATGCCGACCACCTCGACATCTACGGCACGGAGGAGGCTTATCTGGAAAGCTTCGCGCATTATTCCTCGCTCATCCGTCCCGAAGGCGCACTCGTGATTCATCGCGGATTGAAGATGAAGGAACGCCTGCAAGAGGGCGTGCGCCGCTACGACTATTCGCGCGAGGCGGGCGACTTCCACGCCGAGAACGTGCGCATCGGCGGCGGGCGCATCGTCTTCGACCTCGTTTCGCCCATCGAACCGATTAAGGACGTTGAGCTCGGCGTGCCGGTGAGCGTGAACATTGAAAACGGCATCGCCGCAATGGCCTTGGCACAGTTGGCCGGCGCAGGCGCAGGCGAAATCAGGCAGGCCATGGCTACATTCAGCGGCGTTGACCGCCGTTTCGACTTCAAGCTCAAAACCGACCGCATCGTATTCCTCAGCGACTACGCGCACCATCCCGCAGAAATCAGGCAGAGCATCCTCTCTATCCGCGAGGTCTTTGCAGGGCGCAAGATCTCGGCGATATTCCAGCCGCACCTCTACACCCGCACCCGCGACTTCTACAAAGACTTTGCCGACAGCCTTTCGCTGCTCGACGAGGTGCTGCTCACGGAAATCTACCCCGCCCGCGAGAAGCCCATTCCCGGCGTGACGAGCCAAATCATCTTCGACTGCCTGCGCCCCGACATGAAGAAGCGCATCGTAGAGAAGAAAAACCTGCCCGCCATTATAAAGAACGAGGACTTCGATGTCTTGATCCTGCTCGGCGCAGGCGACGTGGACGACTATGCCCCCTTGTTTACCGAAATCCTTAAAGAAAAATATTTAGCGAACCAGTAAACGGGTTTACATGAAAACTTTTGGAAAACTTCTTCTGCTTGCCTGCCTCGGCGCTTACCTCATCTTTGCCTTTATCAGGCTGAGCGGCGAGAGCGACCGCAGCATCTGCCGCCGCGCCACGTTCACCGTGGCGGACAGCCTGCACGCGGGCTTCATCACCGCATCGGAAGCAGAGCGGCTGTTGCAGAAGGCCCGCCTGTACCCCGTGGGGCGGCCGATGAACGAAATCAGTTGCCAGAAGATTGAGGAGGCGCTTACAAAGAACCCGTTTATCAGTTCCGTGGTGTGCTACAAGACGAGCGGCAACACCGTGAACGTGCTCATCGAGCAACGCCTGCCGCTTCTGCGCGTCATGAGCAAGGACGGCGACAACTATTACCTCGACGCCAACGGCAACGCCATGAACCCGCAAGGCTATGTGGCGGACCTCGTGGTGGCGACGGGCGACATCGACCGCAACTTTGCCAAAAAGCATCTCGTGCGCTTCGGGCTTTATTTCAAGAACAATGAGTTTTGGGACAATCAGATTGAGCAGATTTACGTGCGCCCCGACAAGAAGATAGAACTGACGCCACGCTTGGGCGACCAAGTGATTTTCTTCGGCACGGCAGACAGCCTCGAATGCAAATTCCAGAACTTGAAGAACTTTTATGCGAAGGTCATGCCGCAAGTGGGCTGGAACAAATACACCGCCCTCAACGTGGAGCACCCCAACCAAATTATCTGCAAAAAACGAAAAACAAAAAAATAAGCATATATGGCAACACCGGACAATTTCATTGTGGCGATAGAAATCGGCTCGTCAAAAGTGACGGCCATCGCCGGTAAAAAAGAACCCGACGGCGGCATCAAGGTGCTGGCACTGGCGCAAGAGCCGTCCACAACCTTTATTCGCAAGGGACGCATCAACAACATCAACAAGATGTCGCAGTGCATCCTCAACATCAAGGAGCGCTTGGAGAAAAAACTCCAAAAGAACATCTGCCGCGTCTATGTGGGCATCGGCGGCATGGGCATGCACACCGTGGCTAACACCATTGTGCGCAACCTCGGCTCTAAGATGGAGGTGACGCAGGAGATGATTGATTCCATCAGCGACGAGAACCGTTCCAGCGCAACGCCCGACCGCGACATTCTCGAAGCCATACCGCAAGAGTTCAAGCTCGGCACGCAGCTGCAAAACGAACCCGTGGGCATGCTCACGGAAAGCATCGAGGGACGCTACCTAAACATCGTGGCAAACTCGTCGGTCAAGGAAGAAATCCGCAACTGCTTCCACAGCGCGAATGTGGCCATTGCCGACCTCCCCATCACCGTGCAGGCACTTGCCGACACGATGCTCACGGAGTCGGAGCGCCGCTCGGGCTGCGTCTTTATAGACATGGGCGCAGAAACGACCTCCGTCGCCGTCTACAAGAACAACCTCCTGCGCCATTTGGCCACCATTCCCCTCGGCGGCGCAAACATCAACCGCGACATCATGTCGCTCCAAATCGAAGACGACGAGGCTGAGAAACTCAAACTGATGTACGGCACGGCGATTGCGGACAACGAAGACGAAACGCAGGCCGCAGCCATTCAGTTGAACGACGGCCGCAGCGTGAAGTTTGAAGAGTTCTGCGGATTGGTTGAGGCACGCGAGGAGGAGATTGTGATGAACATCAACAACCAGATTACGCTCTCCAAATACACGAAGGAGTCACTCATCGGCGGCCTCATCGTAACGGGCGGCGCATCTAATATGCGCAACATCAAGAAACTCTTCGAGACCGTGACGGGTTTCGATAAGATTCGCTTTGTCCGCAATATCAACCTGCAAGTGCGCCCGCCGAAAGACGTGCCCGACTTCAACCGCGACGGCTCGTTCTTCGCCGCCATCGCGCTCATCGACAAGGGCACGGAGAACTGCTGCGGCGGCGACCTCGGCACGGCACAGCCGCAAATCTTCCCCACTGAGGAGCAAAAGGCTGAGGAAGAGCGCAAGCGCCTCGAAGAGGAAGAACGCCTGAGAGAGGAGGAGCGCAAGCGCGAGGAGGAAGAAGCCGAACGCCTGCGCCTCGAAGAGGAGCAACACCTTGCAGAAGAGAAGAAAAAGAAACGCTCTGAGGGCTTCCGCAAGTTCTTCAACAAGATGAAAAAGACGCTCGGCGACCTCGTTGAAGAGAAAGAATAAAGCAAGAGCACACAATATATATATTATATATAGCCACAATAGAAACAATCGAAACTATGGACGAAAACGAAATCCTTATAGATATGGGCATTCCCTCCACCACGCCCTCAATCATTAAAGTCATCGGCGTGGGAGGTGGCGGCGGCAACGCCGTGAACCACATGTACCGCGAGGGCATTCACGACGTGAACTTCGTGGTGTGCAACACCGACAGCAAGGCACTTGCGGATTCTCCCGTCCCCGTGCGCCTGCAGCTCGGCAAGGAAGGCCTCGGCGCAGGCAACCGCCCGGGGCGTGCCCGCGAGGCTGCCGAAGAGAGCATCGACAGCATTCACAATATGCTCAACGACGGCACGAAGATGGTGTTCATCACCGCCGGCATGGGCGGCGGCACGGGCACAGGCGCCGCGCCTGTGATTGCCCGCGAGGCGAAAGCGATGGACATCCTCACCGTGGGCATCGTCACCATTCCTTTCCGCTTCGAGGGCAACCGCAAGATTGACCAGGCTCTTGACGGCGTGGAGGAAATAGCCAAGCACGTGGACGCCCTGCTCGTTATCAACAACGAGCGGCTGCGCGAAATATATCCCGAGCTGAATGTGCTCTCGGCTTTCGAGATGGCCGACAACACGCTCTCGATTGCCGCCAAGTCGATTGCCGAAATCATCACGATGCACGGCATCATCAACCTCGACTTCCGCGACGTGTGCACCGTGCTCAAAGACGGCGGCGTGGCCATCATGTCTACGGGCTTCGGCGAGGGCGAGAACCGCGTGAGCAAGGCCATTGAAGCCGCGCTCCACTCGCCGCTGCTCAACAACAACGACATCTTCAACTCCAAGAAGGTGCTGCTCTCTATCTCGTTCTGCGCCGAAAAGGAAGGCGACACGCTGATGATGGAGGAGATGAACGAGGTGCACGAGTTTATGTCGAAGTTCCACGACGACGTTGAAACGAAATGGGGGCTTTCCACCGACCCCTCGCTCGACAAGAAAGTGAAAATCACTATCCTTGCCACGGGCTTCGGCATCAGCAACGTGCCGGGCATTCAGGCGAAGCTCGACGCGGAGGAAGAACAGCGCCGCCAGAAGGAGCAGGAGCGCCAGGAGGAATACGAGGAACGCCGCGACCAGTTCTACGGCGGTTCCGACAAGAAGGGCATTCAGCGCCGCCGTCCCAAGTTCTATCTGTTCGGGCTTGACGACCTCGACAACGAAGAGGTGATTTCAATGGTAGAACTCACGCCTACCTATAAGCGCAGCAAAGAGGTGCTTGCCGACATCAAGGCAAAAGCTCTCGGCACGGTGGCCATTGAGCCTGAAAGCGCGGCCGCCGGCGCAGTGATTAATTTTGGATAAACTTTCCTGTTGGTTGCATCAGCAAACAAACACGCAGCGCAGAAAGACAACTGAAAGTTGTCTCTTGTTGTCTAAGTTGTCGTCAAAACAAAACGCCTGCACAGGAATTTTCGTGCAAGCGAGCGCAGCCGAAAATATGGAAATAATGTTGTCAAAAGTTGTCCCCTGTTGTCGAAAAAGTAAAAACGACAACATAGACAACAAGAGACAACTCAGAGTTAGGCAATTATGCGCTTAATATGACGACAACAGGGACAACGGGGCGTATTTTATACGCCCGCCGCGCAAGATAATACAAATAAACTATGACCCACTCCGTGCTTGACATGCCGCTCGTTGAACTTGCCAACGCGCACACGCCCGCCATTATCCAAGTAATCGGCGTGGGCGGTGGCGGCGGCAACGCCGTGGCGCACATGTACCGCGAGGGCTTTATGGACGTGCGATACACCATCGTCAACTCCGACAAGAAAGCCCTCAGCGACTCTCCCGTGCCCGACCGCGTGCAGCTCGGTCCGGGTCTCGGCGCGGGCGGCAATCCCGAAAAAGGCAGGGAACTCTGCGAAGAAAGCATCGAGGCGGTGCGCTCCATGCTGGGCAAGCAAACGCAGATGGTGTTTATCACCGCCGGCATGGGCGGCGGCACGGGCACCGGCGCGTCGCCGATTATTGCCCGGGAGGCACGCGAGCGCGGCATCCTCACCATCGGCGTGGTCACCATTCCTTTTCTCTTCGAGCTTACGCCGCGCATCAACAAGGCGCTCGACGGCGTATACGCCCTCGCCAAGGAAGTGGACGCGCTGCTGGTCATCAACAACGAGCGGCTGCGTGATATCTATCCCGAACTCTCCGTTTACAACGCTTTTCGCCGCGCCGACGACACGCTGCTTACGGCGGTGAAGAGCATCGTTGACATCATCTGCATGCACGGCACCATGATCCTTGACTTCTGCGATGTCGACACCGTGCTGCGGGGTGGGCGCGTGGCCATTATGTCCACGGCCTATGCCGAGGGTGAAAAACGCGTCACGAAGGCCATCAACGCCGCGCTCCATTCACCCCTGCTCAACAACAACGATATTTTCAATTCCAAGAAAATCATTATCAGCATCACGAGTTCCAACGCCAAGCCACTCAGCATTGAGGAACTCTCGGAGTTGGACGCTTTTATGAGGAAATTCCGCCCCGACGTGATCACCAAATACGGGCTTGCCACCGACAACGGACTGGACGATAAAGTGAAGATCACGATTCTCGCTTCGGGCTTCGGGCTTTACGACAAGGCGGAACGGCAGGCAGAAGAGCAGCGCCCCAAACCCGGCGACATCATTTCGGCCGACGGCGGCGAGCGCCTCATCTCGTTCTACGGCAACCTATACGGCAAGCCCACCAAGCCCCGCCCCCACATCTACCTTATTGGCACCGACGACCTCAGCAACGAGGCTTTGCTCGAGGAAATGGAGCGCGTGCCAACCGCGCGGCGCAGCAAGGAAGACTACGACCGCATTTGCAACAGGGGCACTGCGAAACAATAGCAAATAACAACGAATTTATTTGCCCACGATGTTATTTTTGCCCACGAATTTAAATTCGTGGACAAAAAAATAACTCGTGGATAAAAATAATTGGCACTATATCAAATCGAACAAAAACTAAAAACGAAATGGCACTTTTTGAACAAGTAAGCAAAGACATTGTCGCCGCCATGAAGGCGAAGGACAAGGTAAGGCTGGAAGCCTTGCGCAACATTAAGAAATATTTCATCGAGGCCAAGACCGCCCCGGGCGCAAACGATACGCTCGCCGACGACACCGCCCTGAAAATCCTTGCCAAACTGGCAAAGCAGGGACGCGACACGGCTGCGCTCTACACCGAGCAGGGCCGCCCCGACCTCGCCGAGGAAGAAGCCGCACAGGCAGCCGTCATTGAGGAATACCTCCCCAAGGCGCTCACGCCCGAGGAACTGGAAGCCGAACTGAAAGCCATCATCGCCGAAACGGGTGCAACGTCACCCAAAGAAATGGGCAAGGTGATGGGCGCAGCCTCCAAGAAACTCGCCGGCCGCGCCGACGGCAAGGCCATTGCCGACACCGTGAAACGCCTTTTGGCAAACTAATCCGACTATTCGCACAACGCAACTGCGCCGCAGGGACTATTCCTTGCGGCGCAGTTGCGTTTGTTCTTTCGTACTTGCACGGCAGTCGTTTCGCCATCCCGTACGAGCCACGTCATTTGCCCCGAACTATTTTTTCCTTTCCCCTTGAAAGTTTTCCCTTTCTGCCTGATGTTTTTTCCTTTCCTATAAGAAGGTTTTTGTTACAAACTTTGTAACATGTATTAGAAACTTTG
Organism: Bacteroidales bacterium; assembly: GCA_022775595.1. Lineage (GTDB taxonomy): Bacteria > Bacteroidota > Bacteroidia > Bacteroidales > Bacteroidaceae > Alloprevotella. The sequence continues at coordinate 9,531 of JALFJC010000065.1, read as the reverse complement.
TAATGTGTATTAGCAACTTTGTAACATGCGTTACAAAGTTTGTAATAAAAATTTTCTGCGCAGATAATGAAAAATTGCAAGGGGCAAGGGAAAACTTTCAAGGAGAAAGAAAAAAATTGCTCGGGGCTACGAAAACGCATAAAGAGGACAAATCGGTTGATTAACTAAAAAGCAATACTGAAATTGCATTAACTGCCTGGAAGGCAGTACGGAGCGTAGCGACAGTAACCGGGGACGAAGTCCTCGGAAGGCGATATTGGACGAGTTCTGCCTGGAAGGCAGTACGCCCGCCGCAGAGTCCTGTGGCGTAGTGCCTTCCTGGCACATCGTTCCAGCATTGTCCTTCCGAGGACTTCGTCCCCGGTTACCAAAAAGCTACGCTTTTGTAGTGCCTTCCAGGCACTTAGCACAATTTGCAAAATCTACTAACGTTAATAAAGCATACTATCTGCACGGAAACAGCGGCGCGTATTTTCATACATACAAGAAAACTTAGTAAATTTGCATTCTCATATATGATAGTTATGCACACAGACGATATTCGCTCCGCCATTGAAGGACTTACAACCGCCGATTTTGAAATCATGGCGCCCGTGGGTTCGAGAGAATCGCTCGCCGCCGCGCTCAACGCGGGGGCCGACTCGATTTACTTCGGCATCGAGCAACTCAATATGCGCGCCCACTCCGCCGGCCGCTTCACCATCGACGACCTCAAAGAAATAGCCGCCACCTGCCGCGAACGCGGGGTGAAGGCCTACCTCACGGTGAACACGATTATCTACGACGAGGACATGGAGGCGATGCGCACGATTTGCGATGCCGCGCTGGAGGCGCACATCTCGGCAGTCATTGCCGCCGACGTGGCGGTGCTGACCTACTGCCGCCAAATAGGGCAAGAGGTGCACCTTTCCACGCAGTTGAATATCAGCAACTGCGCCGCGCTCGACTTTTATGCGCAATACGCCGACGTGGCAGTGTTGGCGCGAGAGTTAAATCTCGAGCAAGTGGAACGTATCCACCGCCACATCATCGACCGCAACGTATGCGGCCCGTCGGGGAAAAGGGTACGTATCGAGATGTTCTGCCATGGCGCGCTGTGCATGGCTGTGAGCGGCAAATGCTACCTCTCGCTCGACAACCTCGGCCGCTCTGCCAACCGCGGGCAATGCATGCAGGTGTGCCGCCGCTCCTACACGGTGCGCGACCGCGAAACGGGCGTGGAGCTCGACGTGGACAATAAATACATCATGAGCCCGAAAGACTTGAAGACCATCGGATTTCTCGACCGTATGGTGGCTGCCGGCGTGCGCGTGTTCAAGATTGAGGGCCGCGCCCGCAGCGCGGAATACGTGGACACCGTGGTGCGCTGCTACAAGGAAGCCCTCGCCTCGATCGTCGACGGCACGTACTGCCCGGAGAAGGTGCAGGCGTGGGACGAGCGGCTCGCCACCGTGTTCAACCGTGGTTTCTGGGACGGCTATTATCTCGGCCAAAAACTGGGGGAATGGAGCGCGGAATACGGCTCGAGCGCCACGGAACGCAAGGAGTACATCGGCAAAGGGCTCAAATATTTCTCGAAACTCGGCGTAGGAGAATTTTTCATCGAAGCCGGCGAATTGCATCCGGGCGACCGCGTGCTGGTGGTAGGGCCTACGACTGGCGCGGTATATGTGGACGTGAGCGAGATACATCTCGACAAGGGCGCAGCCCCCGTTGCCAAGAAGGGCGACCGCGCCGCAATAGCCGTACCCGTGAAAATCCGTCCCTCTGACAAACTTTATAAAATCGTAAAACGGCATTGACATGACTGACCGCAAACCTCAAATATTGCTCTTCGACTTCGGCGGCGTGCTGGTGGACCTCGACAAGCAACGCTGCATCGAAGCGTTCGACCGCCTCGGCTTCGACATTCGCCCCTGCCTCGGCACGTACCGCCAGGGCGGCGTGTTCTCGCTTTTGGAGCGCGGCGCGATCGGCGTGCCGGAGTTTTGCGACGAGATAAGGCGCATGGCGGGCAACCCCACCCTGACCGACGCGAGCATCGCGGCGGCATGGGAGCAGTACCTCGTGGGTGTACCCGCCGAACGCCTCGAAAAGTTGCTGGCTTTGCGCCGCACCTACCGCGTGTGCCTGCTGAGCAACACAAACATCATTCACTGGAAACAGTCGCTGCGCGATTTCTTCAACTATAAAGGGCTCGGCATCAACGATTTCTTTGAAGAGGTGTTCCTCTCTTACGAACTGGGCGTGGAGAAACCCGCGCCGGAGATTTTCCGCATCGTGGCGCAGCGTCTCGGCACACGCCCCGAGGAAATTCTCTTCCTCGACGATAGCGACGTGAACTGCCAAGCCGCCCGCGACTGCGGCCTGCAAGCCATGCTCGCCCCCGCTGGCGGCGGCTGGATGCAAGAGATTGTCTAAGAAAAAATACATTGTGGATGAGATAAAAACCAAATAAAACCGCTTGTTCTGTGTGGGCTATCGCTTGCCTTATCGGATAGCCCCCTAGCCTGAAAGTCTGTCGACTTTCGTCTCGCGTCCTCTCCGCTAAGGCGGCGGTCGGCTTCCGCCCGCCCCACACAGAACAAGGGAAAAACCAGGAAAAACCCATTTTCAATGAAATAGCCAACCTCAACATTGATTAAGCATCAAGGTCTCACGGTTTTTTCCTTGTTTTTACCTTGCAGCGTTTGAAGCGGGCGGGCACCGACCGCAGCCGCAGGGATTAAGGGCGAGCGTGAGCCGTAAAGGCTCATAGGCTCGGCATTAAGACCAGCGGCGTGCCCTTGGGCTTCAAACGAAGCAAGATGTTTTTCATGGTTTTTATCTAAAACCCTATAACTTTTCGCCAACTCGTTAAAAATATAGCCACCATAAATTCCATGTTCACCCTTCACCCCTTTACCGCCCGAGGCCGCGCACTGGCCGCCCTGCCCCACCGCTACGCTGACAGCTGCGTGACGGTAGGTTTCTTCGACGGCGTGCATCGCGGGCACCGCTTCCTCCTCGACCGCCTGAAAGAAGAGGCGGCGCAGCGCGGGCTGTCGCCCGTGGCGGTGACCTTCGACGAGCACCCGCGCCTCGTGCTCTCGCCCGAAGACTATTGGCCGCAGCTAATCACCACGACGGAGGAAAAACTCGCGCTTCTCGCGGAGAGCGGCATCGACGCCTGCGCCGTGCTGCACTTCACGCCCGAAACGGCAAGGCTCACCTCGGCAGAGTTCATGGAGCAGTTGCTGCTGAAACAATTAGGGGCGAAATGCCTTATGGCAGGCTACGACCACCGTTTCGGCAGCGACCGCGAAGCAGGTTTTGCGCAATATGCCGCCACCGGGCGCAGGCTCGGCATGGACGTGCTGCGCGCGCCCGCTTTCTCCACGGCGGACCTCACAGTGAGCAGTTCTGCCGCGCGGCGTATGCTTGCGGCGGGCAACGTGGCAGGGGCTTACGAATGCCTCGGCCGCTACTACCGCCTCACGGGTACGGTGGAAGAGGGGCGGCACGTGGGGCGCGAGGTGGGTTTCCCCACGGCTAATCTCGTGCCGGACAGTCCTGAAAAGATAGTTCCCGGGCGCGGCGTTTATGCCATTCGCGCCTACGTGGACGGCTTTGCCTACGAAGGCATGCTCAACATCGGCCGCCGCCCCACCCTCAACGACGGGCGCGGGCAGACCATCGAGGCACATCTCTTCGACTACGGCGGCACGCCGCTCTACGGGCACAAGCTGACGCTGGAATTTGTGGCCCGCGTGCGCGACGAGCAGCAATTTGCCTCGCTCGACGAACTTCGGGCGCAACTAAATAAAGATGCCGAAACGGTACGCGGTATCTTTGCAAAATAAATGTAGCAGACAAACGCATTGATTAAACCAACTCAGGCCTCACGAGTAGGGGCGTTTTGCAAAACGCCCGCCCTACGCGCCGAAAGGCCATATCAATGAGTCAACCGCCTTCCGGGCGTTTTGCAAAACGCCCCTACTCGTGAGACCGTAATTGTAAATCCAACTAAGTTGATTTATTAAAACAATGCATCAAACAAGAAAGCCCCTATCACTATGCTCAACTCCGGCCTCGTATTGGCAATCTATTTTGTAGCGCAAATACTGGCAGCCTGCGCCGTAATGTTATATCAATATCTCACGCTGGGAACGATACCCGGCGAGATTCATGCGCCCCTTTACGGCACGGCGTTGTTATGCCTCAACCTCGTGCTCGTGGCGGTGCTGCCCCTCACGCGGCTGGTGCGCAAGCCGAAAGCGTGGCTGGGCGCTGCAAAGGAGTGCAAGGGCAACATGAAGTACGGCTTCGGCATGGAACTGGCGGCCGCCGTCATGGCGGGCCTGCTGCTCTCGCTCGCCGGTTCGTGGTTCTTGGAATATATCGGTGCAGACGACGGCGGCACGACAGAGATGTTCCGCCAAATGCTGCCCCACCCGCTCTGCCTCATCGGCCTTTGCCTCATAGGTCCGCTCACCGAGGAACTCGTGTTTCGTGAGGGCTTTATCAGCAACGTCGTAAAGTCGGGCCGCTCTTACAGCGGGGCGGCCGTAGCAAGCGCATTTTTCTTCGCCCTTGCCCACGGCAACGTGATGCAGGGCAGCGTGGCGTTCGTGATGGGCATGTACCTCGCGTGGCTCTACCGCCGCACAGGCGACCTGCGGCTCTGCCTGCCCGTACACATCGCCAACAACACGCTCGCTGTAATCTTGTTGTATTTTGAGTAAACAAGTAAACGAGTAAACGAGTAAACAAGTAAACGAGTAGACCAGTAAACGAGTAAACATGCTTGCACGACATTTCTGTCTCGTCTACTCGTATACTCGTAAACTCGTATACTAAATAAAACGATTATGAAAATTGGCACTATCGACCTCGGGCAGCGTCCCGTGCTGCTTGCCCCGATGGAGGACGTGACCGACATCGGCTTCCGCTTGCTGTGCCGCCGCCTCGGCGCATCGATGGTCTATTCGGAGTTCGTAGCAGCCGACGCCCTCGTGCGCTACGTGAACAAAAGCCTCGAAAAACTCACGGTGTGCGCCGCCGAGCGCCCCGTGGCCATACAGATATACGGCAAAGACCCCATTGCCATGCGCGACGCGGCGCAAATAGTGGTGGAAAAAGCCGCGCCCGACGTGCTCGACATCAACTTCGGCTGCCCCGTAAAGCGCGTGGCAGGCAAAGGCTCGGGGGCGGGATTGCTGCAAAACATTCCGCTCATGCTCGACATCGCACGCGCCGTGGTAGAGGCCGTGGATATTCCCGTAACGGCCAAGACACGCCTCGGCTGGGACAGCAGCGACAAGCCCATCGTCAGACTTGCGGAGAAACTGCAAGACTGCGGCATCGCCGCCCTCACCATCCACGGACGCACAAGGGCGCAGATGTACACGGGCGAAGCCGACTGGACGCTCATCGGCGAGGTGAAAAGCAACCCGCGCATGCACATTCCCATTATCGGCAACGGCGACATCGCCTCGGGCACCGATGCGCTCCGCGCTTTCGACACCTTCGGCGTAGATGCCGTGATGGTGGGACGCGCCACCTTCGGCCGGCCGTGGATATTCAGCGAGATACGCTACGCCCTCGACCACCCCGAAACGCCCGAAAAGGCTAACAGCCTGTTCACACCGCAAGAGAAGCTCGCCATCCTGAAACAGCAAATCGAGGAAAGCGTGGCACGCATCGACGAATATCGCGGCATTCTCCACGTGCGCCGCCACCTCGCCGCCTCGCCGCTCTTCAAGGGCATCCCCAACTTCCGCGCTACGCGCATCGCCATGCTCCGGGCAGAAACGGTGAAGGAACTGAACGACATTCTCGACAACTGCCCGCTGGCTGATGCTTGAAACCATGATCAATCACTGCCTCTAAATATAATCTCTGAATATGATACAAATCCCCATCGTCAATAAATCGCGCCACGCGCTGCCCGAATACGCCACGGAGCAGAGCGCAGGCATGGACTTACGCGCCAACATCGACGCGCCCGTAACGCTCGAACCCCTGCAAAGGGCACTGATACCCACAGGGCTGTTCATGGCACTGCCAAAAGGCTACGAGGCACAGGTGCGCCCGCGCTCGGGCCTGGCCATCAAGCACGGCATCGGCGTGCTCAACGCACCGGGCACCATCGATGCCGACTATCGCGGCGAGATTAAAATCATTCTCGTGAACCTTTCCTCCGTGCCCTTTACCATCAACGACGGCGACCGCATCGCGCAAATGGTCATCGCCCGCCACGAGACCATTGCCTGGCAGCCCGCCACGGAACTCTCCGAAACGGAGCGCGGCGCAGGCGGCTTCGGACACTCGGGAGTGTAAGCATTGCGCATTTCAATAATTATTATGCCCAAAATCCGTTTCAAATATTTACTGCCGCTGGCATTGCTGCTGTGCCTGCTCGTGTCGTGCCGCACGCAGAAAGACGAACCGCCTTTCTACGAGCGTTTGCGGGGCGTGGCACCCGCCAAGCCCGCGCTGCCCTACGAGCAGCAGGTGCGCTACGACGAACTCTTCGCCGAAGCCGCGCGGCAAAAGCAACTGGAGCATTACGACGCTATGTTCCGGCTGCTGCGCGAGGCGTTGCGCATAGACCCCAATGCCTCGGAAGCCCTGTTTGAACTGGGACGGCTGCAAACGGAGCGTATGGCATATTCCGACTCCCTGCTGCGCCGCGAAGGCGACTCGCTGCTGGCACGCGCCGTGAAACTCGCGCCGCACAACCGCTATTACAAGCAAATCTACGGGCAGCACCTCGTCAGCACGGGGCGCGTGGCAGAAGCATTGCCGCTCTTCGAGCAAGTGGCGGCAGAGCGGCCTACGCCTGAGAACTACTCCCGACTGGTGCAACTCTACGAAATGCGCAAGGACTACCCCGCCGCTATCCGCGCCCTCAATCAGATAGAACGGCTGGACGGGCCGAGCGAAGAAATAAGTCTTGAAAAGTTCCGGCTTTACAGCGAAACCGACAACACGGAACTGGCATACAAGTCCATCGAAGACCTCTGCGCCGCCTTCCCGCTCGACCTGCGCTACCGCGTGCTGCTCGGCGATCTCTATGAGCAGAGCGGGCACCACGAAATGGCACTCAACACTTACCGCGACGTGCTTGCCGCCGAACCCGACAACAGTTACGCACAACTCTCGCTGCTCGCCTACTACAAAGCCGCCGAAGCCGACTCACTGTATATGGACCTGCTGCAGCGCGTGGTGTTCAGCCCAAGCACGCAGACCGACACGCGCGTGGAAGCCTTGCGCGGCTTTGCGCAGGACAACCTGCAAAACGGCGGCGACACAACCGTCGTGGTGCAACTCTTCGACCGCGTGATGCAGATGCCGCAGGACAACCGCGACGTTGCCATGCTCTACCTCAGTTATATGGTGACCACGGGCATGGCAGAACAGAAGCAGGCAGAACTGGCTTGGCGCATCTTGGAAATAGAACCCGACTACTCGCCGGCTCGCTTCCTGCTCTTAGGTATGGCGGGGAGCGAGAATTATGAGGAAACGGCCCTTAAAGTGTGCCGCGACGGGCAGAAATATGACCCCGCCGAACCTGCTTTCTATTATTTTGAAGCCGTGACAGAGTACGGCCTTAACAAGAATAAGGAAGCGATTGCGGCGCTGAGGCGCGGCGAGCCATACGTGGACGAGTCGAAAGACCCGGAAACTTCCTCCAACTATTTTGCCCTGCTGGGTGATATCCTCCACGAAGAAGGGCAGGCGCAGGAAGCGTTCACGGCCTACGACAACGCGCTGAAATATAACAGTGCCAATCTGCTCTGCCTCAACAATTACGCCTATTTCCTCTCGCTTGCCAATCTCCGCCTCGACGATGCCGAAGCCATGAGCAAGCGCACGGTAGACCATGAGCCAAACAACGCCACTTACCTCGATACGTACGCTTGGATACTGTATCAGCAGAAACGCTACGAGCAGGCCTACGAAATAATCGAACGCTGCATTGCCTGCGCCGACAGTTCGGGCACGGGCGATGCCACGCTCTACGAGCACGCCGGCGACATCAACTACCGCGCCGGTCGCCGCACAGCCGCCAACAACTACTGGCGCAGGGCCTCGCGCCAAGCCAAAACACCTGCAGAACGCCGCCGCATCAACCAAAAGGTGCGCCGCAGAAGATTATAATAAAGCCCCAGATATTCCAGAAAGCCCGGGCTATCCAGCCCCTCTCAATAAATCTCTCCCCATGCAACTTCCCCTTAAAAATCTATGCTTTGCGCTGCTGGCCTGCCTCGTGCTGGCTGGCTGCAAATCCTCCAAAACCGTCTCCGAAGCAGGCGGCACATCGAATGCCGCCGCAGAAAGCAGCCGCATCGTGGCTGCCAACGCCGCCTTTATCGGCAAAATGAACGAGCAAAAGGTATCTGCAAAAGCCGTGACGGCTAAGCTGAAGGCCAATCTCGCGGGCGGCGGCAACTCCATTTCTGCCAACGGCTCGCTGAAAATGAAGCGCGGCGAGGCGGTGCAAATCGCATTCTCGAAATTCGGCATCGAGGTCATCAGGCTCGAAATCGACCCCGACTCTGTGACGATTATCAACCGCCTCGAAAAGTACTACGTGCGCACAGAACTGCGCAACAACCCGCTTTTGGGCAAACTCAACATCGACTTCCATCTGATAGAAAGCCTCTTCTGGGGCGAGTTTTACATGCCGCAGGGCCTCGATGCCCGCGCCTGCGCCGAGCGCGTCATTGCCTCGGAGAGCGGCAAGGCAATCAAACTCTTCATGAACCTCGGCAGCACGCTCTCCGTCGAGACGCTCGCCAACGCGGAAAAGGCATTGCCCGAAAGCGCAAGATTGCTCAATGCCGCAGGACAGAACGCCGCCATCGCCTTCGGCTACGAGGAGCGCGTGCCCTTTGCCGGCGGGTTTTTCCCCTCCAAAATGAACCTTGCCGCCCAAAACGGCAAGGAAAGTTTCACCATCAACATGGAACTTTCCAAAATCACGGAAGATGCCAAATGGCCCTCGCACACGCAGCTTTCGGGGAAATATAAAAGGAAAAAGGCCGAATCGCTCCTCAAATTGATACCCTAAGTTATGACTATGTTCCAAAACATACCCGCCCGTTTCCTCACCCTGCTGCTGGCGATGCTCTGCGCATCGCTCACACTCACGGCGCAGACCAACAAGAAGATTAAGAAGCTGCAATCGGAGCGCACCACGCTGGAAAGGCAAATCAGCGAATCGGAAAAAATGCTCAAGACGACCAAGAAGGACGTTGCCTCGCAACTCAACAACCTTATGGTTATCAGCAGCCAAATCACGAAGCAGCAAAACTACGTGCAGAGCGTACACAACGAGGTGTCAGCCTTGCAGGGCGACATCACCTCGCTGCAAAAGCAACTCAAAGTCTTGGAAAAAGACCTTGCCGACTGCAAGCAGAAATACCGCCGTGCCGTGACGCAGCTCAACCGCAACCGCCTCGGACAAAGCAAATGGAAGTTCATTCTCTCGGCGAATAGTTTCCGGCAGATGTCGCGCCGTATGCGCTACATCACGGAATATTC
>JALFJC010000039.1:0-10825 GCA_022775595.1 Bacteroidales bacterium | reverse complement strand
CAAACAACTGTAAGAACAAGATGCTGCACATCCTTGTAGCCATGGTCAAGAACGGCACACGCTACGGTGAGCAGAAAAATGGCGATGCAGCATAACTTTTTTGCAGTTTTACTTGCATATAAGCATAGAATGCCGGGTACGCAGTGCCCGGCGGGACGAAGCAAACTCGATGTGCCTGGAAGGCACTACGCCACAGGGCAATGTGCATTTCCAGCCCAATTTATTTTCCCCAAAAAACTATTCTATATAAACTATCCGCGCATTAAATTAGAATTGCAATTATGTTTAATAGTAATTTGGAATATAGGAGAAAAGAGAGAAAACCACGAGAAAATTACTTTATTGACTAACTTTTTATTTCCTTTGCAGTAGGAAAAACCGCAAACACGACTAAAAAGCACACATATTATAATATGAACAAGATTATCAGCAAGGAACAGTTTTCAGAAAAAGTGTTCCGTTTTGAAGTTGAAGCACCCCTTATTGCCCGTTCGCGACGCGCCGGGCATTTTGTCATTGTGCGTGTAGGCGAAACCGGCGAACGCATACCGCTTACCATTGCCGAGGCCGACAAGCAGCGCGGCACCATCACGCTCGTGGTGCAAAACGTGGGGCTTTCCTCTCAGAAACTCTGCGCCCTCGAAGCCGGCGATTACATTACAGACGTTGTGGGACCGCTCGGACGCGCCACGCACATCGAGAATTTCGGAACGGTGGTCTGCGCCGGCGGCGGCGTGGGCGTTGCCCCGATGCTGCCCATCGTGCAAGCATTGAAAGCGGCTGGAAACCGCGTTGTGACGGTTTTGGCTGCAAGAACTAAAGAATTGATTATCTTGGAGAAAGAGATGCGCAGTTCGAGCGATGAAGTAATCATTATGACCGACGACGGCAGCTACGGCGACAAAGGACTCGTCACGGAGGCCATAGAGCGCGTGATTAACCGCGAAAAGGTGGACAAATGCTTCGCCATCGGTCCCGCCATTATGATGAAATTCGTATGCCTGCTGACGCAAAAATACCAGATTTCAACGGACGTTTCGCTCAACACCATTATGGTGGACGGCACGGGAATGTGCGGCGCCTGCCGTGTCACCGTGGGCGGTCAAACGAAGTTTGTGTGCGTTGACGGACCGGAGTTCGACGGGCATCAGGTAGATTTCGACGAGATGCTCAAGCGCCTCGCGGCTTTCCGCACGGAGGAACGCGAAGAATTGGAACATTGGAACGAAAGCCACGCCCATGAAGACGCATCGCGCGATGCAGAGTGGCGCAAACATCTCCGCCTTGCCGTGAAGCCTAAGGAACGCATGGCGCAGCCGCGCTGCACGATGCCGGAACTCGACCCCGCCTACCGTGCCCGCCAGTTGCGTGAGGAAGTGAACCAGGGACTCTCGGTGGAAACGGCGCAAATGGAAGCTCGCCGCTGCCTTGACTGCAACAACCCCGGTTGCGTGCAGGGCTGCCCCGTGGGTATCGACATTCCCCGCTTCATCAAGCACATCGAAAAGGGAGAATTTGTGAAAGCCGCGCACGCCATCAAAGAAACCAGCACGCTGCCTGCCGTCTGCGGGCGCGTGTGTCCGCAGGAAAAGCAATGCGAATCGCGCTGCATACATCTTAAAACCGGCGGAAAGGCAGTGGCTATCGGATATCTCGAACGCTTTGCCGCTGACTACGAGCGTGAGCACTGCGTGATAGAACCCCTCCGCCCCACCCTGCGGCGCGGCGTGAAAGTGGCCGTGGTGGGTTCGGGCCCCGCCGGACTCTCTTTTGCCGGCGAAATGACCAAGCGCGGCTACGACGTGACCGTTTTCGAGGCACTGCACGAAATCGGCGGCGTGCTTAAATATGGCATCCCCGAGTTCCGTTTGCCCAACAAGATTGTAGATGCCGAAATCAATCTGCTCGAAAAGAGCGGCGTCACTTTTGTGAAAGACTGCATCGTGGGCAAAACCATAAGCATTCAAGAACTGGAAGAACAGGGGTTTGCAGGCGTATTCGTAGCCTCGGGCGCAGGGCTGCCCAACTTTATGGGCATTCCGGGCGAAAATGCCATCAATATCCTGTCGAGCAACGAGTACCTGACGCGCGTGAACCTTATGGACGCGTCCAATCCCGACAGCGACACGCCCGTGCCGATGGGCAAAAACGTGGCGGTTATCGGAGGCGGCAACACGGCGATGGACTCCGTGCGCACAGCCATGCGCCTCGGTGCTGAGAAAGCCTTTATCGTGTACCGCCGCTCGGAGGAAGAAATGCCGGCGCGCGTGGAGGAAGTGCACCATGCCAAGGAAGAAGGCGTGGAATTCCTGACCCTCCACAACCCCATAGAATATATTGCCGACGAGCAAGGGCGCGTCAAGGAGATTGTGCTGCAACAGATGGAACTGGGCGAGCCCGACGCTTCCGGCCGCCGCCGCCCCGTGCCCATAGAAGGCGGCGTGGTGCGCGTGGCAGCCGACCTCGTCATCGTGAGCATCGGCGTATCGCCCAATCCCATAGTGCCGAGTTCCGTGGAAGGTTTGGAACTGGGACGCAAAGGCACGATTGCCGTGAGCGAAAAGATGCAATCGTCCATTCCTACCCTCTTCGCCGGCGGCGACATCGTGCGCGGCGGTGCTACCGTTATCCTCGCCATGGGCGACGGCAAGCAAGCGGCGGCTTCAATGGACGAATATCTGCAAAACCGCAAATAGCGTTATAAACTGATATGCAAGGACTTTATGCAATATTGCTATTGGTTTGCTCCAATATATTCATGACGTTTGCGTGGTACGGTCATCTGCGCCTGCAACAGACGGGCGTAAGCACGCACTGGCCTTTAATATTGGTTATCCTCTTTTCATGGGGCATCGCGTTCTTTGAGTATATGTGCCAAGTGCCGGCAAACCGCATCGGCATTATCGACAACGGCGGACCTTTCAGTCTAATACAGCTGAAAGTCATACAGGAAGTGGTGTCGCTCATCGTGTTCACGGTGATTGTGACCCTCTTCTTCAAAGGCGAGCAGTTTCACTGGAATCACGTGGCGGCATTTATCTGCCTCGTAGCTGCCGTTTACTTCGTGTTCAGATAGCGCAAACAGTGATGAAATCAGCAGAAAAGAGTGCAAAGTCTCTCGAACGGCGCATCTTGCATCGGGTGCGCGAGGCGGTTGCCGCCTATCGGCTCATCGGGCCGGGCGATCGTATCCTCGTGGCGCTATCGGGCGGAAAAGACTCTATGGCGCTGCTGCATTTCCTATCCGTGATGCGGCGCAGCAACAACGGAGCGTTCGACCTGAAAGCCATGCATGTGCGCATGGCAAACGTGGACTATCGCACGGACCTGCTGCAACTCAAAGAATATGCCGAGCAGCACGGCACGGGCTTCGAGATTCTTGATGCCTCCTTTGCACCTGATAAGAAGGAAGACCGCTCCCCCTGCTTTCTTTGTTCGTGGACGCGACGCAAGGCATTATTTAATTATGCGCAAGCCAACGGCTACAACAAAATAGCCTTGGGCCACCACCGCGACGACCTGCTGCAAACGGCGATGATGAACCTTACCTTCAACGGTACGTTCGCGACCATGCCCGCGCGGCTCGCGATGGATAAATTTCCCATAACGCTCATTCGTCCGCTTTGCGCAGTAGATGAAGCCGATTTGCGCCTTTGGGCAGATTTCACCGAAGTTGTCGCCACCGTAAAGGCCTGTCCTTTCGACAAAATCGGCAAACGGCACGAGATTTACGGCATTATGGAGCAAATGAAGGTATTCAACCCCGAATTTCGCCAAAGCCTGTGGCACGCGCTCAATAAGGCAGGGAAAGTATGACACCATTAATATATAATGAATTAACCATAAATCATCACAATGAATAACCACTTCTTGAAACCCCGCCTCGGGGTAATGCTTTTCCTTGAATTTGCCGTTTGGGGCGCGTATCTCACATCGATGAATCGCTATCTCTGCAACGTGAACTTGTCTCAGAATATCGGCTGGTTCTACTCCGTGCAAGGTTTCGTGTCGATTTTCATGCCCGGACTTATGGGTGTTGTGGCTGACCGCTGGATACCGGCGCAAAGGCTCTTGGGCATCTGCCACCTCTTGGCCGGCCTCTTCATGGGCTCGGCGGCCTATTACGGCATGATGGCGGGCGCAAACGTAGAAATGGCTACACTGTTCACGCTCTACACGTTGAGCGTGGCGTTCTATATGCCGACCATCGCTTTGAGCAATTCCGTGGCGTTTACCGGGTTGATCAACGCCGGTATGGACACGGTAAAAGACTTCCCGCCCATTCGTGTGTTCGGTACAATAGGTTTCATCTGCACCATGTGGGCGGTAGACCTCCTGGGCTTTATGGCAGATTATAATCAATTCTTTGTCTCTGCCGCGTTGAGCATTACGCTCGCCATTTTCGCACAAACCCTACCCCATTGCCCCGTCAACAATAAGCACGAAAGGAAGAGCCTCGTAGAGTCGCTGGGCTTCGATGCCTTTGTGCTTTTCAAGCAGCGCAAGATGGCCATTTTTTTCATTTTTTCAATGCTGCTTGGCGTTTGCCTGCAAATAACCAACGGTTACGCTAACCTATTTGTTAACAGTTTCGGGGCAGAACATGAATATGCAGACACGTTTGGCGTATTGCACTCAGGTATTCTGATTTCACTTTCTCAAATCAGCGAAACCTGTTGCATCTTGCTCATTCCCTTCTTTATGAAGCGGTTTGGCATTAAGCGCGTAATGATGATTGCCATGCTGGCGTGGGTGCTCCGCTTCGGTTTGTTTGCCATCGGTAACCCCGGAACCGGTGTTTGGCTGTTCTTGCTCTCAATGCTTGTCTACGGCGTGGCATTCGATTTCTTCAACATCTCCGGCGCGTTGTACGTGGACCAAAACACAAAGCCCGAGATACGCAGCAGCGCACAGGGCCTGTTTATGATCATGACCAACGGCCTCGGCGCCACGTTCGGTATGTTGGCGGCACAGACGGTGGTAAACAATTATACCACGATGAAGCAAGTGGCCGACAAATCCTATCAGGTTGGCAACTGGGACACCATTTGGTTTATCTTCGCCGGCTACGCCCTCCTGGTGCTCGTGCTTTTCGCCCTCTGCTTTAAGGAGCATAATAAGGCAAAGGCGCAGTAAAGCCTACGCATTGGACTGCAAAATATAAAAAACAGCCATTATCTTAGCAAGAAAGCAGCGAATACTGCAAATTATAACATTGGAAATTATTATTTTTGCAAGACAAAACATTTAGCACATATTAGTTTCTAACAAATATCACATCTAAATCATTATGGAAAAAAGTGCGTTGCAAATTGCACGTGCCGCCTACCAGCCCAAACTTCCCCTCGGTTTGCGCGGCAATGTGAGCATCAAAGAAGGACAGCCTACTGAAAGCGTCGGCAATCAGGCCGAGATTAAGGCACTCTTCCCCAACACCTACGGTATGCCGCTCGTTGAGTTCGTACCCTCTGACGAGAAGCGTGCTTATGCGCCGATGAATATCGGTATTATTCTCTCCGGCGGCCAGGCTCCCGGCGGCCACAACGTGATTTGCGGCCTGTACGACGAACTTAAAAAGCAGAATAAGGAAAACAAACTTTATGGTTTCCTTATGGGTCCCGGCGGTCTCGTTGACCACAAATACATTGAACTGACCGACGAAATCATTGATGAGTATCGCAACACCGGCGGCTTCGACATGATCGGTTCCGGCCGCACGAAGCTTGAAGAGGAAAGCCAGTTCGAGAGCGGTATCAAGATTATCCGCGAACTGGGCATCAAGGCCATCGTCATCATCGGCGGCGACGACTCCAACACCAACGCCTGCGTCCTCGCTGAATACTATGCAGCCAAGAACTACGGCGTGCAGGTAATCGGTTGCCCGAAGACCATCGACGGCGACTTGAAGAACGACCAGATTGAAACGTCATTCGGTTTCGACACGGCTTGTAAGACCTATGCCGAAGTGATTGGTAACATCCAGCGCGATGCTAACTCCGCTCGCAAATACTGGCACTTCATCAAACTTATGGGCCGCTCCGCCAGCCATATCGCCCTCGAATGTGCCCTGCAATGCCAACCCAACGTTTGCATCGTGAGCGAAGAGGTTGAAGAAAAGAACCAGACGCTCGACGACATCGTAACCTATATCGCCGGCGTTGTGGCAAAGCGTGCCGCAAACGGTAATAATTTCGGTACGGTGCTCATTCCCGAAGGCCTCATTGAGTTCATCCCCGCAATGAAAAAGCTCATCGCCGAACTCAACGACCTCCTCGCTACGCCCGAAGGCGAAGCAGTTGAAGCAGCAGCCAAGCGCGCTTGGGTGATTGAGCATCTCTCTGCCGAGAATGCCGCTATCTATCAGAGCCTGCCCGAAGGCGTTGCCAAGCAGCTCACGATGGAGCGCGACCCGCACGGAAATGTACAGGTGTCCCTCATTGAAACTGAAAAGCTCCTTTCTGAAATGGTCGCTACGAAACTGGCTGAATGGAAGAAGGAAGGCAAGTTCAACGGCAAGTTTGCCGCCCAGCACCATTTCTTCGGTTACGAAGGACGCTGCGCCGCTCCCTCCAACTACGATGCCGACTACTGCTATGCACTCGGTACGAGCGCCGCACAGCTCGTTGCCAACGGCAAGACCGGCTACATGGCAATCGTTAAGAACACGACGGCTCCCGCAGAGCAGTGGATTGCCGGCGGTGTGCCCATCACGATGATGATGAACATGGAACGCCGTCACGGTCAGATGAAGCCCGTTATCCGCAAGGCACTCGTGCGTCTCGACGGCGCTCCCTTCAAGGAATTTGCCGCTCACCGCGAGGAATGGGCAGAAAACACGTGCTTCGTATATCCCGGCCCCATCCAGTACTTCGGCCCCACGGAAGTATGCGACCAGTGCACGATGACCCTCAAACTCGAACAAGGTAAATAAAATCTTTTTCAGGAGAAACCGCTAATCAGAATTGCCTGGATAGCGGTTTCTCTTTTTGTAAAACATGGTAACTAAAAGAGTAACGACGAAGAAGAAGAGCAACGCGAAGCGTGCGCCGCAGAAATCAAGAGGACTCCTCTTGATGAAAAAGACGCGCACCCTGCTCACGCGCCTCTTCATCATTGCCGCCGCCGCTCTTTTCTGCTACCTTATATATATATATGTCGTGGCTCCGTACAGCGCAAAGTGGCGTGCGCTCTACGGCAAGGAAGATTACCCCAAAGGCTATTCTATCCACGGCATCGATATCAGCCATCATCAGGGAAGCATTGATTGGGAAAAACTTTCAAAGGCAGAGATTGACGGCGAGGGCATCTGTTTCGTCTTCATCAAGGCCACAGAAGGACGCAGCCTGCTGGACGAAAATTTCAACGAGAACTTTTACAAAGCGCGCGAGTACGGGTTTCTGCGCGGCGCGTACCATTATTTCAAACCAAACGTCTCGGCGAAGAAGCAGGCGGAGTATTTTCTCAAGCAAGTGCATCTCGAAGAGGGCGACCTGCCCCCGGTGCTCGACATCGAGGAGCGCGGACGGCTGAGCGCGGCGGAATTGCGCGAAGCCTCGCTTACGTGGCTGCGGGCTGTGGAGGAACGCTATCATGTGAAGCCTATCCTTTACACCAGTTATAAGTTCAGGCTCGACGTGCTCAATACAAAAGAGTTCGACGCTTATCCCTATTGGATAGCCCACTACTACGTGAAAGACCTTAGCTATAAGGGCGAATGGAAGTTCTGGCAACACACTGATTGCGGCAAGCTTGCGGGCATCAACCATAAGGTAGACCTGAATATCTACAACGGTTCGATGTACGACCTGCGCCGCCTTTGCATCGAGTATCAGGGAGAAAAGAGGTAATCGCCCGGCACGCAAAAATAATTTGCACGAAGACAAAATAAATGTGCAACATACGCGTTATTATGTTGTAAAACAAACAAAACAATGCCTATGCCACATTTTACTCCCAACACTTCCTCTCCCAAAGAGAAGACTTTGAATTTTATCAAAGCATTTGCGCGCTTATACGTTCCGGGAACAACCAGCGAACAGGACGCCCGGCTTGCCGCCGCAATGTTTGCGCAACAAACCGCCACTTGCTGAAAAAAGAAAAAGATGCGTTGAAAGTTCTATCCTGTCAAGGCATCTTTTTAGTTATATGACTATCTAAAACAATATCCTACGATGAAAAAAATATTGCTTCTTGGTTCCGGCGAACTTGGCAAGGAGTTTGTGATTGCCGCACAAAGGCTCGGACAGCATGTCATAGCCTGCGATTCCTATGCCGGTGCTCCGGCGATGCAGGTCGCCGATGAATGTGAAGTTTTCTCCATGCTCGACGGTGATGCCCTTACGCGCGTTGTAGAAAAGCACCGTCCCGACATCATTGTTCCCGAAATCGAGGCTATCCGCACGGAGCGCCTGTATGATTTCGAGCGCGAGGGCATTCAGGTAACTCCTTCCGCTCGCGCCGTAAACTTTACCATGAACCGCAAAGCCATTCGCGACCTCGCCGCAAAAGAATTAGGGCTTAAAACGGCCCGTTACTTTTATGCCACAACCTTTGAAGAACTCAAAGAGGCTGCCGAAAAGATTGGCTTGCCCTGTGTGGTGAAGCCTTTGATGTCGTCGTCGGGCAAAGGCCAATCCTTAGTGCGCACGGCAGATGAGCTGCAGCACGCCTGGGACTACGCCATTTCGGGCAGCCGCGGCGACATACAGGAAGTGATCATCGAGGAATTTATCCGTTTCGATAGCGAAATCACCCTGCTCACCGTCACGCAGAAGAATGGTCCTACCCTATTCTGCCCGCCCATAGGTCACGTGCAGCGCGGCGGCGATTATCGCGAAAGTTTCCAACCTGCGCATATTGCCCCCGAGCATTTGGAAGAAGCCTGCCGTATGGCCGACAAAGTAACCGCTGCCCTCACGGGCGCAGGCATTTGGGGCGTAGAGTTTTTCCTCAGCCACGAAAACGGCGTTTACTTCTCCGAACTTTCTCCCCGCCCGCACGACACGGGTATGGTGACGCTTGCCGGCACGCAAAACTTCAACGAGTTTGAGTTGCACCTCCGCGCCGTGCTCGGTTTGCCTATTCCCTGCGTGAAGCAGTTGGCAATCGGTGCCAGCGCCGTTATCCTCTCCCCCATTGCCTCCAACGAACCGCCGCGCTACCGCGGCATCGAAGAAACCTGCGAGGAGGATGCCGACATTCGCATCTTTGGCAAACCCACCACGCGCGTCAACCGCCGCATGGGCGTAGTGGTTTGCCGCGACGAAGTAGGCGGCGACCTTGATGCCCTGCGCGACAAGGCCAAACGCCTCGCGGCAAAAGTAGAAGTATATTGATGATTGCATCTGCTTTTCATAACTAATCCACTTCAAAGCACTGCTCCAAGCTTATTCTTGAGCGGTGCTTTACTGTTTTATAGCCTCAAAATCCCTTTATTTCGCCCTTTCTCGCAAAAAAATACGGCGAAACCCTTTGCCATCATATAAGAAAAGCGTAATTTTGCATCGCAATTCGGAATTAAGTCCGAAATTGATAGATCGCGGAGTGGAGCAGTTGGTAGCTCGCCAGGCTCATAACCTGGAGGTCGTTCGTTCGAGTCGAGCCTCCGCAACACACGAGTCGGAGACTTTGTAAAGTCTTCGACTTTTTTATTGATGTTTTGCCCTGCGTTGCAGGTATCAAAATCTATTGCTTATATATCCAATATTTTATGAAAATGGCCTACTTCTTGATTGCTGTCGGTCTTGTTTGTCTTATTGCCGGCATTTTTCTTTATTTCAATTCGCCCCAAGAAAATACAATCTTTCCAGATGTTGCAGCGAAAATTATTGAGGTGAATACTGAAACAGCCGCTCAACTTACAGAACAATCCGACACGCCAAAGGGCAACGAGCATGACGAAAGTAAGGAAAAGGGTATGGAGTTTGAGGAATATGTGGTGTCTCGCTTTTCTACAAAATATTTCACCCTCAAAGAATGGCGGGGCGACAAATACAGCAATGGTATATACGCAGAGTCAAATACTTATCCCGACATGGAATATACCTTCACTTTACGAGAAGAATCTTACGCCTTTGCCGTGGAGTGTAAATGGAGGTCAACATTTATTTCCAAGGGCAAAGTCAAGTGGTCGTATAAAGACCAACTTGCACGTTACCGCCAATTTGCACAAGATAGGAACATGCCCGTTTTTATTATTATAGGCATTGGCGGCATTCCTGCCAACCCCGCCGAAATCTACGTTGTGCCTCTGGCCTCCATTAAGGAAACAGAACTCTCAAAGAATTGGTTAGAGAATTATCGCCATAACCTTGCCAAAAATATGTTCTTCGACATTCCCACGAAGACGCTCAGATAAACTCAAACCTTTCGGTTTTTTGTATTCTCTTTCCAAGTAAGGCGGACGAAACACGGACGAAAAGTACACAGCGTCCTTTTGCCAATTTGTCTTTGTGCAACCGATATTTACTTTAAGTACAAAAAAGAGGCTGTGTCAAAATTGGCGCAGCCTCGATGCGTTTATGGGGAGATGCTTTTCTATTTCTCACTTAAACAGGAAGAATTGCGGGCGGCCAGTTATTGTTTATCGATTCTTGCAGCATAGACCGTATGCTGTCCAATACGGCCTTAATGTGCCTTGAAGCCAACAAGCCACCTCTGGAAATGACAGGGTATCATTGATAGTGGGGCTGTGTCAAAATTGGCGCAGCCTCTTTGTTTTGTAATATATTGAAAACCATAAAACAAAGCCCTGACTTTCACAAGCCGGGGCTTTGTCATGTCAAAAAGTTTTTGTACCTTTATGACAAATAACAAATTACATGTC
>JALFJC010000022.1:0-2158 GCA_022775595.1 Bacteroidales bacterium | reverse complement strand
CGGACTTGCGAAAAATTTTGAGGCGGAAAAGAAAAACGATTTCGTAAGTTCGTTGCAACTATCTTATATGAGCGTGAAAACTATCTTATAAGATAATTCTTACGAAAACGGAGATAATTTTCACGAGCTTGCTGATAATTTTTATTTTCTTGCTGATAGTCGAGGGCACTAAAAAAGCAGGGAGTGCGCTGTGCTGCGCTCTTCCTGCTTGCAAGGCAAATTTAGCGATTTATTCCCGTTGCGCCAAATCTCAAAAAGTGTTGCGAAGAGTTTTATTCTTTGAAACAGCCGATTTTCAACGTTGCAAAAAGAAATTTCCGCTTTTCATATAGGAAAAGGCGGGTATTTCGTAATTTTGCAATATGATAGGTGTGATGCCGGCATACATATAATATATAGTGTGCGCCGCCTGCGCCGGTCAATCTATAAATTCAAAACAATCCTACAATGAAGAACGGATTTATCAAAGTGGCAGCCGCCATTCCGTCGGTACGCGTGGCCGACTGCGCCTACAACACGGAACGCATTGAAAGCCTCGTGGCACAGGCAGAGGGGCTCGGCGTGGAAATTATCTGCTTTCCCGAACTCTCGCTCACGGCCTACACCTGCCAGGACCTCTTTTCGCAGCAGCTGTTGCTGGAAGAAGCAGAGACTGCATTGCTCAAATTGCTCGAATTCAGCCACAACCTCGACATTGTCATCATCGTTGGCGTGCCTATCGCCCACTGCGGTATGCTCTTCAACTGTGCCGCTGTAATCCAGCGCGGCAAACTCTTCGGGCTTGTGCCGAAAACGTATTTGCCTAACTATAAGGAGTTTTACGAACAGCGGTGGTTCACTTCCGCCGCGCAGCTCCTGACGCCCGCCAACATTCGCTTCTGCGGCCAAAGCGTGCCGATGACGAGCCAACTGCTCTTCGATACCGATCGCATCACCTTTGGCATCGAGATTTGCGAGGACCTATGGGCACCTGTGCCGCCCAGCTGCGGCCTGGCGCTGCAAGGTGCGGATATTATCTTCAACCTCAGCGCGAGCAACGAACTAATTGGCAAGGCAGCCTACCTCCACAGCCTCGTCTCGCAGCAGAGCGCACGCCTCATTGCGGGTTACGTGTACGCCAGCAGCGGCTACGGCGAAAGTACGCAGGACCTCGTGTTCAGCGGCCGCGCCTACATCTGCGAAAACGGGCATACGCTGGCTGAGGGCAGGCGATTCGCGATGGAAGAGCAGTTGGTGGTGAGCGAAATCGACGTGGAACGCCTGCGCATAGAGCGGCGCGTGAACACCACCTTCGCCGCCTCGCGCAATGTCATGCAGCAGGCCCCGGCGCAGCACGTGGAACTCGAGCCCGTAGTGCAGCCTGCCGAGCGGTTCACGCTCACACGCCCCATCAACGCGCACCCCTTCGTGCCGGAAGGCAAGGCGCTCAACGAGCGCTGCGAGGAAATTCTCTGCATTCAGAGCGAAGCTCTTGCCAAACGCATCGAACATACTGGTGCACAGACGGTTGTCGTGGGCATAAGCGGCGGCCTCGACTCTACGCTCGCCCTGCTTGTCTGCGTCCACGCTTTCGACCGCCTCGACCGCTCGCGGCGCGGCATTGTGGGCATCACGATGCCCGGCTTCGGCACGACCGACCGCACCTATATCAATGCTATCAACCTGATGAAGAGCCTCGGCATCACCATTCGCGAAATCAGTATCGCCGATGCCGTGACGCAGCATTTCAAGGACCTTGGCCACGATGCCGAAAAGCACGACCTTACCTACGAGAACTCGCAGGCACGCGAGCGCACCCAAATCCTTATGGACGCCGCCGGGCAGATGAACGGCTTTGTGGTGGGTACGGGCGACCTTAGCGAGCTCGCGCTCGGCTGGGCCACTTACAACGGCGACCACATGAGTATGTATGGCGTGAACGCCTCGATTCCGAAAACGCTGGTCAAGCATCTCGTGAAATGGGTTGCTGAAAACCTCGCCGACGAAGCGTCCCGCGAAACCTTGCTCGATATCGTGGACACGCCTATTAGTCCCGAACTCATTCCTGCCGATGAAAACGGCAACATCAAGCAGGTCACCGAAGACTTGGTAGGGCCTTACGAGTTGCACGACTTTTTCCTCTACAACACACTACGCTTCGGCTTCCGACCGAAAAAGG
>JALFJC010000011.1:0-10169 GCA_022775595.1 Bacteroidales bacterium | reverse complement strand
TCATTAAAAAGAATGCTTTTGGCGGTCGCCTTGTGCATGGTCGCCATGATTGGCCTCGCACAGGGCAAGGCCAAGTATGTGTTTTATTTCATCGGCGACGGTATGGGCGTCAATCAGGTGAACGGCACGGAAACCTATCTCGCCGCGCTTGAAGGGCGCATCGGCACCACGCCGCTGTGCTTCGCCGACTTTCCCGCCTCGGCACTTGTGACGACCTTCTCGGGCACGAATGGTGTGACGGACTCCGCAGCCGCGGGCACGGCGCTTGCCACGGGCCACAAGACGAAGAACGATGCGCTCGGCGTGCTGGCAGACCTCTCAACGCCTATTTACAGCGTGGCGGTCAGTGCCAAGGAGAACGGAGCGGCAGTGGGCGTAGCCACGAGCGTTTCCATCGACCACGCCACGCCGGCAGCTTTCTACGCCCACGTGGGCTATCGCGGCGAGTATTATAAAATCGGCACGCAACTGCCTAAGACGGGTTTCGACTACTTTGGCGGTTCGGATTTCCTAAAACCTACCGATAAGGAAAACCCCAGTGCGCCAGACCTTTATGCACAGTGCGAAAAGGCTGGCTACGTGATTGCCCGCGGCTACAAGGATTTCAAAAAGAAAATGCGCAAGGCCGAAAAGATTATCCTCTTCCAAACCGAAGCTGCGGCAAAGGAAAATCCCACTGCCCTGCCTTACGCCATCGACCGCAAGAAGGGCGACCTGACTTTGCAGGACATCACGCGTGCCGGCATCGGCCAGCTCTCCAAATCGGAGCGCGACGGCAAAGGTTTTTTCCTAATGGTGGAAAGCGGCAAGATTGACTGGGCGTGCCACAGCAACGATGCCGCCACGGTGTTCCACGAAGTGAAAGATTTCGACGATGCCATTCGCGTGGCTTACGAATTCTATAACCAGCACCCCGATGAAACGCTGATCGTTGTTACGGCCGACCACGAAACGGGCGGCATTGCCCTCGGCCGCGGCCCGTACGAACTGCACACGGACGTATTCAAATACCAGCGTATGAGCACGGAGGCGTACAGCCGCCACCTTTCTGCTCTTCGCCAGAGCGGCAAAGCCTTCACTTGGGAACTTGTGGAGCGCGACCTTGCCGAGAACTGGGGCTTCGGAAAAGGCGTGACGCTGAGCGAAGGCCAAATCAGCCGCCTCAAGAAAGCGTTCGACGCGCTTGCCGCCGGCTCTGCCGAACAAAGCAAATCGCTCTACGCCAGCGCAGATGCCCTTGCCGACAACGCCCGCACCATATTGGCAGAATGTGCCCTCGTGGGCTGGCAAAGCGGAGGCCACTCCAACGGCTACGTGCCCCTATTCGCCATCGGCGCAGGCAGCGAACTCTTCAACGGACGCATCGACAACACGGAAATTCCCCGCCGCATTGCCAAGGCGGCCGGTTGGGAAATGGAATAATATATTCAGAGACAAATATGACAAACCAAGAATTTTGGCAAAGTATCCAACAAATAATTTCTTCTGGTTTCCAAATTAACGACTTAAAGCAGCTTGACATTTATGCAGAATGGTTTATCACAAGAAAACTTGTATATCAACGATTTTCACAGGCAGAGCAGCATGGCTGCGCAGCGGGAGGTACAAATAATGTCATTGCAACCATACTCGCGGGAGCAGAAATTGCATCAAATTGCCTCACTGCGCCGAACGGGAGTTTCAAAAGAGAAGTCCAATGCGGAGCGCAGCAAGAAAAACGTATAGAGCTTTGGGCAAAAGCCGTCGGCTGCTGGTTTGACCACACCGAGAAGACGTTTAACACGTTATTGGGGAGCGAAATTGCAAGCGGCGGAGAAGCTCATGTATACGACAACGGAAGCACATTGGTTAAAGCTATCGGTCTTGATTACTTTGTCTTGCCAATTTTGGCATTAGACAGAATAGCCCTGCACAATGCATCCTTCCCTGAGACCCGCATGACGGTGCTCGGATTTGGCAGGAATGAAGATTTAGAATTTCAGATAATTGTTGAGCAACCTTTTATCAAAGGCCAGCAAATGTCTGATGCAGAAATTTCCACGTACATACAGCAGTTAGGATACAAGGTCATAAATCCAAATAATTGGACCTTTGCAACAGAACAAACATATCTTAGCGATTTGCACGATGAGAATGTTCTGCGTTCGGCGCAAGGCAATGTCTTTGTGGTAGATTGTGACATCAGAATCAATACGCCCCAATTAAACGCAGGGGGCAATCGCACACTTTCTAACGCAGTAATCATTCAATAACAGGGACTGTAAATCCTTTTGCCTCTGCCAAAACGACCTGAAAAGCGTCGCTTTGGCAGAGGCTTTGTTTAAGAGAGTTTGAGAAGCGTTAATGTTTTGGCAGTCGGCGTTAAAAGCAGGCGGATGGCACACCGATTGCGAATTATTAGGGCGAAAGCGCGAAGCAAAAAGAAGCGGAGCGCAACAGAAAATAAATGTCTAACAATTAAAATATAGGAGATTATCACTATGACACGCTCAAGAAACTATTCTCAAAACTGGTTGCCCTCAATCTTTGACGATTTCTTCGACAACAACTGGATGAACAAGACCAACGCCACCGCACCGGCCATCAACGTGCTGGAACGCCGCGATGCCTACGTTGTGGAAGTGGCCGCACCGGGCATGACTAAAAAGGACTTCAACATCCACATCGACGAAAACAACAACCTCATCATCTCGATGGAGAAGAAAGAGGAACACAAAGAAGGCGACAACTGCGGCTGCAACGGCGAAGCCAAAGGCACGACCGTGAAATGCAAGGACGAGGAGAGCCGCTACCTGCGCCGCGAGTTCTATTACTCCAAATTCCAGCAGGCACTTATCCTGCCCGACGACGTGGACAAGATGAGCATCAGCGCACAAGTGGAAAACGGCATCCTTTCCGTTACGCTGCCTAAGCAGACGCCCGAACAGAAAGAAAAACTCTTGCAACATATTGAGGTGAAATAACATCACCGACAACCCGTCAATAAAAAAGGCGTTCCGTGCCAATCGCGCGGAACGCCTTTTTATTTCTTGCCTATTGCCTTGATAGTGCAATATTAAAACATCTTTTCGGGATAAACACCCTCTTCGCCGAGCTTCTGGAATTTCTCCACAACACCCGGACGATCCTCGGGATAAGTAACACCGAACCACTTGGAAGTAGTGTCGAGCACCTCGCAAGTAGCCGTGCCGTCGTTAATAAGTTTGTCCACCATAAGAGGAATAAAGAACTCGCTCTTGAGGTTCTCCATATTCTTCGGGTCAGAGAGGAACGTCTTGAAATACTCCTCGCTGTGCTGGAAGTAGTCGGGCGTAAAGCCCCAGAAGTTCATGGAAACGGGCGTGGTGTCGGGGATTGCCACCCATTCGCCGTTGTCGTCGAGATATTTCACGACGCCGTCGAAACGCTGAATCTTAGTGCGTTCCACAACGGAAATAAGATGGTTTTGGCTGTCATTCTCACAAACGCCGCGAGAAACGGTACCGCTGTCGGAGAGCGTATTGCCCACGCGGAAACCTACCATAGCGTATTTGCCGGTAGAGCCTTCGGGAAGTTCGCTAAGGAATTTGCCCATCACTTTGAAGGCGTCGCGATCGTAGAAGTCGTCGCAGTTGAGCACGGCAAAGGGTTCTTTAATCACATCCTTACCCATCATTACGGCGTGGTTCGTACCCCAGGGTTTCGTGCGTCCTTCGGGGCAGGTAAAGCCTTCGGGCAGCGCGTCGAGCGCTTGGAACACGAGTTCGCAGGGAATGTGGCCTTCGTACTTAGAAAGCACCTTGTCGCGAAATTCCTGTTCAAAGTCCTTACGGATTACGAACACAAGTTTGCCGAAGCCGGCGTGAATGGCGTCGTAAATGGAATAGTCCATAATCGTTTCGCCGTGCGGGCCGAGACCGTCCAGCTGTTTGAGGCCGCCGTAACGGCTGCCCATGCCTGCTGCAAGCAGGAAAAGCGTTGGTTTCATAGTATGATAACTTTTAGGGTTGTTAGTTTGCTATCTGCAAAACTACAAAAAAAATATCTTAGACGCGCACTAAAACCCTGCCTTTTATATATGAAAATCTTTCTTTTTATTGAAAATGATACAAAAAGCCCCTTACGGTAACTACCGCAAGGGGAAAGACCTACGACTTTTCTTGTGACTCCGCTGGGACTCAAACCCAGGACCTTCAGAACCGGAATCTGACGCTCTATTCAACTAAGCTACGGAGCCGTTGTGCCTGCAAAAGTAAGTCTTTTTTTTGAAATACTTTCCCAAGACGATACTTTTTTAAAATCATTTCGCGCCGGCGGGCGTTTTCCAAAAGGTCGGCGGGCGTTTTGCAAAACGCCCCTACTGATTTATTGCGGGAGCGAGGAGGGCTGGACAACGGTGATGGCGGTGCTGATGCCGTTGGAGGTGAGGGTGAGGCGGGCGGTGCGGTCTTCCTCGGTGAGATTGGGTGATACTTGCAGGGTGAGCGTGTTACGACCCGTCTTCACATCGTCTGCGTTAAAGGTCAGCCAGTCGGAATCGCTGGTCAGAGAGGGCTGTGCGGCAAAGGCGTTGTAGACGAACTGCATCGTGGTGGCAGAGGCTTGCAGGCGGTGCTCAAACACGTACGTGCCGTCGGCCTGCTGACGGGCGTAGGGATATATAATATTAATATATGGGTATTGGACAACGCGGCAAGAACCGTTGAAGTATGAGGTGACGTTGATGGTTGCCGTGCGCGAAAGCCCGGTGTCGTTGGTGCGGAAGTTCAGGTGCACGATGTTGCGCACGCCCACGCCAGCCTGCGTTTTGCCGGAGGTGGGCGAGAGCACGAGCCATTCTTCCGAGGCGGTCGCCGTCCAAGGGTCGTAACTTACGAATACGATGCTGTCGGTGCGCTGGTCGGCATAGAGTTCTTTTACCAAGTTAGCGGGCTGCTCAAAGGCAAGCTGATGGAAAGACTGCTCTGCATCGGAGCAAGCTGAAAGCACTAACGCGCAAAGCGCGGCGGCAATTATTGATTTTAGAACGTTGGTCATGGATTTTTTAGTAAACAAGTAGACGAGTATATGAGTAGACGAGTTGATGAGTAAAGGATTAGGGGCGTTAGTACCAGTCGATGTTGGAACTATATGCGCTGCGCTTTTCCCATTTCAGAGCGTCTGCCAGTTCGGAGGCGCGGGCGCGGAAGGTGAAGTTGAACGAAGAGTAAGGCTTCAGCACCACGGAAGCCGACATCTCGAAGCAGTGGAGGTCGCGGGCGAGGGAGGCGGTGGTCATCGAAATCTTTTTCTGCACGAAGTCGTAGCCCGAGGAGAAAGAGATGTTCCAGCCGTCGGAGATGCGCAGGTAGCCAGAGAAGTTGAGCGTCTGCGTGAACGAGAAGGGGTAGCGCATGCGGCGCACGTTGATTTCCTTGGAGCGGTCTTCGTACATAGATATGCCGTAGGACACGGTAAGCGACCACGGCATGCTAAACGCCATGTAGCCATCGGCATCGGTCTTGGCCTTTTCCTTTTTCTTCGCGCCGCCGCTCCGCGCCTTTTTTAGGTCGGGGTCAACGTTGGCGTCTTCATCGCCAGCCTCGTCGCTGTCGTCCTTGTCGCTGTCCTCTTTCTTCGTGGAATTTGCCGACTTCTTGCCGGTGAGGAAGTTAAGGAGCTTCTTAAACGTCTGGTTATTGAAGGTGTACGACAGGCTTTGCGACATTCCCTGAAAGCGTCCGAAGCGTCCGTAGCTCCACTCCGTGCGGTCGCTCTGCACCACCTGCCCGTTCTCGTTGAACTTATAGGCGTATGTGGCAAACGATGCCGAGAGCGAGAATGTGTATTTCTGCGTGAGCTTGAGGCGCAGGCGTGTGGAGAGGTCGCTCCACGGGCGTTCCTTAGCGGCGAGGTTGTAGGAGAGCGTGCCGGAGAGTTCGTCGATGAGGCTTATCTTCTTTTCGCCCGTAGAGTCGCGGTCGCTCTTCACCTTCATCTCCAAGTTGTTCGACACCGACATCGTCACCAGTCCCTGCTTCGTGCCCGAGGGATAGCCGTAAAGGCCGCCGCTGTAAGGCGAATACTTCACGGGGGTCACGGTGCCGTTGCGGTCGATGCGGTCGTAGGTTTTGGTGTAGCCGTAGCGCGAGGCGGTGAAGTCGGGCGCGTAACTAAAGCTCACGCTGGGCTTGAACACGTGGCGAATGGCTATGACCTTGCCGTGGAAGAGGCGCAGCACGGGTTTGTACATACCGTAGAGCGTGGTGTTGGCCGAGATGCCGATGTTCCAGTCGTAGAGGTTGTAGAAGCCGTAAGTCGTGTCGCGCAGCTCCTGCTGCTTCTCCGTGTCCCACGAGCGGTTGATGCGCTGCGCGTACATGATGTCGCGGAAAGAGATCGAGGGCGAAATGTTGATATACTTGAACAGTTGGAACGTTGCGTCGATAGGCACGCGGTGGGTCATGCCGTTGCGCCAGTCCTTGATGAGGTTCGACTTGAAGAGCAGGTTCTCCTTCGTCGTGATGCTGTTGGAGAGCTGGCCGGTGTAGCTCACGGATATTTTCTCATACCATCGCTCCTTGCCCACCTGCCTTTTGCGGCGGAAGGGATAGAAGCGCGAGAGGGAGATGCTGAGGTCGGGCAGGGTGACGGCAATCGAGGAGTCGCGCACGTTCTGCGTCAGGTTGCCCGAGGCGGAGATGGAGAGGCCGATGTCGGGAAAGTTTTTCGAGAAACTTACGGAACTGGCGCGGGTGCTCTGCGTGTAAGAGAGCGGGTTGTACATGCTCTCCAGGTTCTTTCGTTCATAACTTTCCGAGGCGAAGTTCACGCGTGCCGAGAAGGAGGTGTTGGGGCTCGACTTGGCATCTTTCGTGTGCGTCCACTGTATCTTCATGCTCTTCGTCACGTTGTAGTCGGGCATATTCTTCTCACCCTCTACCGTGCGCAGGAAACTGAAATACACGTTGCCGCGGAAGCGGTAGCGCTTGTTGTAGTTCGACTCAAGGCTCGCGCCCCACGAGCCCTTCGTGTATATCTCGCCGAGGGCTTTAAGGTCGAAATAGTCGTTCACCGCCCAGTAGTAGCCACCGTCGCGCAGATAGAAGCCGCGCGAGGTCTCATCGCCGTAAGAGGGCATAACGAAACCGCTCGAATACTTCTTGTTGATGGGGATGAAGCCGTAGGGCACGGCCAGCGGCAGCGGCACGTCCTCCACCACGAGGTATGCCGGCCCGAATATCGTCTCCTTGCCGGGGCGCACCTTGCCGCGCGAGAGTTTCACATAGAAGTGCGGGTGCTTGGCGTCGCAGGTCGTGTATTTGGCGTTGCGCAGATAGAGTGTGCCGTCATCGCTGCGCTTCGATTCGGAACTTTGCAGGTAGCCGTTGCCCTGCGTGGTATTCACATTGCTGATAAATCCCTTTTTCGTCTTGAAGTTAAACGACATCGTCTCGCTCTGATACTCGTCGCCGCCCTGCTTGTACACGGCCTTCTCTGTGTACACGCCCGCCGTGTCGCGCAGTCCCACGGCATGCACAAGGTTGCTGTCGAGACACATCGTGATTTTGTTGGCGTCGAGCGTCATGTCCTGATATTTCACGTTGGCTTTGCCGTAAAGTGTGGCGAAGCCCGTGTTCGCGTCGTACACGATAGAGTCCTGCGCGGCATATTCCACGGGCGAGTCGATGCCCGGCTTGCGCGGCTGCGCCTTAGCCGTGTCGGCGGCGAGGCTGTCGGCGATAAGACTATCGGAGGAGAGACTGTCCGCTGCGAGGCTGTCCGTGCGCACGTGGGCGGCAATGTCGGGCCAGTTGATGTCAATCACCGTGTCGCGCCGCACCGCTTCTTTCAGCGTGTCAGCAGCAACGGGGAGCACCGGCATTTCCGGCACGACGCTATCCGCCGGCAGGACATTCCCCGTCGGCAGCAGCAAGCGTCCCGGCTTGGCAGACAGGCAAAGTGCCGCCAACACCGCGCATACGATAATCAGGATTTTTCGCAAATTGGTAGTAATATCGGTTCTTAAAAGTGCAATTTCTC
The DNA here is from genome assembly GCA_022775595.1 of Bacteroidales bacterium. Classification (GTDB taxonomy): domain Bacteria; phylum Bacteroidota; class Bacteroidia; order Bacteroidales; family Bacteroidaceae; genus Alloprevotella. The sequence continues at coordinate 2,168 of JALFJC010000011.1, read as the reverse complement.
GCCATGGCAGAGTATTCAAGCAAGCTTGAACTCTGCTCATTTGGCTTAACGAAATCGTTGCAAAATTACGCAAAATAATTGACTTGCTTATAATATATGCCCATATTGCAAGAGGGGCGAGGGGTGGTTTACCGAATATTTTTTACCAAAACAAGATTTTCGAGATATTTCGCGCAGATAAAACGCATTTGCTCCAAGCTATTTTTTAGGATAAGCAAGATAATTTTTACGATGTCCAAGCTATTTTTTCCTTTCCTATAAGATATTTTTTGTTACAAAGTTTCTAACATGTGTTACAAACTTTGTAACATGTGTTAGCAAGTTTGTAATATGCGTTACAAAGTTTGTAACAAAAAATTTCTTAGCACATAGTGAAAAATATCTTGCGTTTAGGAAAAAATATCTCGGAGCAAAGAAAAACTTTCACGGGAATCGCGGCGCGCTGCTGCCGTAAAAATTAGCCGACGCATCTGCCTCGCAATAGCAAAAACCGAAAAAATGGGGCGTATAAGGTCAAATTTTCACGGAAAAGCACTTCCGAGAAATTATCAAGGGCTTCGTAAAAACTATCAAGGAGCAAATTTTCACGGGCTTGCTTATAATTTTGCGGTCATATAGGATAGTTATGACGCTCAAATAGGATAGTTTGCCCCTAAAACGCGAAAAGAGGAAAAGCCTGCGCTCTCCCTCTTTTCGCTAAGGCAAAGATAAACCATTTATGCCGTTCCGCCATATGCGCCAAAAAGTGCCACGGGCTGGCAAAGCGGGGAGCGCAATCATCATTCACGGGGCGCGTACCCGATAACGCAATACAAGTAAACGAGTAAACGGTACAAATCAGCCAAAATAACATCTATTTTAATCTTCCGCGCACCGCGCCTTTATGTAAAAATAGGTATTTTGCACTTTCCTTATAAGAAAAATGCTTATCTTTGCAAGGATATATGCAGCGGTGCGCGGTTTTTGCCTTGCAAAAGCCAAACCGCCGCCTTTAATCACGACACTTACTTATATTCAATATATGAGCAAAATCATTGCTTTGGCCAACCAAAAGGGCGGCGTGGGGAAAACCACAACGGCCATCAATCTCGCCGCATCATTGGCAACCTTAGAAAAGAACGTGCTACTCATCGATGCCGACTCGCAGGCGAATGCCTCCTCAGGGCTCGGCGTAGACCTGAGCAAGGTGGACTGCTCGGTGTACGACTGCATGGTGAGCGGCCGCAACATCCGTGAGGCAATTTACAGCACCGACATCGAACGCCTCGACGTGGTGCCCTCGAGCATCAACCTCGTGGGAGCGGAGGTGGAGATGTATAATCTGGGCGACCGCGAACACGTGATGAAAAACATGCTCGACCCGCTGCGGAAGGAGTACGACTACATCCTCATCGACTGCTCCCCCTCGCTCGGCACCATCACGGTGAACGCGCTCACTGCCGCCGACTCCGTAATCATTCCCGTGCAATGCGAATACTTTGCCCTCGAAGGCATCAGCAAACTGCTCAACACGATTAAACTCGTGAAGCGGAAACTCAATCCCGAACTGGAAATCGAAGGTTTCCTGCTCACGATGTACGACAGCCGCCTGAAACTGGCCAACCAAATTTACGACGAGATGAAGCGGCACTTCCAGGAACTCGTGTTCCGCACCGTCATTCAGCGCAACGTGAAACTCTCGGAAGCACCGAGCCACGGTCTGCCCGCCATTCTCTACGATGCCGTTTCGACCGGCGCAAAGAACTACCTCGCTTTGGCAAAAGAAATTTTGAGCAGACGGGTAGAAGAGTAAACATATAAACGACCCATACCTATGCCTCCCCACAAGAAATTTCCCGCGCTCGGCCGAGGGCTTGACGCCATTATCTCGACCGACGAAGAAATACACGCCAACGGGTCTTCGAGCATCAACGAAGTGCCCGTGGACCAAATAAAGCCCAACCCTAACCAGCCCCGCCGAGAGTTCGACGAGGCTGCGTTGCAAGAACTTGCCGACTCCATCAGGCAAATCGGCATCATTCAGCCCATAACGCTGCGCAAGCACTCCGACGACACTTACGAAATCATTGCCGGCGAACGCCGCTGGCGCGCTTCGCAAGTGGCGGGCCTGCGCACCGTGCCGGCTTATATCCGCACGGCGAGCGACGAAACGATGATGCAGATGGCGC
>JALFJC010000104.1:0-26603 GCA_022775595.1 Bacteroidales bacterium | reverse complement strand
ACGATTGAGCGCGGCTATTTGGTGATTGAGCGCGAATGGCGCAGCGGCGACGAGGTGTTTGTGGATTTCCCGTTTGATGTGCAGCTGTTGCGCCGCCTCGATGCCGAGGGCAAGGCGCAGCGCGGTGAGGTGGCTTTGCAGGTGGGGCCTTTGGTATATGTCTCTCCCGAGAAATACGAAACGGCGTATTTCTCTGAAAGCGAAGCCGCTCGCATCGTGGGGAAGTTTAACGACTTTGGCGTGCCGTATTTGAGTTTTAACCTTTACGACGCGACGGATGTGCCTGCCGATGCTTCGGCTCGCCCGGTGCCTGTGATTGCCGTGCCTTATATGCTGTGCAGCAAGGCAGAAGGCACAGCGTGGTGGCGGGAGTGCAAATAATATTTTTTATGTTCGTTTGTTTTACGACAACTTAGACAACTTTTGACAACTTTTTTTTCTGTGCTGCCATTTTAATATGACGACAACAGGGACAACTTCTGACAACTTACAGTTGTCTTCCAGCACTGCGAGGCGGGCGTATAAAATACGCCCCGTTGTCTATGTTGTCGTCATATTAAGCGCAAAATTGTCAGACTCGGAGTTGTCTCTTGTTGTCTAAGTTGTCGTAAAAATAAAATCGTTGATATAAAAAAAGCCGGTCGATAAACAAATTTGTCTATCGACCGGCTTGTCGGAAAGAGGCGACTCGAACGCCCGACCCCTACGTCCCGAACGTAGTGCGCTACCAACTGCGCTACTTTCCGATAAATATAGCAAAATCTCCTGTGGCGGGCGTTCTGCAGAACGCCCCTACGCGTGAGACCTTTGCCTTTTGCGCTGCAAAATTACGTCTTTTTTCTCTTCTTGCCAAATATAAGCGCAGAAATTTCAGTTGCCAACAATCACGTCAATCACGGTTTTGGGTTGCGCGGGGTCGTTCGTGATGAGCAGCACGCGGCGGCGACCCTTGAAATAGTGGCTGTTGGCGTTTACCGTGATTTTAATTTTCTCGCTCTCCCCCGGCATGATTTTCTGCTTGCCAAGGCTCACGCTCAATCCCGGATTATATACTTGCAGGGCACTGATAACCAGCGGGGCCTTGCCGTCGTTGCACAGGGTGAGCTGCCCCGTCACGCGTTTCTTCTTGCCCAAGGGCGGCAGCGTGATGTGCGTAGAGTCTAAGCGGCATACGGGCGCAAGTTTCCCGGAGGAGGGCGTGTCGATAAACTCGGGCAACAACGTGGCGCTTACGTTGATTTCGTTTTCGCGCTTTACGCGGTCGCCGGGAAATAGCGAGAGGTAGATACTGGTTTGCGTCAGTCCCATGGCGGGCAGCAAGTCGCTGTTGAGTTTCAGCACCACGCGTCCCGTGCGCCCGGGGCGTATCACTTGCGGCGATGCTTCGGCGATGAGGTAGCGCGGCAGGTGCATCAGGGAGGGGGCGTACGATTTTTTGCTGTTGTTATACACGTAAAGTGTCTTCTCGGGTAACTCGCCGCGATGCACGTCGTCGAACTCTACATCATCGGTGCTCAGGTAAATATCTCCTATCTGGTAAGGATAGTCTGCCGAAACGTCTGCGCCTTTGGTCATCGACACCTCGCCGCCAATGGTCACGTAATACGTCCGCTCCATTTCGTCGGCGCCGGGCTCTTCGCCGGCCTCGGCGAAGCGCGCCGTGATGGCCACGTTCTTGTTGAAATGTCCCAAGAGTTCCGCGTCATAGCGCAGGGTAATGGTGCCCGCCTCGCCGGGGTTGATGGTCGAAGTGGTCCACCGCGCGTCCGTGCAGCCGCAGTCGGGGTGAACGTCGGAGATGACGAGCGGGCGCGTGCTTTTGTTGGTCAGCGTGAATACGGCCTCGCGCGGCGTGTGCCAGAGCAACGTGCCGAGTTCCTGACGTGTGCCGGGGGCGAACTCCACTTGCGGTTGTGCATATATATATAATGTGGAGCAGAGGAAGGCTGAAAGGAATATGATGATACTTCGCATAGGATTGTTTCGTTTACTTGTTTACTAAATCTTTTCTCTTTTTTACGACAACTTATACAACTTTTGACAACTTTTTTTTCTGTGCTGCCATTTAATATGACGACAACTGGGACAACTCTTGACAACTTACAGTTGTCTTTTAGCATGCGAGGCGGGCGTATAAAATACGCCCAGTTGTCTTTGTTGTCGTCATATTAAGCGCAAAATTGTCAGACTCGGAGTTGTCTCTTGTTGTCTAAGTTGTCGTAAAAAATAAAATCGTTCATTTTCTTGTGGCAAAAATGCCTTTAACATTGGTGCAAATATAATAATTACCGCTCAAATGCCCAAACGGCGGCGGCTTGTCGCATGCAAAACGCCCCTTTTTCACCCTTTGCCCGTTTCTGTGGAACGGCTCGAAACACAAAAAATATTTTAATAAAAATCTTTTTTTACAACCTCCTCATCCCGTGTGCGTTGAAAGGGCTTTGTCGCTTTTTTTGCCGTTTTGCTGCCAAGAAAGGGGCAGATTTTGGAACTGCAAATATTGGCAATATCAAAAAAAAAATGGAAATTTGCATTCCCAATAGCACACTCTCTTTGCAGTTAACCTATAATATTTTTCGATGGCCGACACACCCGATCCTAAATGGCAGCTGTTTCTGGACTGCCTACGCAACCAAGTGTCGCCGCAAGATTTCAGCACTTGGTTCAGCGTTTTGAAGATGATACGGTTCGCCAATGGCGAACTGTTTGTCGGTGTGCCCAATCGCTTTTTCCCTGAAATTATTGAACAGCGCTTTGCCGGCGAGTTGAAAAGCGCCTTGGCGCAGGCTTACGGCCCGTCGGCGCGGCTGCACTATCAGGTTGTGAACCCCGAAGCCGGCGGCAGCTCCGAACGCGAACGCGAGTTGCAAGCTCTGGAAAAGAAGCCGGAGGTCATCACGCCGCAGACGCGCCGCGTGCTGCCCCTCGACCCAAACCTCAACCCCTCATATACGTTCGACAACTTCCTTGAAGGCGAGGCCAACCGCCTGTCGCGCTCCGTGGGGCTTAACATATCCGAAAATCCCGGTCGCGGCAGTTTCAACCCCTTCTTCCTTTACGGACCTTCGGGTGTGGGAAAGACACACCTCGCCAACGCCATAGGCGTGCGCACCAAGCAGCTGCACCCCGAAATGCGCGTGCTGTTCGTTTCGGCGCACGTGTTCAAGACGCAATACACTGAGTCGGTGCGCAAAAACACGCAAAACGATTTCATTAACTTCTATCAGACCATCGATGTCCTGATTATCGACGACATTCAGGAAATCACGACGGCCAAGACGCAGCTCGCATTTTTCCACATCTTCAACCATTTGCAGCAGAACAGCCGGCAAATCGTCATCACCTGCGACCGTCCGCCCGTGCTCTTCGAGGGCATCGAGGAGCGTATGCTCACACGTTTCAAATGGGGCATGGTGGCAGAGATGGAACGCCCCGACGTGAAGTTGCGCCGCGACATCTTGCGCTCCAAAATCAAGCGCGACGGACTGACTTTCCCCGAGAACGTGGTTTCGTTCATTGCAAAGAACGTGGAGAGCAGCGTGCGCGAACTGGAAGGCATCGTCAATTCCATCATGGCCTATTCCGTGGTGGACAACTGCGACATAGACCTCGCCTTGGCCGAGCGGGTGGTGGCACGAGCCGTCAATCTGGAAAAGAAGCAGCTTACGGCCGACGACATCATACAGACCGTGGCGCAGCACTTCTCGCTCAAAGCGAAGGACCTTATCTCCAAGAGCCGCAAGCAGGCGATTGTGCGCGCCCGCCAGCTTGCCATTTTCCTTTGCCACAAATACACCGACATGCCCTACCTGCAAATCGGGCAGCGGTTCGGCGGGCGCGACCATTCCACTATTATTTATTCTTGCAATCAAGTGACCAAGGACCTCTCTACCGTGAAGGACTATCGCCGAACCTTGGAAGAAATCGAGGCGAAACTGAAACGATAGACGCCCTCTCGGGCAGAGATAACAGAAAAAGGTTTGCAACGAAAGTTGCAAACCTTTTTCTTGTTGGGGTACCCGGACTCGAACCAGGAAAGACAGGACCAGAATCTGTAGTGTTGCCAATTACACCATACCCCAAACTTTCAATTATTCATCAGAACGCACCCCGTTCTGATTTTCGACTGCAAATTTACGGCAGTTTTCTGAAACAGCAAAGCCTTTCTGCGATTTTTTTAGAAATTCCTCGCACAAAAGCAGTTTTTCCTTCTATTCCTGCTCCGTTAGCTGCGGGGCGCATCGGGCACGATTAGGGCGGAGATGACATAGCCCAGCGTCACGGGGATAAAGGCCGTGATGAAGCAGAGCAGCACCAGCGCGAGGCGCACAATGGTTGGGTCGATGTCGAAATATTCTGCCACTCCGCCGCAAATCCCGAAGATCTTGCGGTCGGTTGCGCTGCGGTAAAGTCTTTTCTGAACGGTCATGGTAGTTATTTTTTTGTTTATAGCAAAACGCTCTTGACGGCGGGGATAATCGTGGCCAGTTCGTCGATGAGTTGCTGGCGGGTGCTGCCCTCGGAGGTTACGAGCAGAATGGTGTCGTCGCCGGCAATGGTGCCCGCCACACTGGGCAAGTGGTGGCTGTCGATGTCGGAGGCAAGGCCGGCTGCATAGCCCGATCGCGTGTGGAGCACGGCGAGCGAGCCTGAAAAGGTGATTTGCGTAAATCCGCTGTTGCGCAGGAATTCGGGAATGATTTTCGGCTCCACTACATGGCTATAAAGCGTGCTCTGCGGCAGCACATAGCGGTAACCGTTGCGGTCGAGCGTCTTCACGGCATGGAGTTTGGTCAAATCTCGCGAGAGGGTGGCCTGCGTCACTTCGACGCCGTGCTTGCGGAGTTCTGCCAAGATCTCCTCCTGACCGGCCAATGCCTGATTTTCCAGTATGACGCGCAACAGCTCTAAGCGTTGGTTTCGTTTGCTCATGGTATTAGATGATGGTTGTCTTGGTTATGGAAATGCAAATATACAATTTTGTTCCAATTAAATGCGCATATACGGAAAATTTCAAAGCAGCATTTTTTTGCTTTCAAGGAGCTATTTTTTCCTTTCTCCTTGAAAGTTTTCATTATCCTATAAGAAAGTTTTTGTTACAAAGTTTGTAACAAACTTTTTCTGCGCAGATAGTAAAAAATATAAGGTAGATAGGAAAAATTTTCTCGGAGGAAATAAAAAATATCTTGGTGAAAATGAAGGCTGGATAGAATACATGAAGAACCTTGCTATAAGTGTGGTTAGCAGGTTAGGGGCGGGCTGAAATTACCACCCGCCCAAAATAATCGAGGGTGCGCCAATTATGGCACACCCTCGTGAAATGGGGTAGAAGCACGCGTTGCAAATGCCCGCTAATGTGTTTTGACAAAATTTTCTTACTTATCCTTTTTCCCGAACACGGAGAAGTGGACGTAGCGCTTGGGGTGCGCTTTGAGGTCAATCATCAGAGAGTCGGCGTGGGCAAGGGTAGCATTGAGATTTTCGTAGACGCTGCGGTCGTTGAGGAAGAGGCCGAGCGTGTTGTCCTTGCTGCTCATCTTCGTGTCGAGTTTGCCGATAAGCTGCTGCGCACTGTCGAGTGTCTGGTTCACGCTGCTCATCGTCGCTGCTACGTCCACGTCGGTCAGGCGTGCCGAGAGCGTTTCGAGGTTTGCGCTGGCGCGGTTGAAGCGTCCGAGCATTTGCGGAATGTCGCCCTGCATCATTTCGTCGAGGCGCGCCGCCGTTTTGCGCAGGTCGCCCGTCATGGCTTCGGCGTTGGCGAGCGTGTGCTTCAAGGCGGGGTCGCCCGTGAGGCGGTTGAGGTTGTCCATAATGGAGTCGAGCTTCGGCAGCATTTTCTCTATGGCAGGCAGCAGGTCTTCGGCTTTCGTCATCAGTCCCTGCTTGAACGCACCGCCGATTGTATCGCCGGGGGCGAGGTTGTCCGTGGGGTTAGGACCGAGCACGAGGTTCATGCGCACGCCGCCCATCAGTTCCGCTTCCAGCTCGGCGCGGGTGCCGTTGGGAATACGCATATCGTCGTCCACCTCGATGCCCACCACCACGTGCTCGCCGCGCTCGTAATCGTAGTCGATGGTGCGCACGATGCCCACAGGATAGCCGTTGGCAAACACGGAGTTCGACACTACGAGGCCATTGATGTCCTTAAACTTCACGAAATAGGTCTGTGTGCTTTGGAACACGTTGATGCCTTTCAGGAAGTTCAGGCCGATGAAGAGCAAAACAATTGCCACGATGGCCGTGAGGGCTATTTTCACTTCTTTGGTAAAATATTTCATAATCTGCAAAATTGAGTTGCTGTTGTTGTGTTATTTCCCTTTCGCCATGTTCCGGGCGGCGTTGAGGTCGATGCGCTCGCCACCCAGGAATGCCACGATGAAGCAGCCGGGGAAGAGTTCGGAGAGTTTCTTTTGCTTGGCGCGCATCTCTGCATAACTGGAGGAACTGCCGCAGGTGTATTTGTAGAGATTGCCGTCGCGGTAGAAATCTATCGGCGATTGCTTCTTGAAGCGCGGCGACGAGGCGGGGAGTTTCGTGCTTGAAACGAGAATTTGCACCTTGAAGACGGGGCGGTTCTCGGCGGCAGGTTCGCTCGGAGCGGACACTTTGCCCGCTTGATCCTTGCCAGTCTCGGGCGTATGCTTTTGCGCCCCGCTTTTCCCGGAAGGCGCAGTTGCGTCGGGAGTTTCGGCAGGTTTGTTGTCAGGCTGTGCGGGGGCGGGCTGCACAGGCGGTTCTGCCGGTTTGGGCGTTTCCTTGGCGGGTGCCGGCGCATCGTCTTTCGGGTCTGCGGGCAGAGGAGCCATAGGCGCGGCCGCCTTGTCGTGCTGCTTGCGGTAGGCGATGAAGCCGTTGTAGATGCTGCGGCTCAGTTCGCGCACGCCCCGGTCGGAAGTCAGGTAACTCTCTTCTTGCGGCGTGCTGATGAAACCCAGTTCGGTGAGCACGGCTGGCATCGTGGTGTTGCGCAGCACGAGGAAGCCCGCCTGATGCACGCCCTTGTTCTGTCGGCCTGCGGCAGCGTAGTTCTTCTGGATTTGCCGCGCCAGCTCCACGCTCTGCTTCATGTAGCGGTCCTGCATAAACTCGAAAATCACGTAACTCTCGGCTTTGCTCGGGTCGAAGCCCTCGTAAGTGGTCTTATAGTCGCTTTCGTAGGTGATGACCGAGTTTTCGCGCTTTGCTACTTCGAGGTTGGCGGCCGCGCGGGCGATACCGAGCGTGTAAGTCTCGGAGCCATAGGCGATTTTACCGCCGGGCAGCGCGTTGGTGTGTATGGAAATGAAGAGATCGGCCTTGTTGCTGTTGGCGATGTCGGCGCGGCGCTGCAAAGGAATGAAGACGTCTTTCTTGCGCGTGTACACCACTTTCACGTCGGGGCAGTTGCTCTCCACGAGTTTGCCGAAAGCAAGCGCTACGTTGAGGTTGATGTTCTTCTCCTTGCCATATTTGCCGCAGGCGCCGGCGTCGTGCCCGCCGTGGCCCGCGTCGATGACGAGCGTAAACTGCTTTTTCTCGCCGCCGCCGGTTGCAAAGAGCGAAGTGGCGAGGCAAGTGCAGAGCAGCAGCAAATATGTGCGGAAATACTGGTACATTATATCTCTAAACTCGGGCAAAGTTACAAGTTTTCCACGTGAAAAGCAAAAAAAACGCCTTTCCGTGCGCAGAGAGTGCACAAAAAGGCGGAAAATAAAACGGAGAAAGGGAATTTTAGAACGCTTTTGCCTATAATATATTATAATACAAACAAGAAATTCCAGGTAAAAACGGGATTCATCAATATAAGAGCGAAATCATCTTTGGCTGAAAATTGCGCTTTTCTTATATAAAAAGCGCGAAAAAGTTTGCAAAGCAAAGATTTGTTCGTAACTTTGCACGCAGATGAAGTGAGGGGCTTTCAAAAGTTCCTCACTTCTTGTTAAATATAACAGCAATGATTGATAAGAACGTTGTAGAAAATTTGGTAAACACGTGGCTCGAAGGGAAAGACTACTTTCTGACCGACCTCACCATTAGCACCGACGACCGCATCGTGGTGGAAATCGACCACAAGGACGGCGTGTGGATTGAAGACTGCGTGGCTCTGAGCCGCTTCATCGAGGACGGCCTTAACCGCGACGAGGAGGATTTTGAACTCGAAGTGGGCAGCGCGGGCATCGGGCAGCCTTTCAAGGTGCACAAGCAGTACGAAATCCATCAGGGCGACACCGTGGAGGTGCTTACCGCAGAGGGCAAGAAACTCATCGGCACGCTCACAGGCGTGCAGCCCGAATCGTTCACCGTCACCGTAACCGAAAAGGTAAAGGAAGAAGGCAAGAAGCGCCCCGTAATGAAGGAACGCGACGTAGTCCTTAACTTTGCCGACGTGAAGTGGACGAAATATTACATCGACTTCAAATAGCCATCTTCAATGCCCCATACCGCCAACCCGAATAGCATCTGAAAAGAAAATGCCGGGTTGGTGTTGTTTTAGAAATAAATCACAATAATATCAGTGAACAAGTAAACGAGTACACGAGTAAACAAGACAAGTATGTTTTGTAAAATAATTATTTCTAAGAGCGACAAGTCTCGTCTACTCGTTTACTTATAAACTCGTCTACTAAATATCAATAATATAAATAAGCAAGTTGCGCAGTTGGCCGCGCCGCCGCTACCGCAATTCTAAAAAACTCTATCATTCCAATGGCAAGAAAAAAGAACGAGAGCATCAGCCTGATTGAAACTTTTGCCGAATTTAAGGAGACCAAAAACATCGACCGCACCACGATGGTGGGCGTGCTCGAAGAGAGTTTCCGCAGCGTGATCGCCAAGCTGTTCGGCTCGGACGAGAACTTCGACGTAATCGTGAACCCCGACAAGGGCGACTGCGAAATCTACCGCAACCGCGTGGTGGTGCCCGACGGCGAGGTGACCGATGAGAACAAGGAAATCTCCCTGAGCGAGGCACGCGAAATCGACGCCGACTACGAAGAGGGCGAGGACGTGAGCGAACCCATTCAGTTTGCCGACTTCGGCCGCCGCGCCATTCTGACGCTGCGCCAGACGCTCGCCAGCAAAATCCTCGAACTCGAGCACGACGCTCTATACAATAAATATAAGGACCGCGTGGGCGAAATCATCGCTGCCGAGGTGTACCAGACGTGGAAGAGCGAAACGCTCCTCATGGACGACGAGGGCAACGAACTTTACCTGCCCAAGTCGCAGCAGATTCCCCGCGACTTCTTCCATAAGGGCGACACCGTGCGCGCCGTCATCGACCGTGTGGACAATGCCAACGGCAACCCCAAGATTTACCTCTCGCGCACCTCTCCTATGTTCCTGCAACGCCTGCTCGAAACGGAAATTCCCGAAATTGCCGACGGCCTCATCCGCCTCTGCCGCATCGCACGCATTCCGGGCGAGCGCGCCAAAATTGCCGTTGAGAGCTACGACGACCGCATCGACCCCGTAGGTGCCTGCGTGGGCGTGAAGGGCAGCCGCATCCACGGTATCGTGCGCGAGCTGCACAATGAAAATATCGACGTCATCAACTACACTTCCAATACCTCGCTCTTCATTCAGCGCGCCCTCAACCCCGCGCAGGTTTCGAGCATCACGCTCAACGAGGAAGAGCATAAGGCTGAAGTTTACCTGCGCCCCGAAGAGGTGAGCCTCGCCATCGGTAAGGGCGGCCTCAACATCAAACTCGCCTCCATGCTGACGGAATATACCATCGACGTGTTCCGCGAGGTGGAAGACAACGAAGAAACCGAAGACATCTATCTCGACGAATTTAGCGACGAGGTGGACCAGTGGGTCATCGATGCCATCAAGGCTATCGGGCTGACCACGGCCAAGGAAGTGCTCAACGCTCCCCGCGAAATGCTCATCGAAAAGGCCGACCTCGAAGAAGACACCGTGGACGAACTGCTCAATATCCTCCGAGCCGAGTTTGAAGACGACGATAAGAGTGAATAGTGATTAGAAAAGGCAAACAATTTTAGTAAACAAGGAAATTTTCGTGCAAGCGAGAGCAGAGCCGAACTTGTTCGGGCTATGCCGAGTGCAGCCGAAAATCTCAAAGAAAACGAGTAAACAAGACAAGTTACTCATGTAAAAATATTTGGCAAGACATTCTTGTCTCGTATACTTGTTTACTTGTAAACTCGTCTACTGACACACAAAATGAGTATCAGATTAAACAAAGCAATTAAAGAATTCAACGTCGGTCTGCAAACGATTGTCGATTTCCTCGGCAAGAAAGGCCACAAAATCAACGCCCTGCCCAGCGAAAAGATTGACGACAAGCAATACGAACTGCTCAAAGAGGAGTTCGGCGCAGACAAGATGCTGCGCAACAAGGCCGAAGAACTGCTGCAAAACCGCCAGAAGGACAAGCGTCCGGCCGCGAAAGAACAGAAGCCCGAGCCACAGGTGGTGGAAACCACTGTGCCCGAAGAGATGAAGCCGCAGATTGTGACCAAGGGCAAAATTGACCTCAATCATCTCGGCGGCGAGCCGAAGCCTGCCGCTAAGGAAGAACCGGCAGCCAAGCCCGAACCTGCCGCCGAGCAGGCAGCCCCTGCCCCGCAGCAGCCCGAAGAGCCGAAAGCCCCCGAGCAACCCGCCGCTAAGGAAGAGAAAGCAGAAGAGCCTGCCGCCCCCGCCCCCGAGCAGCCGGAAGCCCAGGAAACGCCCGCCAAGCCCGCAGAGCAGGCGCAGCCGCAAACGGACGAGCCCGCCAAGCAGCACAAGGAGCGCAAGCCGCGCCCCTCGGTGGAAGAGCGCGCAAAGGCCATAGGCGAAGAGAGCGACGGCGTGTTCAAACTGCACACGCAGGCTGAAATCACTGCGCCCAAGGTGCTCGGCACCATCGACCTGAGCAGCATCAATGCCACCACGCGCCCCAAGAAGAAATCGAAGGAAGAACGCCGCAAAGAGCGCGAAGCCAAGAACGGACAGGCCACCGGCGAGAAGAAGAAACGCCAGCGCATCGGCAAGGAGCGCGTGGACGTGAACGCTGCCGCCAACCAGGCAGCCGCCTCCGCGGCTGGCGGCAACCGCAAGCGCCAGGGCGAGAAAGTAGCCTCCGCCGCAGCCGGCAAGGAAAGCGGCAAGAAGCAGCGCGAGCGCAACCGCAAGGCCAAGGAAGTGAAGGCCGAAGTGACGGAAGAGGACGTAGCCAAGCAGGTGAAGGAAACCCTGGCACGCCTCACCAACAAGCAGAAGGGCAACAAGGGTGCCAAGTTCCGCAAAGAAAAACGCGAGCAGGCGCGTGCCCAGCAAGAGGAAGAGCGTCTCGAAGCTAAGGCCGAGAGCAAGATACTCAAACTCACGGAGTTTGTAACCGCCAACGAACTGGCCAACATGATGCAGGTGCCTGTGACGAAGGTAATCGGCACGTGCATGAGCATCGGCATCATGGTGAGCATCAACCAGCGCATGGATGCCGAGACCATCGACCTCGTGGCCGAGGAGTTCGGCTTTAAGACCGAATTTGTCAGCGCCGACGTGCAGGAAGCCATTGCCGAGGAGGCCGACAACGAGGAAGACCTCGAGCCCCGCGCCCCGATCGTTACGGTGATGGGCCACGTGGACCACGGTAAGACCTCCTTGCTCGACTATATCCGCAAGTCGAACGTCATCGCCGGCGAAGCTGGCGGCATCACGCAACACATCGGCGCCTACAACGTGACGCTCGAGAGCGGCCGCCACATCACTTTCCTCGACACCCCGGGCCACGAAGCCTTTACCGCCATGCGTGCCCGCGGCGCACAGGTGACGGACATCGCCATCATCATCATCGCCGCCGACGACGACATCATGCCGCAGACGAAGGAAGCCATCAGCCACGCCGTGGCAGCGAATGTGCCCATCGTATTCGCCATCAACAAGATAGACAAGCCCCACGCCAACCCCGACAAGATCAAGGAGGGACTGGCTGCCATGAACTTCCTCGTGGAAGAATGGGGCGGCAAATATCAGAGCCAGGACATCTCCGCCAAAAAGGGCATCGGCGTTGCCGACCTTTTGGAGAAGGTGCTGCTCGAGGCTGATATGCTCGAACTGAAAGCCAACCCCAACCGCAAGGCTACGGGCACGGTCATTGAGTCGTCGCTCGACAAGGGTCGCGGCTACGTGGCCACGGTGCTCGTGAGCAACGGTACGCTCAAGCAAGGCGACGTGGTGCTGGCCGGCACAAACTTCGGCCGCGTGAAGGCACTCTTCAACGAGCGTAACCAGCGCGTGAACGAAGTGGGACCCGCCATGGCCGCCACGCTGCTCGGCTTCAACGGCGCACCGCAGGCCGGCGACCAGTTCCACGTGATGGAAACGGAACAGGAGGCACGCGAGATTGCCAACCGCCGCGAACAGCTGCAACGCGAGCAAGACCTCCGCACGCGAGAGGTGCTCACGCTCGAAAAGATTGGCAAGCGCCTCAAAATGGGTTCTTACCACGAACTCAATATCATCGTCAAGGCCGATGTGGACGGCTCGGTGGAAGCACTCGCCGACTCGTTCATCAAACTCTCTACGGAGAATATCGTGGTGAAGGTGATTTACAAGGGTGTGGGCCAGATCAGCGAGAACGACGTGACGCTGGCTGCCGCTTCTGATGCCGTGATTGTAGGTTTCCAAGTGCGTCCTTCGCAACAGGCCAAGAAACTGGCCGACCGCGACGGCGTGGAAATCCGACAGTACTCCGTCATCTACGACGCCATCGAGGACGTTAAGGAAGCCATGGAAGGCATGCTCGAACCCGTTATCAAGGAAGAACTTACCGCCAACATCGAGGTGCGCCAAGTTTACCACATCTCCAAGGTGGGTTACGTGGCCGGTGCTTACGTGATCGACGGCAAGGTGAAGCGCAGCGACAAGGCACGCCTCATCCGCGACGGCATCGTAATCTTCACGGGCGAAATCAACGCGCTCAAACGCTTCAAAGACGACGTGAAGGAAGTGAACACCAACTTCGAGTGCGGTATCAGCCTGACCAACTGCAACGATATCAAGGAAGGCGACATCATCGAAACCTTCCAGGAAGTAGAAGTCAAGCAGAAGCTCAACGCATAAGCAGCAACTATACCGGCAGACAAGCAATCGGGCGCGCCCGTTTGCCTGTCTGCCTATTTGATTTTATAAAAGATAGTCACTCTATATCAATATAGATACTACAATACTCTCCCTATGATTGACCTCTTTGTAATCATTCTCGTTCTATGGGCGGCGTTTAGCGGCTGGCGCAACGGGTTTCTCAAAGAAATCATCTCGTCCGCCGGTTTCCTGATCGGCCTGTTCGTTGCCGCCACGTGCTACGCCACTTTGGGCAAATACCTCAGCGTAGACGGCACGGAGACTAATATGTTCACGAGCATCGTGGCATTCTTTATCCTTTGGATCATCGTGCCCATAGCCCTCGGCTTCGTTGCCAACCTGCTCACAAAGGCTATGAAGGACATACAATTAGGAATGCCCAACAGCATACTCGGTGCCCTGGTGGGCATCTTGAAATACGCGCTGCTCATCAGCTGCGTGTTCAACGCCATGGACGCGCTCCATATCATGAACAAGCAGAAAGCGGCAGAGTCGAAACTCTACAAACCTACGGCCGGCATCGTGAAAGCCTTTTTCAACAACGATGAAGTTAAAGAAGAAAAAGCCGACACCACGTGGGTGAGGTTTGACCGATAACTGTCGCTGGCAACAGCCAGCAAGGCATTTGTGCTTATGGAAGAAAAAAACAAACTCGTGCGCGAAGCCGCCGAGAAAAAATACGAATACGGCTTTACCACCGACGTGCAGACCGAAATCATTGACAAAGGTCTGAACGAAGACGTTATCCGGCTCATCTCCCAAAAGAAAGGAGAGCCGGAATGGCTGCTCGATTTTCGGTTGAAAGCCTTCCGCTACTGGCAAACCTTGGAGCAGCCCACGTGGGGGCACGTGCATCTGCCGGAAATAGACTACCAAGCCATTTCTTACTACGCCGACCCCACGCAGAAGTCAAAGAACAAGGACGGGGGAAAGGAAATCGACCCCGAACTGATGAAAACGTTCGACAAACTCGGTATTCCCCTTGAAGAACGCATGGCTTTGGCAGGCGTGGCAGTAGATGCCGTGATGGACTCCGTATCGGTGAAGACAACTTTCAAGGAAACGCTGCAAGAGAAAGGCATCATCTTCAGTTCTATCAGCGAGGCCGTGCGCGAAAGCCCCGACTTGGTGCGCAAGTATCTCGGTACGGTGGTGCCCTACCGCGACAACTATTTCGCCGCGCTCAACTCCGCCGTGTTCTCCGACGGCTCCTTCGTGTATATCCCCAAGGGCGTGCGCTGCCCCATGGAACTTTCCACCTATTTCCGCATCAACGCCCGCGAGACGGGGCAGTTTGAGCGCACGCTCATCGTGTGCGACGACGGGGCGTACGTGAGTTATCTCGAAGGCTGCACCGCGCCGATGCGCGACGAGAACCAGCTGCACGCCGCCATAGTGGAGATTGTCGTGATGGAAGATGCTGAGGTAAAATATTCCACCGTGCAAAACTGGTATCCAGGCGATGAGCAGGGACGCGGCGGCGTGTACAACCTCGTGACAAAGCGCGGGCATCTGCGCGGCAAGGGCGCGAAACTCTCTTGGACGCAGGTGGAAACCGGCTCCGCCATTACATGGAAATATCCCTCGTGCATCCTTTCTGGCGACAACTCTCAGGCAGAATTTTACAGCGTGGCCGTGACGAACCATTACCAAGAGGCCGACACGGGCACGAAGATGATACACCTCGGCAAGAACACCCGCTCTACCATCATCTCGAAAGGCATCTCGGCAGGGCACAGCCAAAACTCTTACCGCGGACTGGTGAAGGTGGGCAGCAAGGCAACTGACGCCCGCAACTATTCCTCGTGCGACTCGCTGCTGCTCGGCAGCAAATGCGGCGCGCACACGTTCCCCTATATCGACGTGGCCAACAACAATGCCATAGTGGAGCACGAAGCAACAACGTCGAAAATTTCAGAAGATCAGTTATTCTACTGCAACCAGCGCGGCATCAGCACCGAAGATGCCGTGGGGCTGATTGTGGGCGGCTATGCCAAAGAAGTCATCAACAAGCTTCCGATGGAGTTTGCCGTTGAAGCGCAAAAGTTGCTGAGCGTTTCGCTGGAAGGCTCGGTAGGTTAGTATATACATTAATATAATATGGACACAGCAGAACTGTTTCGTTGGGTGCTTGAAAACCTCAACTATTGGGTGGTCACCCTGTTCATGGCCATCGAAAGCTCGTTTATTCCCTTTCCCTCGGAGGTGGTAGTGCCGCCCGCCGCGTGGAAAGCCATGGCGGACGACAGCCTCAATATTTTCCTCGTCATCGTGTTTGCCACCGTCGGTGCCGACCTCGGCGCATTGGTCAACTACGGCCTCTCGCGCTGGCTCGGCCGCCCCATCGTGTACAAATTCGCCAACAGCCGCTTGGGGCACATGTGCCTCATAGATGAAGAGAAGGTGAAGAATGCCGAGGAGTATTTCCGCCGCCACGGCGCAGCCTCCACGTTCTTCGGGCGGCTCGTGCCTGCCGTGCGCCAACTCATCAGTATCCCCGCCGGCCTGTCGGGCATGAAGATTGCGCCGTTCTTGCTCTACACCACGCTCGGCGCAGGGCTCTGGAACACGGTGCTGGCACTGATAGGCTACGGCATTTACCGCTACACCGACTTAAAGACTACGGAGGACGTTTACCTCCTCGCCTCAACATACAGCCATGAAATAGGCTACGCCATCCTTATCATCGTGGCCGTCGTGATTGGCGTGCTGATATACAAAGGACTGAAAAAGTGACCCGCCGCCTGATTGCATATCTTCTGTGCCTGCTGCCCTGCGCCGCTTTGGCAGAAACGACTCCGCACGCTGTTGCCGCAAGCGACAGCACGAAAGTTGCCGCCCCGTGCCCAGTGGAAAGCACCGCGCCGAGCATCACCGAGCACACGTGGCTCTTCGGCTTCGGCAAGGCAAACGTGCTCGACACGTACCTGTCGCCGCTCGAGTACACCGGCCCCGCGCTCTCCCTGACGCACCGCAGCGACCGCACGGCTCACTGGGGCAAAGGCAAGGTGAGCACTATGGCCTTATTCTCCGTACAGGCTGACTACCTCTCCTCGCCCACCGACGACGGGAAAGAACTCGATGCCGACTTCACCGCCGCCGGCGGCTGGCATTACAATTTCCGTCCCTCCAAGCATTGGCGCATCGCCGTGGGCGGACTGGCAGAGTTCACGGGCGGTTTCACCTACAACACGCGCAACGGCAACAATCCCGCGCAGGGACGCGCCGCCATCGACCTCGCCGCATCTGCTTTCGCGGAATATACCTTTCGCGTGAAGCGCGGAGAATGGCGCGCCCGCCTCGGAGCCGACGTGCCGCTCGCAGGACTGATGTTCTCGCCTGCTTACGGGCAATCGTACTACGAACTCTTTTCGCTCGGTCATCGCGACCACAACATCTGCTTCACCTATCCCGTCAACGCACCCTCGGTGCGCCTGACGGCAACCTTGGACATACCCTTGGGCGGCTCGGTACTTACGCTCGGCTATCTTGCCGACGTGCGGCAAAGCCACGTGAACGACCTCAAACGCCACGCTTGGCGCAATGAGTTTGTCATCGGCTACGTGCGCCGCGTCGCAATCTTCCGTCCCAAGAAGAAATAGACAATATTTATATATATAGTCTCCATCGATTTTATAGACAACATAGTTTTCATCAAGCCCATGCCTCGCCTGCTTCGCTCCATATCGCTCCGCCTCCTGCCGCTCCTCGCAACGGCGAGCCTGCTGTGCGCGGGCTGCATCAAGGAGGACGTGGCAGAGAACACGGCACGCGGCAACTTCGACGCGCTTTGGCGCATTGCAGACGAGCATTATTGCTTCTTCGCGGAAAAGCAAAGCGAATACGGGCTTGATTGGAACGAAGTCTACGCGCGTTACGCTGCCGCCGTAAACGACGGGCTGACCGACCGCCAGCAATTCGAGATTTACGGAAAGATGCTTGCGGAACTGCGCGACGGGCACACAAATCTCTATGCGCCGTTCGACGTGGCACGCTACGGCAAATGGTTCGACGACTATCCGATGAACTATTCCGACTCCTTGGAGCGCGTCTACCTCGGACGCACGGAAGACTATCGCTATACCTGCGGACTGAAATACCGCACGCTCGACGACAACATCGGCTACATACGCTGCGAATCCTTCAACACGGCTATCGGCGACGGAAACCTCAACGAGGTGATGCGGGAACTATCGCTCTGCGACGCGCTTATAGTGGACCTGCGCAACAACGGCGGGGGACTGCTGACTACCGCGCAGCAATTGGCCTCGGTGTTTATCAACAGCACCGCGACCATAGGTTATATGAGCCACAAGACGGGCACGGGGCACGCCGACCTCTCCGCGCCTCAGGCAGTGACCCTTGACCCGTTCCCGGGACTGCGCTGGCAGAAGCCCGTGGCCGTGCTCACCAACCGCCGCACATACAGCGCGGCCAACTCGTTCGTGATGTTCGTGAAGCATTTGCCGCAGGTGACCAT
The DNA here is from genome assembly GCA_022775595.1 of Bacteroidales bacterium. GTDB lineage: Bacteria > Bacteroidota > Bacteroidia > Bacteroidales > Bacteroidaceae > Alloprevotella. The sequence continues at coordinate 9,043 of JALFJC010000104.1, read as the reverse complement.
CGTGGGCGACAAGACCGGCGGCGGCGCAGGCTTGCCCTTCTCCTCGGAACTGCCCAACGGCTGGTCGCTGCGCTTCTCGGCGTGCCCGATGTACGATGTCAATATGGTTTGCACCGAAAGCGGCATCGAGCCAGACGTACACGTAGACATCACCTCCGAAGACTATGCCCGCAGCCGCGACACGATCATCGAAACCGCGCGGCAACTGCTGCGGGAACGGTGCCAGACAAAAAATAGTACAGAACACTTTTTACCAACAATAAGAAGATGAACAATATATTTGCTGAATTTGCCAGTTTACCCCTCCTCGCCTTCAAAGGCGTGCTTGTAGGAATCATCGCCTCCGCCCCAATGGGCCCCGTAGGCATTCTGTGCATACAGCGCACTATGCAGAAGGGACGCAACTACGGCCTCGTCACCGGCGCGGGCGCGGCGTTGAGCGATTTCATCTACGCCCTCGTCACAGGCTTCGGTATGGCGTTTGTCATGGACTTTATCGACAATGAGCGCAACCTCTTCTGGATGAAACTCATCGGCAGCATCATGCTCTTCATCTTCGGGCTGTATCTCTTCCGCACCGACCCGCGCAAGTGTCTGCGCCCCGTATCCACGAAAAAGGGCACGCTGCTGCACAACTTCTCGACGGCGTTTCTCGTCACGCTCTCCAACCCGCTGATTATCTTCCTCTTCATCGCCCTCTACAACATGCTCACCTTTGTCATTCCCGGCAATTTCCTCGGGCAGTGCGTGGGCTACATTTCCATTGTGGGCGGCGCGATGCTCTGGTGGCTCGGACTGACTTACGTGATCAACCGCATGAAGCAAAACTTCGGCGTGCGCGGCATCTTGCGCCTCAACCGCACCATCGGCACCATCGTGCTGATTGCGTCCGTCATCTACGCCGTGATGACGCTGTTCCACTTATCTATCTATTGAGTATGATTATTGCAGAAAAACTTAGCAAAACCAACCGCGCCGAATATCTGCTCTACCTTTGGCAGGTGGAGGACTTGCTGCGCGCCTACGATTGCGATGCGGAGCGTATCGGCAAGGAATACCTGAGCCGTTTCACGTTCAAAGACGATGCCGAGAAGCAGGCCGCCGAAAAATGGTATGCCGACTTTTGCAGCATTATGAAATCGGAAGGCCTGCGCGAGCAGGGGCATCTGCCCATCAGCCGCAACGTGCTGCAACAGCTCAGCGAACTTCATGCCGCGCTGACCAACAGTGCCAAGTTCCCCTCCTCCCAGGCGCTTTACCTGAAAGTGCTGCCCTATATCGTGGAACTGCGCAAGAGGAACGCCGAAAGCGAAACACCCGAACTGCAAACTTGCTTCGAGTTACTCTACGGCGTGATGATGCTGCGCCTGCAAAAGCGGCCCGTATCGCCCGAAACGGCAACGGCGGCTGCCGAAATATCCGCGCTGCTCGCCCGCCTGTCCGACTATTATTTCAAAGACAAGGAAGAACCTTTGGAGTTTTAAGAGAACCTACAATATTATATATATACACGCAATGAAACACATTCTTGTAACAGGTTGCAAAGGCCAACTCGGCAACGAGTTGCAAGTGCTTGCGCCGCAATATGCCGACACCTGCAAGTTTTTCTTTACCGACAAGGAAGAACTCGACATCACCGACCGCCAGGCCGTGCTTTCTTTTGTGGAGATGAACGGCATCAGCCACATTATCAACTGCGCCGCATTCACCGCAGTCGATAAGGCGGAGAGCGAGCCGGAACTCTGCGAACTGCTCAACCACACTGCGCCCGAATATCTCGCAGATGCCGCCGAGGCTGTCGGCGCAACGATGATACAGGTTTCGACCGACTACGTTTTCGACGGCACTGCCTGCCGCCCCTATACCGAGACCGACGACACCTGCCCCAACTCCGTTTACGGCCGCACGAAGCTCGCCGGCGAGGAAGCCGTTATCCGCAACTGCCCGGGGTCGATGGTCATCCGCACGGCGTGGCTCTACTCCACCTTCGGCAACAACTTCGTCAAGACGATGCTGCGCCTCGGAAAGGAACGCGAGGAACTGGGCGTGATTTTCGACCAAATCGGCACGCCGACCTATGCCCGCGACCTTGCGGAGGCCATTATGACGGCCGTCGACAAGGGCGTGCGCCCCGGCGTCTATCACTTTACCGACGAGGGCGTTTGCTCGTGGTACGACTTCACGCGCGCCATCCACGAACTTGCCGGTCTTTCCGACAAATGCCATGTACGCCCGCTCCACACCGAGGAATACCCCACGCCTGCCGCACGTCCGCACTACTCCGTGCTCGACAAGACGAAAATCAAGCAAACCTACGGCATCGAAATCCCTTGGTGGAAAGACTCTTTGAAGAAATGCCTCAAAGAGTTATTGTAAAAAAATAAAATCCTCTGATATCCCCACGCCAATGAACCAGGAAATAGAACGCCGCCGCACTTTTGCCATTATCTCTCACCCGGACGCCGGTAAGACCACGCTGACTGAAAAGTTGCTGCTCTTCGGCGGGCAAATCCAAGTGGCAGGCGCCGTAAAGAACAACAAGATTAAGAAGACCGCGACCAGCGACTGGATGGAAATCGAAAAGCAGCGCGGCATCTCGGTAACGACCTCCGTGATGGAGTTCGACTACGACGGATATAAAATCAACATTCTCGACACGCCGGGCCACCAAGACTTTGCCGAGGACACCTTTCGCACGCTCACGGCCGTTGATTCCGCGATTATCGTGGTAGACGGAGCGAAGGGCGTGGAAGCGCAGACGCGCAAACTGATGACGGTGTGCCGTATGCGTAAAACGCCGGTCATCGTGTTCATCAACAAGCTCGACCGCGAGGGCCGCGACCCCTTCGACCTGCTCGACGAGTTGGAGCAGGAACTGCAAATCTCCGTGCGCCCGCTCTCGTGGCCCATCAACCAAGGAGCGCGGTTTAAGGGCGTATATAATATATATGAGCAAAATCTCAACCTGTTCACGCCCGACAAGCAGAAAGTCACGGAACACGTGTCCGTCGACATCGACAGCGATGAACTGGAAGCCCGCGTGGGCGAGCAGGACGCTGCCAAACTGCGCGAGGACCTCGAATTGGTCGACGGCGTTTACCCCGAGTTCAACGTAGATGATTATCTCGACGCCAAGGTTGCGCCCGTTTTCTTCGGTTCTGCGCTCAACAACTTCGGTGTGCAGGAATTGCTCGACTGCTTCGTAAAGATTGCCCCCTACCCTCGCCCCACGCAGGCCGAGGAGCGCGAGGTGCGTCCCGAGGAAGAAAAGTTCACGGGCTTTATCTTCAAGATTACAGCCAATATCGACCCCAACCACCGCTCCTGCATCGCTTTCTGCAAAGTGTGCTCGGGTCGTTTCCGCCGCAACGCGCCCTATCTGCACGTGCGCCAAGGAAAGACGCTGCGCTTCTCTGCCGCCACGCAGTTCATGGCGCAGCGCAAGAGCACCATCGACGAGGCTTGGCCCGGCGACATCGTGGGCCTGCCCGACAACGGCACGTTCAAAATCGGCGACACGCTCACCGAGGGCGAGCTGATTCATTTCAGGGGCTTGCCTTCTTTCTCGCCCGAGATGTTCAAATACATCGAAAACGCCGACCCGATGAAGACGAAGCAGCTCAACAAAGGCATTGAGCAGTTGATGGACGAGGGCGTGGCGCAGCTGTTTGTCAATCAGTTCAACGGCCGCAAGATTATCGGCACCGTAGGTCAGTTGCAGTTTGAGGTGATACAGTATCGCCTTGAAAACGAATACAACGCCAAGTGCCGCTGGGAGCCTGTCCACCTTTACAAAGCCTGCTGGATAGAAAGCGACGACGCGGCGCAGCTCGAACTTTTCAAGAAGCGCAAATACCAGTACATGGCCAAGGACCGCGACGGGCGCGACGTGTTCCTCGCCGACTCTGGCTACGTGCTGCAAATGGCGCAGCAGGACTTTGAGCACATCCGTTTCCATTTTACGAATGAGTTTTAAGGAGACAAGAGTATAATTCAGTAAACAAGTAGACGAGTAAACGAGTAAACAAGACAGAATACCTATATAAATAATCATTAGCAATACTAACCTGTCTCGTATACTTGTTTACTAAAAAACTCGTCTACTAAATAACACACGATGAAAGAATTTATAACTACCGAAGCCAAGGCGGAAACCGCCGTGCTCGTAGCCCTCATCACCAAAACGCAGGACGAGCGCAAGACGGAGGAATACCTCGACGAACTGGCCTTTTTGGCAGAAACCGCCGGCGCAGTCACCGTGAAGCGTTTCACGCAACGCCTGGACGGACCCAGTTCCGTGACCTACGTGGGCAAGGGTAAGCTGGAAGAGATACGCGCCTATATCGAGGCGGAAGAGGAAGCCGAGCGCGAAATCGGCATGGTGATTTTCGACGACGAACTCTCGGCCAAACAACTGCGCAACATCGAGCGCGAACTCAAAGTAAAGATTCTCGACCGCACGAGCCTTATTCTCGACATCTTTGCCATGCGCGCCCAGACCGCCAATGCCAAGACGCAGGTGGAGCTGGCGCAATACCGCTATATGTTGCCGCGCCTGCAACGTCTGTGGACGCACCTCGAGCGACAGGGCGGCGGCTCAGGCTCCGGCGGCGGCAAAGGTTCGGTTGGTTTGCGCGGCCCGGGCGAAACGCAGCTCGAAATGGACCGCCGCATCATTCTCAACCGCATGTCGCTCCTCAAGCAACGCCTTGCCGACATCGACCGGCAGAAAACCACGCAGCGCAAAAATCGCGGGCGGCTCATACGCGCGGCTCTCGTGGGCTACACCAATGTGGGCAAGTCCACGCTCATCAACCTCCTCGCCAAGGCTGAGGTCTTTGCCGAAAACAAGCTCTTCGCCACACTCGACACCACCGTGCGCAAGGTCATCATCGACAACCTGCCTTTCCTCCTGGCCGACACCGTGGGCTTTATCCGCAAACTGCCCACCGACCTCGTGGACTCCTTCAAAAGCACGCTCGACGAGGTGCGCGAGGCTGATATCCTTATCCACGTCGTGGACGTGTCGCACCCCGACTTCACGGAACAGATTGAAGTGGTCAACAAAACGCTCGCCGACCTCGGCTGCTCCGACAAGCCCGTGCTTCTGGTGTTCAACAAGACAGATGCCTACACGTGGGAGGAGAAAGACCCCGACGACCTCACGCCGCCCACCGAGCGCAACCGCACGCTCGACGACTTAAAGCACACGTGGATGGCACGCCTCGGCGACGATGCCATATTTATCTCCGCACGCGAGCAGACCAATATCGACAATCTCAAAGACCTTATCTATAAACGAGTACGCGAGCTGCACGTACAGAAATATCCTTACAACGACTTCCTGTTCAACAACTACGATGCTGAAGGCAACGTAGAGTAATGGCGGGACAAAAAGATTGATAAAATCTCGCCTTCTCTCCAAATTAGCCTAAGGCTTTTTTACAAAAACCATAAAAACCGCTTGCTTTGTTTGAAGCCCAAGGGCTACGCCGCCGGTCTTAACGCCGAGCCTGAAAGCCTCGCGGCTTTCGCTCGCCCTTAATCCCTGCGGCTGCGGTCGGTGCCCGCCCGCTTCAAACGACGCAAGCAAAAAACAGAAAAAAGTGAAGCACTTCTCTATACCATTCACAATAAAAAGTATGCGTCCACTTTTTTCTGTTTTTTGCTTGTCCTGTGTGGGCGGGCGGGAACCGGCCGCAGCCTTAGCGGATTAAGCAACAGACAAAAGTCGACAGACTTTTAGGCTGGGGCTTAATCGGATAAGGCGAGCCGTTAGGCCACACAGGACAAGCGGTTTTGATTGTTTTTGTCTTATTCAAAAAGCACATATCTCCATGATTTCATTCACGCTTTCATTCATTGCCCTCGTCATAGGGTATTTCGTTTATGGGCGTATCGTGGAACGCCACTTCTCGCCCGACTTTTCCCGTGCCACGCCGGCCGCTGCCCACAGCGACGGCGTGGATTTCATTAAGTTGCCCACGTGGAAAGTCTTTATGATACAATTCCTCAACATCGCCGGTACAGGACCTATCTTTGGCGCAATCATGGGCGCGAAGTTCGGACCGGCGGCGTATCTGTGGATAGTGCTGGGCTGCATCTTTGCCGGCGGCGTGCACGACTACCTGTGCGGCATGCTCTCCCTGCGCCACGACGGTGCGGGCGTGCCCGAAATCGTGGGACGCTACCTCGGACGGAAGGCACGCGGCGGCATGCTCGTCTTCTCCGTGTTCCTGCTGCTTATGGTAGGCGTAGTCTTCGTGTTCTCCCCCGCGCTGATATTGGGGCAGATGTGCGGCACGCAACCCGCCGTTTGGGTGTTTGCCATCTTCGCCTACTACATCCTGGCCACGATGCTGCCCATCGACAAAGTCATCGGACGCATCTATCCCCTCTTTGCCTTTTCCCTTATCTTCATGGCCGTAGCCCTTATGGCGGTGCTCTACATCAAGATGCCCCAACTGCCCGAACTTTGGAACGGGCTGAACAACATGGGCACGGCTGCCGATCCCGGTTTCACCGAGCAAATCTTCCCCTGCCTCTTCATCACGATTGCCTGCGGTGCGCTGAGCGGTTTCCACGCCACGCAAAGCCCGCTCATGGCGCGGTGCATCGACAGCGAGCGCCACGGCCGTGCCGTGTTCTACGGCGCAATGATTACCGAAGGCCTCGTGGCATTGGTGTGGGCCACGGTGGCGATGTATTTCTTCTACAACGCGCCCGAAAGCGGCTACGCGCTGATTGACGGACCGGGCAACCAAGGCTTCCACACCGCCGCCCCCGCCGTCGTGACGCTGGTTTGCCAAGACTGGCTCGGCATTGCGGGCGGCATCCTGGCCGTTCTGGGCGTAGTGGCCGCGCCGATTACCAGCGGCGACACGGCATTCCGCAGCGCGCGCCTCATCATCGCCGACTTCCTCCACCTTCCCCAGCGTGCCATAGCCAAACGCCTTCAAGTATGCCTGCCGCTCTTTGCCGCCGCCATCGTGCTCCTGCTTTGGCAGATAGAGGACAAAGACGGGTTCAACATCATTTGGCGTTATTTCGGCTGGGCCAATCAGTCGCTCGCCGTCTTCGTGCTTTGGGCGGCCACGGTATATTTTGTAGAAAAAGGGCGTACGTGCCTCATCACATTCTTCCCCGCGCTATTCATGACCGCCGTCTGCTCTTGCTACTTCTTCGTGTCACAGCAAATGCTCGGCCTGCCGCTGCCCATAGGCTACGCCCTCGGCTTCTGCCTCACCGCCGCCATCGGCGTGCGCTTCGCTTTTTGGAAGAAAGGTAGGGGCGTATCGCATACGCCCGGTAAATGATTGCAATGATTGCCTCATTGATTTATGCCATGCGGCGCACAAGGCGGGCGTATGCAATACGCCCCTACTCGTGAGACCTGAGATTTTGTTTATCCAACCAGGAAATTCTTATCCATGTCCTTCTCTCCCCACCGCCATTTTTCTGAAACCCTGCGCATCGGCCTGCCCATTGCAATCGGGCAGGTCGGAGTGATTATTCTTGGATTTGCCGACACGATGATGGTGGGACGCTACGCCACCTCCGCTTTGGCCGCCGCCTCGTTCGTAAACAATCTGTTCAACCTCGTCACCATGCTCCTCTTGGGCTATTCCTACGGACTTACGCCCTTAGTGTCGGGCTGCCTCGGCAGGGGCAGCGCACGCAGCGGCGGCAGCGTGCTGCACACGGCCTTGCAGAGCGGGGCGCGCTTCACGGCACTCATCATGCTCCTCTGCGCAGCCGTATTCATCTTGCTGCCGTGGCTCGGACAGCCCGCAGAACTCCTGCCGCTCATCCGCCCCTACTTTCTCCTCATGCTCGCCTCGATGCCCTTCGTGATGCTGTTCAACCTCGTGCGGCAATTCACCGACGCGTTTACCGACACGGCGGCGGGCATGTGGGTGCTGCTCATCGGCAACGCCCTCAACATTCTGCTCAACTACCTGCTGATTTACGGCATCGGCCCTTTCCCCGAATGGGGACTTACGGGAGCTGGTATCGCCACGCTTGCCGCCCGCGTGTTCATGGCACTTGCCATCTGCGCCTACGTGTGGCAGAACCGCCGCTATCGGCAGGCGCGGCTCGGACTGGCGGCCGTGCGCCCCACCCCGTCGATGCGCCGCACCATGCACAGGCAGTCCGTACCCGTGGCCTTGCAACTCGGCATGGAGACCGGCGCGTTCACCGCCAGCTGCATCATGGCAGGCTGGCTGGGCGTTACGGAACTGGCGGCCTATCAGGTGATGGTCACCGTGGGCACGCTCGGATTTCTGGTGTATTACAGTTTCGGCGCGGCGATGAGCATCCGAATTGCCGGCTTCATCGGTGCGGGCAACCTCGCCGCCGTGCGTCCCGCCACGCGTGCCGGCGTAGTGCTGTTGCTTGCTTCTGCCACGGTGGCGGCGGGCGTATTTCTCGGTTTCGGCGACAGCCTTTTGCGGATCTTCACCAGCGATGAAGCGGTTTTGGCTATGGCAGCCACGCTACTCTTCCCCCTTGCGCTCTACCAGTTTGCCGACAGCATGCAGACCTGCTATGCCAACGCCCTACGCGGCACGTCGCACGTGGTTTCGATGATGTGGATAGCCTTCGTCAGCTACATCGTGATAAACATTCCCTTAGGCTATCTCCTCGGCTTCCCCCTCGGTTTCGGCATTCGCGGCATCTATTTCGCCTTTACGGGTGGCCTGCTTTGCGCCGCCGTGCTTTACGCCTCGCGCTTCTATAAGGTTTTAGGAAAATTACATTAAAGCGCATCGCTTCTTTCGGAGCTTTGGCACAAACTGTCCGAGAAAGAAATTAATTTCTTTCTCGGACAGTTTTTTATTTCCCCCTTTATAGTTTTCACTTTTTCCAAGCTATTTTTTATTTGCTTGCTGATATTTTTTCGGCGTATAGGTCAAATTGCGTGGTAATCTAACCATACTATGTCTCAATGGGTCAAATTGCGTGGTAAGTTTGCTGCTTATTCATTTGTCGGTTAACAAATGGCTCTGTACCTTTGCATCGCAGTCTGAAGCATAGCAGA
>JALFJC010000091.1:0-18301 GCA_022775595.1 Bacteroidales bacterium | reverse complement strand
AACTATCCTATATGAGCGGAAAAATTATCTTATAGGATCGTGAAAATTATAAGCAAGCCCGTAAAAATTTGCTCCTTGATAGTTTTTCCGATGTGCTTTATCGCAAACATTTTCTTTGTTTTCATCGAAATTTGCCCGGAGCAAAATTCCCTTTCCTTAATTATCCCTAAATCTTCGCGCCGCATCGCCTTAACGATTGCAAACGCGCCTTCAACGCTCTGCGCAGTGAGTAGCGAGGCATTAACAAGATTTTTCTTTCTCCCTGCATTCTGCCCCGCCCTCCCCGTCAGAAAATCGGGACGAAAACGCGGCAAAAGGGCACGCAAATGCGCCTGCCTGCAACTTTCGGCGGCTCGCTTCCGCGCTTTTGCTGAAAAAAGCGTACCTTTACAGCCTTAAAATGCCCTTTGCTTATAGGATAAGGGCCAATTCCACCTCTATATTATCAATGATGAAGCACTTTTTCCTCCTTTTCATCGGTGCGCTGCTCTCACTCGGCACCGCCGTGGCACAGACCTCCCCGCAGCCGAAGCGTGAGTTCCGGGGCGCGTGGATCCAGTTTATCAACGGCCAGTTCCAAGGGCTTTCGCGCGACGCCATGCAGGACAATCTTACCAAGCAGCTCGACGCCCTGCAAAAGTGCGGAGTGAACGCCGTGATTTTCCAAGTGCGCGGCGAGGCCGACGCCTTTTACGAGTCGCCCTACGAGCCTTGGAGCCGCTACCTCACGGGGCGGCAGGGACAACGGCCCGCACCCTATTGGGACCCGCTGGCGTGGATGGTGGACGAATGTCATAAGCGCGGCATGGAACTGCACGCCTGGATCAACCCGTTCCGCGCCAAGACCAAAGGCACTACGGAACTGGCAACAACGCACCCCTACGTGCAGCACCCGGAACGCTTCTTCAAATACGACAACCTCGTGCTCTTCGACCCCGGCATGGCGGAAAACCGCAAATATATCTGTTCCATCGCCGCCGACATCGTACGCCGCTACGACGTGGACGGACTGCATATCGACGATTACTTCTATCCTTATCCCGTAGCCGGCTTGACTATTCCCGATGCCGAGACCTATGCCGCGCATCGCAATGGCATTGCAGATATCAACGATTGGCGGCGCTACAATGTCAATACCTTCATCGAGATGCTCGGCGACAGCATTCACAGCGTGAAGCCTTGGGTAAAATTTGGTGTGTCGCCCTTCGGCATTTACCATAACCTCAAAGAAGGCACAAACCTGCCTGGCTCGAAGACAAAGGGGTTGCAAAACTACGATGACCTTTATGCCGACGTGCTCTTTTGGGTAAACAACGGCTGGGTGGACTATCTCGTGCCACAAATCTATTGGGAAATCGGTCACCCCGCCGCCGACTACGACGAACTTATCCATTGGTGGAGCCGCTTTGCCGCCGCCCGCCCGCTCTACATAGGGCAGGACGTGGAGCGCACGGTGCGCGCCGCCGACATCAACAACCCCGCGCAAAACCAGATGGCGGAGAAGATGCGCTTGCAACGCACGCTGCGCGGCATCCAAGGGTCCTGCCTGTGGTATTCGGCGGCCGTGGCACGCAACGAAGGCGGATTTGCCACAGAACTTGCCCGAAACTATCACCGCACCCCGGCCTTGCAGCCGCTGTATCCTTTCCTCGGGAAGGCTTTGCCCGCCAAGCCGCGCAAGGTTAAAGCACAGTGGATGCCTACAGGCTATTACCTCTTCTGGCTCGCACCCAAAAAGGCCAAGCGGCCGCAGGAGGAGGTGACAAAATACGTGGTCTACCGCTTCGGGGCCAAGGAACGCATCGACCTCGAGCGGGCTGAAAATATCGTGGCCATTACCGACCAAACCTGCATCAAGCTGCCTTACACTACAGGCAAAGAAAAATATGTCCATGTAGTGACTTCGCTCGACCGATTGCAGAACGAGTCGAAGCCGGTGAAGGTGAAAGTGAAATTATAAAACAACTCGTTGGTTGAATTAACCAAATTAGTTGATACGCGATTAAGGTCTCACGAGTAGGGGCGTTTTGTAAAACGCCCGCCCCGTGCGCCGAATGGCTTAACCAATGCAGGCAACCATTAACCGGGCGTTTTGCAAAACGCCCCTACTCGTGAGACCTGAGATTAGACAATATAGATTTTATAGATATACTATATTCCCATGCGCATTCTCAAATTCGGAGGTTCGTCGGTCGGCGCGACTGAGGGCATTCTCAACATAAAAAAGATAGTGGAAGGGGGCGAGCGGCCCGCCATCGTGGTGGTGTCGGCCCTGCGCGGCGTGACAGATGCCCTGATCGACCTTGCCCAAACGGCAGCATCGGGCAACGCCGAAGCCACGAAGGCGGGCTATGAAAATATCTGCGCACGCCATCGCGACTACATCGCCCAAATCATTCCCGCCCCGCGCAGACCCCGCGTCACGGAACAGACGGAGCAACTGCTGGCAGAGTTGCAGAGCATTCTCCACGGCATGTACCTCATTCGCGAACTCACGCCGAAGACGGCTGATGCCGTGGTGGCATACGGCGAACGCCTCTCGTCGGTCATCGTGGCGGCACTCATCGACGGGGCACACCACTTCGACGCACGCACCTTTATCAAGACGCGCCGGCAGGGCGGTAAGCACATCGTGGACTTCGACCAGACGAACCGCCTCGTGTGCGAAACATTCAAGGACTTCCAGGGCATCGCCGTGACGGGCGGCTTCATCTCCGAAGACGCGCAGGAAGGCATCACCACGAACCTCGGGCGCGGCGGCTCCGACTACACTGCCGCCATCATAGCCGCCGCGCTCGATGCCGCAAGGCTCGAAATATGGACCGACGTGGACGGCTTCATGACGGCCGACCCGCGCGTCATCCCCACAGCCTACACCATCGCCCGCCTCAGCTATGGCGAAGCCATGGAACTGTGCAACTTCGGCGCGAAGGTGGTATATCCGCCCACGATTTATCCCGTGTGCCGAAAGAATATCCCCATTCTCGTAAAAAACACCTTCAACCCCGAGGCCGACGGCACGGTCATCTCGAAAGACGCGGCGCAGTCGGAACGCCCCATCCGCGGCATATCTTCCGTAAACGATATGAGCATGGTGACGGTGAGCGGTTCGTCGATGGTGGGCGTGATTGGCGTGAACCGCCGCATCTTCACCACGCTGGCCGACGGCGGCATCAGCGTGTTTATGGTGGCGCAGACGGCCTCTGAAACGAGCACCTCTATCTGTATGACGCCTGCCGACGCGCCCCGCGCCTGCCAACTGCTCGACAGCGAGTTTGCCCGCGAGATTGCCGACGGCGCGATGAACGCGGCGCAGTTGCTCACGGGCATGGCGTGCGTGGCAGCCGTGGGCGAAAGGATGAAGCAAACGCCGGGCATTGCCGGAAAATTGTTCAGCGTGCTCGGCCGCAACGGTATCAGCATATCCGCCGTGGCGCTCGGCGCACTGGAAATGAACCTCTCGTTCGTGGTGGAGCGCACGCAGCTGAGAAAAACGCTCAACGTGCTGCACGACAGCTTTTTCCTGAGCGAGCACCAAGAACTCAACCTCTTCCTCTGCGGCACGGGCACCGTGGGCGGCTCGCTCCTGAAGCAGATTGCCGACCGCCGCGAGGCCTTGATGCGCGAGCGCAGGCTCAAGCTCAATCTCGTGGGCGTGTGCGGCCGTTCGCACGGCCTCTTCTCGCGCGAGGGCATCGACCCCGCCACGTGCCTCGACCAACTGAAACGGAGCACCGTGAAGGGCGGCGTGGAGCAGATGATGAAGGAAATACGCGAGATGAATATCTTCAACTCCGTCTTCGTGGACTGCACCGCGAGCGAGGAAGCCGCCGCCTGCTACGGGGAACTGCTCGCGGGCAACGTGTCCGTAGTGGCTGCCAACAAGATTGCCGCCTCCTCGGCCTACGCCTATTACGACACGCTCAAGCAAACCGCCCGCGAGCGCGGCGTGAAATATCTCTTCGAGACCAACGTGGGCGCTGGCCTGCCCATCATCAATACCATCAACGACCTCCGCGCCTCGGGCGACCGCATCGAGCGCATCAGCGCGGTGCTGAGCGGCACGCTCAACTTCGTGTTCAACACGCTCTCCGCCGACGTGACGCTCAGCCAGGCAGTGCGCATGGCGCAGGAGCAGGGATACAGTGAACCAGACCCGCGCATCGACCTCTCGGGGCGCGACGTTGTGCGCAAACTCGTTATCCTCGCCCGCGAAAGCGGCTATCGCGTAGAAGCCGGCGAGGTGGCGCAGGAGTTATTTCTCCCCAAAGACTTCTTCGAGGGCAGTTTGGAGGATTTCTGGCAACGCCTCCCGCAGCTCGACGCCCGCTTCGAGGCGGAGCGGCAACGCCTCGCGGCGGAGAAGAAACGCTGGCGTTTCGTGGCGGAATGGGCAGAGGGCAAAGGCTCTGTGGGACTGCGCGAATACGGGCAGGGACATCCTTTCTACGACCTCGAAGGCTCTAACAACATTCTCTTGCTCACCACCGAGCGTTACCACGAGTACCCGCTCCTCATTCAAGGCTACGGCGCAGGCGCTGCCGTCACGGCTGCCGGCGTGTTCGCAGACATCATGCGCGTGGCTAATCTTTGAGAAAAATTCTATGTATATATATAATATTGTATGCCGCTCCTTGCTCTGCGTCCTGCTCTGCCTGTTCGGGGCAACGCTCTCGGCGCAGACCATCATCGACCTTGACAACAAGGGCAAGGTGCGCGGCAAGACCATCGACGACTACAAGCGCGAGAGCGACGTGGCTCGCCGCGAGCGCAACGACTCGATAGAATATGCCGACCACCTCGTGCGCGCCTTCAATGCGCTCCATGCCGACTCGCTCGAAGAGGCCCGCAAGCAATTCCGCGCCGCTATCTCCACGCGCCCCGACGCGCCGGGCAACTATATCATTCGCCACAACCTCGGCCGCATCGCCTTGGCGCAGGGACGCTACGACGAGGCGGTGAAACTGCTCACGCAGGTGCTCAAAGAACAGCCCGACAACCCCGAGGTGCGTGCCGACCGCGCCAATGCCGCTTTGAGCAGCGGCAACGCCACGATGGCGATAGACGATTGCAACGTGCTGCTGCAACGCACGCTGGCCAACGAACGCCGGGCACAGGTGTTCTTCATGCGGGCGGCGGCGCAGATGCAGCTGCGCAACGCACCGGCAGCACGCGCCGACCTCGAAACGGTGCTGAAACTCACGCCCGACAATGAGAACGCGGCTCTGCTGCTCCTGATGACGCTCCGCGACGAAGGGCGCAAGCAAGAAGCCTTGGCGCGGCTCAACGATTTCGTGGCGCAGCACCCCAAGAATGCCGATGCCTATGCCCTGCGGGCCGAGATGCTCGCCGCCGACGGGAAGCACGCACTAGCACGCGCCGACTACGACACGGCCATTAAACTCGATGGCGAGCGCGGCGACCTCTACACCGCACGCGCCGAGGTGCTGATTGCCATGGACGAGCACGCCGCCGCACGCGCCGACATCGGCAAAGCCGCCGCACTCGGCGTTCCGCAAGGCACTTTGCAGCCCCTCCTCAAAAAACTGAAATAAACCGTTTTTTCAAAAACCTTTCGAGTCTTAATATTAAAAATCCCTTTCAAGAAGATGCTCCGCCGCCTGCTGCTCGCCTGCCTCTGCCTTTCGGCCGTTTGCTCCGCCCTTGCCTTTGGCGGCGGCGAAACGGCCGTGCCTGCGCAGCGCGAGATACGCGCCGTGTGGCTCACCACTTTTTCGGGCTTAGACTGGCCGAGGCGCCCCGCCGCCACGCCCGCCGCGGCAGAGGAACAGAAGCAGGCGCTCTGCCGCTTGCTCGACCGTATGCGCGAGGCGGGCATCAACACCGTGCTCTTCCAGGCGCGCCTGCGCGGCACCACGGCGTACGCCTCCGACTTCGAACCTTGGGACGGCGTGTTCACAGGCGTGCCGGGACGCGCCCCGCTTTACGATCCCTTGGCTTTTGCCGTCGCGGAATGCCACCGCCGGGGCATGGAGTGCCACGCTTGGATAGTGAGTTTCCCCATCGGGAAAACAGAAGCCGTCAAGGCATTGGGCAACCGCGCCCTGCCGCGCCGCCGGCCCGCACTCTGCCAACGCTGCGGCGACCAGTGGATGATGGACCCCGGCGTGCCGGGAACGGACGACTATCTCGCAGAGATTTGCGCGGAAGTGGCGCGGAAGTACGACGTAGACGGCATTCACCTCGACTATATCCGTTATCCCGAAAAGAGCATCGCCTTCAACGACAACGCCACCTTTAAGAAATACGGCAAAGGCCTTTCGGCGGCGCAGAAGGCGCAGTGGCGGCGCGACAACGTGACGCGCTGCGTGCGCAAGATTACGGCAAAGGTGAAGGCCGTGCGCCCTTGGATAAAAATGAGTTGCGCCCCCATCGGCAAGCACGCCGACCTGCGGCGATACAGCGCGATGGGCTGGAGCGCAATGGCGATGGGGCAGGAAGCGCAGCGGTGGCTCGGAGAAGGACTTATGGACTGGTTGTTCCCGATGATGTATTTCGACGGCAACCACTTCTACCCCTTTGCCGCCGACTGGCAGGAGCACACGCCCGGCGGCGCGGCCGTGGCGGCGGGGCTGGGCATCTGGTTTCTCGACAGCCGCGAGCGCAACTGGGCATTGACCGACATCACGCGCCAACTTGCGGTGTGCCGCGCCTTGGGTTTGGGCGGTGCGGCGTTCTTCCGAGCCAAATTCTTGGACAACAACGTGAAAGGACTGTTCGACTATCTGAAAAACGACTTTTACGCCGCCCCCGCGCTCACACCTGCCATCAAAGCCCCCGCCGATTGCCCGCCGCCCCCGCCGCCCGCAGTGAAGAAGGAACGGCAAGGCAAGCGCTTGCTGCTCTCGTGGCAGCCCGTGCCGCACGCCGTCCCCGTGCGCTATAACATCTACCGCATCGACAGCCTGCGCGGCAACCGCCTCTTGGCACACCATATCGACAGCACCTCCTTCGCCGTATATCCCGCCCTCCCCGCGCTGCTCCACAGCCGCTACGCCGTGACGGCTATCGACGCTTACGGGCAGGAGAGCCAGCTGGCGGAATAAAGCAGAGATAACAATACACAATATTATATATATGGACTTCAAGAAATTTTTTCAAAAGGCTTGGCCCGACGCGCTCGCGGTCTTGTTTTTTGTGCTGGTAAGCACCGTTTATTTCCTCAAACCGATGAGTGAGGGACTTGTACTGGGCGGCCACGACTCTTTGGCGTCGATCGGCCTCGGGCAAGAGCAGAGAGAATATCGCGCCGCGCACGACGGCGAAACCTCTCGCTGGAGCAACGCCGTGTTCAGCGGAATGCCCACCTTTCAGACCTCGCCGTCGTACAGTTCCTCCGACTTCCTCGAAAAGGTTCAGAACATCTACGGCCTCGGACTGCACTATTGGTTTCCCGCCATTAGTTTCGTGTTCCTCTACCTCTTCGGCTTCTACATCATGCTGCGCTCCATGAGCACGGAAGAGCGGCGCATCAGTCCGCTCACGGCTGCGCTCGGTGCGCTGATGTGGGGATTTTCCTCATATTTTCTCATCATCATCTCCGCCGGACACTTGTGGAAAGCCCTCACGCTCGCCTTCATACCACCCACCATCGGCGGCGTGGTGCTCTGCATGAGGGGGAAATATTGGAGCGGCGCAGCCGTCACGGCATTGTTCACCGCCTTCCAAGTGTTGAGCAACCACGTGCAGATGACCTATTATTTCCTCTTCGTCATCGGCTTCCTCGTAATTTTCTACGGCATCTATGCCCTCTTGCGCCGCACGTTACCCGCCTTCTTCAAGGGCGCGGCCGTGGCACTCGTGGCAGGATTGCTCGGCGTGGCGGCCAATCTGCCTAACCTCTACCACACCTACACGTACGCCAAGGAATCCATGCGCGGCAAAAGCGAACTCACCATCACGCCGCGCGGCGCACAGAAAGAAAAGGCGACCGACGGCCTCGACCGCAGTTACATCACCGCTTGGAGCTACGGCATCGATGAAACCCTCACGCTCCTCGTGCCGGGCTATAAGGGCGGCGGCTCCACGAGCATCATCGACGTGCCCGGCGTGGAGACGATGCCAGGTTTCCAGGAACTCTACGAAAGCGCGGGGCAGACGCAGCAGATTTTCCAGCAGGAGCAAATCCAGGCCTACCCGCCCGGCATCATGCTCTACTGGGGCGACCAGCCGATGACCGTGGGACCCGTGTACGTCGGCGCCATCGTGTGCTTCCTCTTTATCCTCGGTTTGTTCTACGTGCGCGGCCCGATAAAATGGGCGTTGCTCCTCTCCACGATGCTCGCCCTGCTCTTCGCCTGGGGGCACAACAGCCCGCTCGTCACCGACTTCTTCATCGACCATCTGCCGATGTACAGCAAGTTCCGCACGGTTTCTTCCGCCTTGGTGGTGGTAGAATTTGCTATGCCGGCGCTCGCCGTGCTTTGCTTGCTGGAAATCTTCCGCAACCCCTCCCTCGCCGATTTCACGACGTGGAAGAACGCACCCATTGAAAAGAAAATCGGCCTGCCCGCCGCCCTCATCAGCACCCTCGGGCTGTGCCTCGTGCTGTGGATATGGCCCTCGGTGGCAGGCTCGTGCCTTTCGGAAAATGATGCCGCGATGTTCGCGCAGATGAGCGCGGTCGGTTTCCCCGCCGACTTCGTGCAAGGCTACTCAGATGCCGTGACGCGCCTGCACCACGCGCTGCTCTCCGCCTCGGCGTTGCGCTCCGCCCTGTTTATCATTGCTGCCGTCGTTGCGCTGTGGCTTTTCTCCCGAAAAGTACTTAAAGGCTGGACGGCTGTGGGCATTCTGACGGTGCTCTGCCTCGCCGACCTTTGGACGGAGGACAAGAAATATCTCAACGAGCAAAGTTTCGCCGACCCCGTGCAGCAACTCGACGGCTACGCCAAAACGCCCGCCGACGAGGAAATCCTGAAAGACAAGGGACACTACCGCGTGGCAAACCTCGGCGCAGGCAATCCGTTCAACGAAACGAGCAACGCCACGTCGTATTACCACAAGAGCATCGGCGGCTACCACGCAGCCAAACTCCATCGCTACCAAGACCTCATCGACTTCCACCTCAACCGCGAACTGGCAGCCTTTGCCGGAGCCATCAACGAGGCGCAAGGCGACATGCAGCAGGTGAACGGCGACTCCATCGCCCCGATGCTGAACATGCTCAACACAAAATATTTCATCTTTGGCGCAGGCAATTCGGCAATTCCTATACCAAACCCCTACGCCAACGGCAACGGCTGGTTTGTAGAAAAACTCTCGTTTGTGAAGAATGCCGATGAGGAAATCCAGGCTTTGGGCAAATTGGACACGAAACGCGCCGCCATTTCCGACGAACGCTTCAAGGAAACGCTCGACGGCACTGCGCTTGGCGCGGGCAGCGTGCGCCTCACCTCCTACGCCCCCAACGCACTCACCTATGAGGTGGAAAGCGAAAAGGGCGGCGTGGCCGTGTTCTCCGAAATATATTATCCCGGCTGGACGGTTACGATTGACGGCAAGGAAACCGAGTTTGGCAGAGTCAACTACGTGCTCCGCGCCCTCAAAGTGCCTGCCGGCAAACACGTAGTCACGGCAGAGTTCCGCCCGCGCAGCATCACCGTTACCACGGGCATAGCCTACGGCGCAATTATCCTGATTTTCCTCCTGCTCGGCTTTGTGGTTTATAAAAAGACAACCTAAACAATTATGAAACGCTCCATATATTTCTTTCTCCTGCTGCTTATGGCGCAGGCAGGAAGCCTCTTCGCCCAAACGACCGACAGGACAGCGGCGGCGGAGAGCGTGCTGCGGCAACTCAAAAATGGCTGCGGCGACAGCCTCTACGCAGCCTCAACGCCGCAGGTGCAGGGGCAGTTGAAAGCAGAAAGTTTCAACGCCATTTGGCAGCAGTTAACGATGCAGGCAGGCGCATTGCAAAGCACTGCGGACTGGCAGCAGAAAGACCAGCCGCCTTACGCCATTTGCCAAAAACGCCTGGAATTTGAGCGCGCTGCGCTGATCATGACCGTCACCTTCAATGCCGAAGGGCGTATCGCCGGCCTCTTCTTCGCGCCCGCCCCGCCAGCCGCCGCTCCGCCCGCAGGAGGCGAAACGTCTGACCATATAAATAATTCTGAAAAAACATCGCCGGCACAGGAACACACATCGCCCCCTGCCGGCGATGTGCGTAATGTGACCGTGCAAAACGGTAAGGTGCAACTGCCCGGCACTCTGGTACTGCCGCACGGGGCAAGCACAGAGCGGCCCGCGCCCGCCGTGGTGTTTGTACACGGCAGCGGCCCGAACGACCGCGACGAGACGCTCGGTCCTAACCATCTCTTTCGCGACCTTGCCGACAGCCTCGCCGCCGCAGGCATCGCCTCGCTGCGCTACGACAAGCGCACCTACGTTTACCGCGCAGAGACCGCCGCGATCTCGGGCGGCCGATTAGACTACGACCTCGAAACTGTGGACGATGCCGTATGCGCCATTGAGTTGCTGCGCCATACGGCCGGTATCGACCCGCAGCGCATATACGTGGTGGGGCATAGCCAAAGTGCAATGCTGGCTCCGCGCATAGCAGCCCGCAGCGGCAAGGCGGCGGGCTGCGTGATGCTGGCGGCTCCGGCGCGGACGCTCGACGTGTTGCTGCATGAACAACTGCGCCATTTGGCATCGCTCGGCGGCATGACGGCGGAAGAAGCCGACAGCACGGCCGACAGCATGTGGAACAAACTGCCCGCCGACTACCGCGCCATGGCAGCCACCTACGACCCCGTAGCGGAAGCCGCCGCCCTCGGTGTGCCGATGCTCTTCCTGCAAGGCGGCAACGACTATCAGGTCACCGCAGCCGACTTCTCCCTCTATCAGAAAGCCCTGCGCGGCAATCCCCGCGCCCGTTTCCTCTTCCTGCCCGAAGCCGACCACCTCATGCGTCCGCTCGCAAAGCAGGCAGTGCCTGCCGACTACACCCGCTTCGTGCCTATCAGCGGGAAAGCGGTTGGAGAAATCATCAAGTTTCTTTCAAGCCGCCCATGATTAGGCGCATAAAGCGTCCCATTTTTCTCTTTATTACGCCCTTTAACACGTGAAAAAGCGGGATTTGCGGTTTTCTTCCTAATTTTGCAACCGCAAAATAATCGGGCTTTTATGCAAAAACTGCTTCGCTTCATTCTCCTTTCGCTTCTTCTACTTGTATCAGCCGCCGCGCTCGCGCAGCGGCTTACGGGCGTGGTGACCGATGCGAAGACGCGGCAGCCGCTGCCCTTTGCCAACGTGCGCACCGCCGACGGCAAAGGCGTGCAGACCGACGACGAGGGACGCTTCTCCGTACCATTCGTAACGGGAAGGGTGAGGGTTTCGATGATTGGCTACGAAACGAAATCGGTGACGGTGAAGCAGGCGGGTAGCATCAAGGTGGAGCTCTCGCCCTTGGAAAACGTGTTCGGCACGGCGGTGGTGAAAGCCAAGAAAACGAAGTATTCGCGCAAAAACAACCCCGCCGTGGAACTGATGAAGAAGGTGATTGCCGCCAAGAAGAGCAACGACCTCCACGACCACGACTATTTCAGCATCGACAAATATTCCAAAACGACGTTCGCCTTCAACGAGGTGACGGAAAAGATTTTCCAGGAAGGCAAGTTCAAGCGTTTCCCCTTCTTGAAAGACCACGTGGAAACGTGCAACGAGACAGGCAAACTCATTCTGCCCGTGTCGGTCGACGAAAGCATCACGCGGCAGATATTCCGCCGCGAGCCGCGCACGGAAAAGAACATCGTAATCGGCGAGCGCACGAAAGGTATCAACGAACTGATCAACACGGGCGAAATCCTCAACACGATGCTCAAAGACTGCTTCACCGACGTGGATATATATAAAGATGAGGTGCGCCTGCTGCAATACCGCTTCATCAGCCCCATTTCCACCCAATCGGGCATTGCCTTCTACCGATATTTCATCGTCGATACGCTGGACGTAGACTCCACGCGCTGCATTCAGGTGGATTTCACGCCCAACAATCCGCAGGACTTCGGCTTCTCGGGCAGCCTCTACGTCATCGCCGACAGCACCTACCGCCTCCTGCGCGCCGACCTCGGCATTCCGCACCGCTCCGACGTGAACTTCGTGGAGCGTATGCGCATCATTCAGGACTTTGCGCCGCTGCCCACGGGCGAGCAGGTGCTCATCAAGGACGATATGATTGTGCAGCTCAAGGTGGCGAATTTCCTCAGCAAGTTCCACGTGCGCCGCACCACGGAATATCGCGACTTCTCTTTTGAGGAAATTCCCGACAAGACATTCCGCTTCAAGGGCGACACGCGCCTCGACCCCAACGCCAAGATGCGCACGGAGGCCTTTTGGAAGGAACACCGCGCCGACACGCTCTCCTTCGGCGAGAAACGCATGGGGGCATTCCTGCAAAAGCTGCAAGGCGTGAAGGGCTTCAAGCCCATACTCTTCGTGGCAAAAGCATTTATAGAAAACTTCGTGGAAACGAGCGTTGACCCTAAGAAACCCTCCAAAGTGGACATCGGGCCGGTGAACACGATGATTACGCACAACGCCGTGGACGGCCTGCGCCTCCGCGCCTCCGCGCAGACCACCGCCAACCTCAATCCCCACCTCTTCCTGCGCAGTTACATAGCCTACGGCTTCAAGGACAACAAATGGAAAGGCCTCGGCGAGGTGACCTACTCGTTCAACAAAAAAGCCTACCTGCCGCGCGAGTACCCGGTGAACAACCTCACCTTTACCTACAACCGCGACGTCATGGCCCCCACCGACCGCTTCATGCCTACCGACAAGGACAACGTGTTCGTGTCGTTCAAATGGACGAAGGTGGAGCACATGATGTATTACGAGAACTTCAAACTGCTTTGGGACTACGAGATAGAAAACGGCTGGCGCTTCAAACTGCAAGCCGCCACGGAAGAAGACAAGCCCACGCTGCAGATGATTTACCAGCCCCTCGACGGCACGCCCGCATCGCCCGATGCCGTGCGCCACTATGACCATCTGCGCACAGCCGACTTCAAGTTCGATATCTCTTTCCAGCCGGGCGTCACGTGGATCAATACGAAGCAGCGCCGCATTGCCGCCAACCACGACGCGCCGCTCTACTCCCTTTCGCACACAGCCGGACTCTACTCCTTCGGCCGCGCCACGTATGCCTACAACCTCACCGAGGCAGGCATCTACAAACGCTTCTGGGTGAAATCGTGGGGCAAGATAGACGCGTATCTCAAAGGCGGCGTGCAGTGGAACAAGGTACCCTACCCCATGCTCATCATGCCGCCGGCCAACCTCTCCTACATCAAGGAGGACAACATGTTTGAACTCATCAGCAACATGGAGTTCCTCAACGACCGCTACGCCTCGCTGATGGTGTCGTGGGACTTGAACGGCAAGATCTTCAACCGCATTCCCCTGCTCAAAAAACTGAAATGGCGCGAATACATCGCCTGCAACGTGCTGTGGGGCACGCTCACGGATAAGAACAACCCCTTCCTCGAACGCAATGCCACCGACGGCCGCCTCCTCCACTTCCCTGGACACTTCAACGCCGACGGCAGCTACACCTACACCTCCCGCGTTATGGACTACAAAAAGCCTTACGTTGAGGTCATAGCCGGCATCCACAACATCTTCAAGCTCTTCCACATCGAATACGTGCGCCGCCTCACTTACACCGACACGCCGGGCGTGGACAAATGGGGCATTCGCGGCATGTTCAGAATAACGTTCTAAGTAGGGGCGCAAAAGCATACACCCGGCTAATGATTGCCTCATTTATTTCTGTCGAGCGGCAAAAAAGCCCACCTTCCGTTATTTTCTGCGTGAAAAGTGCCTTTTATCCGATAGAAACCACTATCTTTTGATAAGATAGGTTGCGGCTCGGAAAAAATCTGCAAGTAAACTTGCATTTTCGCTCGCCTTGCACTATCTTTGCACCCGAAAACGTCACTCCCCTATTTTTTCGTGACGAAAAAGGAGAGATGGTAGAGTGGTCGATTACAGCAGTCTTGAAAACTGCCGCACTGAAAGGTGCCGGGGGTTCGAATCCCTCTCTCTCCGCAACAAACGCTGAAAATCAGCAGATTGCAAAACAAACACCCAGTTTTGCACCCAAGAATGTAAAGTCGGGTGTTTTTGTTTTATTTAAGATAATACAACCACTACATAATAAAAGAGTAGCGATATTAAAAGAATCCGATGAGAAAAGACTAATATTTATCTATCCATTCACTTTGATTTTTCAGGACTTTACATCGTCCTGAAAGTATTTGTTATTGTATTCCAACGTCAGGAGTGGATTATAATACAAGTTTTTTGTGTGGATAGAATTTCGTTTTGCTTAATGTACGAAAGTACTTATCTATAAACGCATGAAATATTAGCACAATGAATCATTGGAAATCAACTTTGGCCGTGATAGGAATAGGCCAACTCATATCTATTTTAACAAGTACGATTGTTGGCTTCTCCATTATTTTTTGGATTAGCAACGAATTTAAATCCCCGACAGCTTTATCTCTGGCTATTTTAGCTGGATTTTTACCACAATTTGTATTAGGCTTGTTTGCCGGGGTCTATGTTGACAGATGGAATCGAAAGAAAACGATGTTTTATTCGGACTTGTTCATCGCGTTCTGTACCCTATGTCTTTTTATTGTGATAACCAAGGGTTATAAAGACCTTTCTTTTTTTTATCTATTGACTGCTTGTCGTTCAATAGGCAGTACGTTTCATGCACCTGCTTTACAGGCAAGCATCCCTCTACTGGTTCCCAAGCACCATCTTGTCAGGGTATCAGGTTTGTACCATTCCATTCAATCCTTCAGTGAGGTGATAGCTCCCGTTGTAGGGGCAAGCCTCGTTGTTTGGCTTCCCATACAGTATATTCTGCTCATAGATGTGATCGGAGCTGTTGCTGCTTGTCTGACCTTACTTTGTGTCCAGATTCCTTCTCTTCAAAAAACGAAAGTTCTTCCAGATTTCAAAAAAGAACTGACGGAATGTTGGCATACCTTGCGGCGTACAATGGGCATTTTGCCTTTATTCGTATGCTTTACGCTGGTGACTTTTGTCCTTATGCCTGTTTTTACGTTATTTCCTTTTATGACGCTTCTGCATTTCAACGGAAACATTTTGCAAATGGGAGTTGTGGAAATGGGTTGGGGCTCAGGGGCATTGTTGGGCGGTTTAGTACTTGCCTGTAAGGCTTTGAAAAGCAAGCAAACATTAGTGATGCATACGGCTTATGTGATATTGGGATTGTATCTGATTAGCGCCAGTTATTTACCATCAAGCGCATTTATAGGTTTTGTTTGCCTAACATTTACAGGAGGCATAGCCTATTCCATTTACCATGCGCTTTTCATCGCTATTATTCAGCAGAACTTGGCTTCGGACGTGCTTGGACGGACTTTTTCTCTCATCTTTAGTTTGAGTACCTTTCCATCAATGCTGGGTATCGTAGCTTCAGGATATTGGGTGGAAGCATGGGGTATCACATCCGTCTTTATGATCAGCGGATGGGTTATCTTTCTGATTGGAGTGGGTGCAAATTTTATTTCTTCAATCAAGCAGTTGGATAATTACGCATAGTATTATTTATTAAAGAATTATTATATGACAAAGAAAGAACACACTACGATTACAGAGTTATTTCAAGTTTTGGACTTGTTGGAAAGCCTGGACATGCAGTTTTGGTTGGATGGAGGCTGGGGAGTGGATGTCTTGTACGGACAGCAAACCCGCTTGCATAGAGATATTGACATTGATTTTGATGCCAATTATACAGACCAACTCCTTGATCTTTTGCAGGAGAGAGGATATCAAATTGAAACAAATTGGTTGCCCACCCGTGTGGAACTGTATAGCAAAGAATTAGGCTATATTGATATCCATCCTTTTGTCTTGAATGCGGACGGCACTTCCAAACAAGCCGACTTGGATGGAGGCTGGTATGAATTTCAACCGGACTATTTTGGAACAGCAGTCTTTGAAGGCAGAAGCATCCCTTGCATTTCTGCAAAAGGGCAACAAGTATTCCATTCGGGCTACGATTTAAGAGAGAAGGATATTCACGATTTATCTATAATTAAACAATGTATAACAACAATGAGCCTAACAATTAGATAAGAACAAGAAAATGACAGAAAAACAAATTGTCTGGTATATCTTACTTACAGAAGTAAAGATAGACAGTGACACCCAGTCTGTCACATCCCTGAGTGTAGCTCCATTGGCAGTCTTGCCGGAATTCCAGCGTAAGGGAATTGGGGGGGGGATGTTGATTCAGTAAGCCCATCAGAGGGCAGCACTTTTGGGTTACGGCACAGCAGTCGTATTGGGGCATAAAGAGTATTATCCTCGATTTGGCTATCGCAAGGCTATCGATTTAGGAATTGAATTTCCTTTCGAAGTCTCTCATGAATATTGCATGGTGGCTGAATTAATACCTGGAGCTACTGAGAATGTGAAAGGTATGGTTTGTTATCCAACTGACTTTAAATAGTTTAACAAGTAAAATTCATTATATAACTCGGACTGGGTATTTCAATTTCCCAGTCCGTATTCTGATAGTACTTATTCAATTGGAAGATTGTGTTGCTTCAAGAATGAAAGTTTATCCCAATACCCTCTTTGAAAGACGATTTTGTTATCTTTTACATGAAAAAATCCGCATCCACGAAGTCCAAGAGAGTCTTTCCATTCCATGATAGCCCATTCGCCATCTTCAAAAATATTTTCCACCATACAAACCATTTTAGCAGTGGCAAATTCATTCACAAACATTTTGTAGATTGATTCTTTACCTATTATTGGTTCGTTTGCGACTTGATGATTTACTGCATTAGTAGCATACAGCTCTGCTATATGATAAGCATCTGCTTTGTTAAAGCAATCTATCCATTTTTCCAAAACTTCTTTAGGCTTCATTTTTTATAAATTCTTAGGATTTTGATTCTGTAATAAAAACAATCTGTTTGGATGCATAGATACTTGATTTTATTAATAATAGGCTATTCTATATTCTAAATCCTCTGGATTTTTGCTCTCTCTGCACCGAGTTACGTAGATTCTGCTGTAACTTTTCCCATTGTTCCTTAAACCATTGTACTATGGGTTGTCGGTTTATGGTCAGCATAAGCTTACCACTATCCATCGGATGTTTCTCAACCCTAAAAATATCATTCTTGATGTCAAATTTCCACCTGTGTTCTTCGGAATAAATTTTGCCACTACATTGTATGGATTCTTTCTTTGTCAAGAGGTTTTCTATCATGTCTTTGGTAAACCCGATAACAGCGCATAATTTTTCCATTCTCAACATCTCTTTGAACATGGGAAACCATTTGTGGGCTTTTTCAAGCAAGGTGCTCAATCGTGATATTTCCTTGTCTTTGGCTTCAAGTTCTTGATTATGTATTCTTTGAAGATTACGAATTTGTCTGCTATGCTGTTCCTGTATTTGTTGTATCTGAATTTTTAATTCATCAGTAGCTTTGTCCCGTTTGGTAATTTCCTGATGTAGCTGCTCGATGTGATGTTCCAGTTCTTTCAGCTTACCGCTTCCGAAAAGAGAACCTACACCGCTTGCTATGGCGGTAGCAGCATTGGTGGCTGTTTTCTTTAGTTTGTCCGTGCGTATCTCTGCTTTTACCTGTTTGAGTTCCTGTTCGGCAAGGCTTACTTGTTGTTCCTTGTGTCGCTTGGTTTCCTCTATACGTTGCAGTTCGGCTTTCTGCTTCTCAATGATGAAATCATTTCGTTCCAGATGCTCTTTACCTGTGACAGCTTTTGCCTGTCCACGTTCCATCAGGAGAATATCGGAAGCAAGGGTCTGCATGGTTGCCATATCCTCGTCATTGAGCTTTCGGCTCTTTCCAGTTTCATGGTTCATCCAGTCGAATACGACATGAGCATGATAATTTGGTTTGAACCATCTGTTACCGACTTGGAAGCTCTCCTTGTCTTCTGCTTCCGGCTGACCGTTCAGCCAATGCCCTTCGTCTTTATGCAGGAAAATCTGTAGCGGAGTGATGCCCCAGCGTCTTTGGCACTCTTCACCGAATTTGCGTACATCAGCCAGTGTGGTGTCCGGTCTGATAAGCAATACTCCTTCACGGATGGGTGAGCATCCCGCCACCTTGATAATCTTTCCATTCTTTCCCTTGCGTTCCCTTTCCTTTTCCTGCATGGCACGTCCGGTCTTTTCCTTGACCATTTGCTTGATATTGTCATAATGAGTTCGCAGTTCGGGAGTGCCGAAGTCGGGATTTATCCACTG
>JALFJC010000034.1:0-8330 GCA_022775595.1 Bacteroidales bacterium | reverse complement strand
AGTTTGGACCGTGTCTCAGTTCCAATGTGGGGGACCTTCCTCTCAGAACCCCTACCGATCGTCGCCTTGGTGGGCCGTTACCCCGCCAACTAGCTAATCGGACGCATCGCCATCCCATACCGAAATTCTTTATTCCCTTTGTCAGGAGGCAAAAGGAAACCATCGGGTATTAATCTTACTTTCGCAAGGCTATCCCCGGGTATGGGGCAGGTTCGATACGCGTTACTCACCCGTGCGCCGGTCGCCGGCAAGGGAAGCAAGCTTCCCTCCCGATGCCCCTCGACTTGCATGTGTTAGGCCTGTAGCTAGCGTTCATCCTGAGCCAGGATCAAACTCTTCATTGTAAATATTTTTTCTTTTCTTTATTCTGAATTATTTGCCTCGGCCGGATTTGCTTTAAGTTTTCGTATGTTCACCTTCGTGGAGAGTCTCTCTTTAAGCACTCATTCTGTAATCTAATTGACGGTGCCGACTTCTATCTTCGCTCTTCAAAGAGCGAGATGCTGTCTCTTGTACTTCTCTGTCGAATCTGTTATGGAAATTGTTTCAAAGAACTCTTTTCTTCTTTGCTTCCCGGGGGCGTTCCCCCGTTTAGCGAGTGCAAAAGTACGAACTTTTCTTATAACACAAAAGCCTTTTCCCTTTTTTTCTTATAAGAAAGGCAACTTTTTTCAAATTAAAGAGGATACACAATATTATATATACGCGCGCGCGTATAGTTATAAGGATAGAGAGCAGGAAGAAGGACGCGATTTACCAAATGGCATCAGAGGAAAACGGGCGAGGAGCGGTTTTCCGCGTGCAAATAACTCAAAAATGCTCATGGAATAGTCAAAAGCTCTGTTAAGCGTGAAAGACATTCTGTTAAAAGACGGCAAAGGCTGCACATTTTCTTAGGAGGAAAGGGGCAAATAAAGGCAAGAAAGACTACTTTTGTCCTCGAAAAAGGCAAACGGCACGAAAGTTGCCAATAAATAATCACGAAAACTTACATATTACTCGCTATGTTCAAACAAATTTTTACTGTAATGGCGTTGGTTGCCTCGATGTCGCTGGCAACCGCCAAAGCCACCCCTGCGCTGCCCAGTTCGCAGCCCATAGACCTAACTGTAGCCGCCGAAAAAGCTGTGAACTCCGTGGTTTATATCAAGGTGACCACTAACGGCAAGACGCAAACGGTGCAGTACTTCGACCCGTTTGAAGATTTCTTCGGCGATTTCTTCGGACGCGGGCAAGGTAACGGCGGCAACCGCAACCAGCAACGTCAAATTGAAACGCCCAAGCGCACCGGCGCGGGTTCGGGCGTTATTCTGACGACCGACGGCTATATCGTAACGAACAACCACGTTGTGCAGGAGGCAGACGAACTGCTCGTGAAACTCAACGACAACCGAGAATTCAAGGGCCGCATCATCGGCACAGACAAGACTACCGACCTCGCGCTTATCAAGATTGAGGCAGAAAACCTGCCCGCCATCACTGTGGGCAACTCCGAAGACCTCAAGCTCGGCGAATGGGTGCTGGCCATCGGCAATCCTTTCAGCCTCACCTCGACAGTCACGGCCGGCATTGTCAGCGCAAAAGCGCGTTCATTGGGCGCAACGGGCGGCATCGAAAGCTTTATCCAAACGGACGCTGCCATCAACCCCGGCAACTCGGGCGGCGCGTTGGTAAACACGAACGGCGAACTTGTGGGCATCAATGCCATGATTTACTCTCAAACAGGTTCTTATGCCGGCTACGGCTTTGCCATTCCCACGACGATTATGAATAAGGTGGTAGACGACCTCAAGAACTTCGGCACCGTTCAGCGCGCCCTGCTCGGCATCACCGCTACGGACGTAAGCACAAAGATTGACATGGAGAAAGAAAAGGGCAAAGACGTTGACTACGGCACGGTAACTGGCATTTACGTTAACGAAGTTACCGCCGACGGTGCAGCAGCAGAGGCTGGTTTGCAAGAGGGCGACGTAATTATTGAACTTGACGGCAAGAAGATTGACAAGTTCGGCGAATTGCAGGAAGCTCTTGTAGCACACCGTCCGGGCGACCAGGTCAAGGTGACCTACCTGCGCAACAAGTCGAAGCGCACCGCCACCGTCACGCTGCGCAATATCCAAGGCACCACCTCGGCCGTTCAGAACCTCGACACCGACGAACTCGGCGTAGCCCTGCGCCCGCTCACTGAAGCAGAAAAGAAAGAGCTCAGCCTCTCCCACGGCCTCATGATTACCGCTGTGCGCGACGGACTTATGAAGAAGCAAGGCGTAACGAAGGGCATCATTCTGATGCAGGTGAACGACGTGAAACTCAACACCGTGCAGGACTTTGAAAATGCCGTCAAGGCCGCCAACCTTTCCACAGAGCGCGTGCTTTGGATCCGCGCCAAGACGCAGAGCGGCCTGAACCGTTCGTACAACATCGAGCTTTCCGAACCGAAAGCCAAGGAGACGGAGAAGTCTCAAAAGAAATAAACCGCCTCTCTCCTACTCTTTTATAATCACATAAAACGCCCCGGCAATCTTAGAGTTGCCGGGGCGTTTCTTTTATTTCTATTCTTATTCAGCCATCTTGGTTTCGCAAAAATCAATAACGGCGGTGGGGCGGGCAGCGTCGAGCCAATGAATGGCGGGGTCTTTGGCAAACCAGGTGATTTGCTTCTTGGCATAGACACGGGTGTTCTTGGCTATGCGGGCAAGGGCGAAATCGAGAGGCCAAGCGCCGTCGAGCACTTGGAACAGTTCTTTGTAGCCCACAGTGTTCAGGGCGTTGCAATGGCGATAGGGCATGACGCGCCGCACCTCGTCCAGCCAGCCCTGCTCCATCATCTGCCCCACGCGCGCGTTGATGCGGGCAAAGAGTTCGGGGCGCGGACGCTGCAAACCGATCTTGATGATGCGAAAGGGACGCTCGCGCACCTCGCCGCGCCTGAAACTGCTGAACGGTTTGCCGGACTGGTAGATGACCTCCAAGGCGTGTATGATGCGCCGATAGTTGCGGCGATCGCACTGGGCGTAATATTCGGGGTCGGCCAAGCGCAACTCTGCCAGCAAGGGTTCAAGCCCTTCCTGCTCATAACGGGCGTGCATCATGGTGCGCGTCTCTTCGGAAATGGTGGGAATGTCGTCGATGCCGTTGCACACGGCATCGATATACATCATCGAGCCGCCAGACATCACCACAACGTCGCGCTCGGCAAAGAGGCGCGGCAGCAAAGCCATGACCTCTGCCTCGTAACGCGCGGCACTGTAATAGTCGTCGAGGGCGAGCGTTCCCACGAAATAGTGGGGCACACGGGCTTGCTCCTCCGCCGTGGGGGCGGCGGTGCCAATGGGTATGTCGCAGTAGATTTGGCGCGAGTCGGCATTGAGAATGGGCGCGTGGAAATGCTCGGCAAGTTGCAGGGCGGCGGCAGTCTTGCCGGAGGCGGTGGGGCCGGTGAGGACAATGAGAGTGGGCATGGGGAAAAATTTGGCCGGAAGTTCCGGATGAACCGGATATGCCGGATATGCCGGATAATCCGGGAGGGGAAACGGAAAAAGCTGGGAATGCCAGGAGGGCGGCTTATAAAAAGCCGCACACTCGGAGTGGGGTGTGCGGCGTGCGGGTGGGTGGCAATGGAGTTATTAGTAAGGCTGGCCTTCGCTAAACTCGAAGCCTTCGGGGTCGAAATCTTCGCTGTCAAAAGAGGCATCGCCATAGAAATTCGTATCGTCGAAATCGTCATCGGCAGCCGCCGCGCCTTTCTTCACCGTGGTGGTGACTTCAAGACCGAGGTCGAGCTCTTCAATCTGCTTGGGCGCATCGCCCTTGCTGCGCGTGATGACGGGTTCGTCGAGGTGCTGGCCAGGTATTTCTTCCTTCACGTCGAGAAAGAAGCAGCGGTCGGCAAAGGGGTCGAACACGTATTCGAGGCGTTGCTCCTCACCTTCGATGAGTTCTGAGAGACGGGTGTCGGCCATGACGTAGATATCTTCGTCCACGCTGCCTGCACCCATATCCTCGCGCGTCACCTGTTCGTGGCGCTCCCACTCTTCGTTGCAGAGATAGAACGACGTCATCTGGTCGTCGGGATAGTTGCAGGACTTGAGTATCGAACGGCTGAGGTCGAGGAACGTAGCGTCGCTGTCAATCTGTATTTCGCGGACGAAACCGTCCACTTCGTCGGAGATGAATTTTATGCGGTAGAGCATCTATTTTTTTTAGGATAAGGGTTTAATGATGCCGCGCTTTGAAGCGGCGATAAAGTCGAGAATATATTGCACCTCGGGTGTCATGGGCACTTCGTCGCGCACCTGTTTCAGGCATTCTTCACGCAGTTTGCCACGCTGGAAAATGATGCGGTACACGTTGTGGATATTTTCAATCTGCTCGTTCGTGAAACCACGGCGGCGCAGGCCCACAATGTTCAGGCCGCAATAGGCTACCGGCTCGCGGGCCGCCATCGTGTAGGGCGGAATGTCCTGACCCGTGCGCGTGCCGCCGCCCACCATGACGTAGCTGCCGATGCGGCAGAACTGGTGAACGAGCACGGCGGCGCTGATAATGGCGAAGTCGTCGATTTCCACCTCGCCGGCAATCTTCGTGGCGTTGCCCACGATGCAGCCGTTGCCCATAATCACGTCGTGCGCCACGTGCATGCCCTCCATGAGGAGGTTGTTGGAGCCGACCACGGTTTTGCCTTTGGCGGCCGTGCCGCGGTTGATGGTCACGTTCTCGCGAATGGTATTGTTGTCGCCGATTTCGGCGGTAGTTTCTTCTCCCTTAAATTTCAGGTCCTGCGGAATAGCACCGATCACTGCGCCGGGGAACACGAGGTTGCCGTTGCCCATGCGCGTGCCGCTCAGGAGGGTGACGCTGTTCATGAGGCGGTTACCTGTGCCGATCACGACGTTTTTGTCGATGTAGCAGAATGGTCCGATTTCACAGCCCTCGCCGATAACGGCTTCGGGGTGCACGTATGCCATTGGGCTAATGTTGCTCATAATGTAGTGCTATGATATTGGTTTATTTGTTCTTGACGATTTGCGCGGTGAAGGTGGCTTCCATCACGATGGTCTCGCCCACGAAGACAAAGCCGTGCATGGAGGAAATGCCATGGCGTATGGGTGCGATCATTTCCACCTTGAAGAGGAGCGTGTCGCCGGGGACTACTTTCTTGCGGAACTTCACATTGTCGATGCGCAGGAAGTAGGTGCTCCAACGCTCCGGCTCTTCCACGGAGTTGAGCACGAGCAGGCCGCCGGCCTGCGCCATGGCCTCTATTTGCAGCACGCCGGGCATGACGGGCTCGCCGGGGAAGTGGCCTTGGAAAAACTCCTCGTTGCCCGTAACGTTCTTGACTGCAACGATGAAGTTGGAGCCAATCTCTACCACCTTATCCACCAACTGCATGGGGTAGCGGTGGGGCAGCAGCTCGCGTATGCGGTTCACGTCCATCAGCGGTTCTTCGCACGGGTCGTAGTTGGGGGCTTGGATTTCGTGCTTGCGGATTTCGCGGCGCATCTGGCGGGCGAACTTATTATTAATAGTATGTCCCGGGCGGGTGGCAATGATACGTCCCTTGATGGGGCGGCCTATGAGCGCCATGTCGCCGATGATGTCGAGCAGTTTGTGGCGTGCCGGCTCGTTCTGCCAAACGAGGGGCTGGTCGTTGAGGTAACCGAGTTTCGTGGCATCCTTATGCTCCACGTGCATGTGGTCGGCGAGCTGGTCGAGACTTTCTTGCGAAATCTGCCTTTCGTAGATGACAATGGCGTTGTCGAGGTCGCCGCCCTTGATCAGCCCGGCCTTGAGCAACGGCTCAATCTCGCGCACAAAGACGAAGGTGCGGGCGTTGGCAATTTCTTCGGCAAAGTCCTCCATATTGTCGAGCGTGGCAAACTGGCTGTTGATGAACTGCGAGTCGAAGGAGATCATTGCCGTGATGGAGAACTGCTCATCGGGGAGAATGATGATGGACGAGCCGGTTTCTTCGTCGCGGAACTCGATTTTTTTCTTGATGACGTAGAAGTCCTTGGGGGCATTCTGCACCACGATGCCTACGCGGCGGATATTCTCGACATACAGTTTGGCACTGCCGTCGAGAATAGGAAATTCCGGGCCGTTGACCTGTATGAGGCAGTTGTCGATGCCCATGGCGTAGAGGGCAGCCATACCGTGCTCAATGGTGCTGCAACGCGCGTCGCCGCGTGCCACGACGGTGCCGCGCGAGGTATCTATCACGTTTTCAGCAATGGCATCGATAATGGGTTCGCCTTCCAAGTCAATGCGCTGTATCTTATATCCGTGGTTTTCGGGGGCGGGGTTGAAGGTAACGGTGAGGCTCAGACCTGTGTGCAAGCCTTTTCCGAAAAGGGAGAAACTCCCGCCCAGTGTTTTTTGTTTGGACATATTCTTTGGTTGGTTTAGAGACGAGGTTGTTATTATATATTGTGTCAGATCTTTCCGAGCTGTTTCTTGAGTTCTTCCACCTCTGCTTGCAACTGACGAAGTTCGAGTGCCATGTCGGGCAGGCGCTTGAAGGCGGCGGAACTGCGGGCGAAATTGCGGAAATCAATGGCGGGCGAACCTTGAATGGTGGCACCTGGCTTCTTGACCGTGCCGGCAATACCTGCCTGCGCACCGCACTGCGTTTTGTCGGCCACGCGGATATGTCCCGCCACGCCAACTTGTCCGCCGAACATGCACCAGCTGCCGATCTTGGCAGAACCGGCCACGCCTACCTGGGCAGACATCACGGTATTCTCGCCCACCTCGCAATTGTGGGCAATCTGCACAAGGTTGTCGAGCTTCACGCCCCGGCGCACATAGGTGCTGCCCATAGTGGAGCGGTCCACGCAGGTATTGGCCCCGATTTCCACATCGTCCTCAATGGTCACGATGCCGATTTGAGGGATCTTCTCATAACCGTTCGGCGTGGGGGCGAAGCCGAAACCGTCGGCACCGATTACCGCGCCGGAATGGAGCGTCACGCGGTTGCCGAGCTTGCAGCCGTGGTACACGGAGGCGTGGGGATAAATCTTGCACTCTTCGCCGAGGCTCGCACCCTTCTCGATGACTGCGCCGGAATAGATTTGGCAACCTTTGCCAACGGTCACATTATCACCGATATAGGCAAACGGTCCTACGTAGCAGTCTTCGCCCACCGTGGCGGTCGGCGAAATGCAAGCGAGGGGATGTACGCCTGTGCGCTTGCCCTGTGCCTGCTGATAGAGCGAGAGCAGTTTGGCGATGCACTCATAGGCATTGTCCACGCGGATAAGCGTGGCTTTCACCTCTTGCTCGGGCACGAAGTCGCGGTTTACGAGCACGATGCTCGACTTAGTGTCATATATATAGTGCGCATAGTGCATGTTGGCAAGGAATGACAACGCGCCATGCACGCCTTCTTCAATTTTTGCAAATGTGCTTACAACGGCGTTCTCGTCGCCGATGATTTCTCCACCTAAATAAGTTGCTATTTGTTTGGCTGTAAACTCCATAGTCGGTTTCAGTTATGCTTTGATACGCAAATATCGTAAAAATTATTGGAACTTAACATATAGAAACGCGTTTTTTTATCTTATACCCTTTTGAAAAGGCATTTCGAGGATAGCATTTTGAAAGAAAATTCGCGTAATTACGGATTATCAAACAGCAGAAATCGGGTAATTACGTGCAGATAGCAACAATTTTGTAATAAAAAGAAAAATATTGCACTTTTGAAAAATAATCATTGAAGTCGAGAAGCAGGGCATTGAACAGAGTAACTTGCGGCTCTTAAGGCAATAAAATCAATATGCTCACAACTTCTTGCAAACATATAGGCTGGGAGGAGCGAGTATCAGGGAGCTATTTTTTACTTTCAAGGAGGTATTTTTTCCTATCTCCTTGATATTTTTTCCTTTCTGCTAAGATAATTTTTATTACAAACTTTGTAATGCATATTACAAAGTTTGTAACATGTGTTAGAAAGTTTGTAACACGTATTACAAACTTTGTAACAAACTTTTGCTCAGAATAAATGAAAGCGGTCATATATGAAGGGAAAAATTGTCTGCGCAGACGAAAAAAAATATCAGGGAGAAAATGCCGACAGAATACGGGGAATGTGAGTTGGAAACGGGAGGAGCGTTTGAGAGGATTTAGAGCGGGCGGGACGAAATATATAATATGCGTTGGTTGAAATAGAAAATAAAATGATAAAGTATTAACTGCCTGGAAGGCAGTACAGAGCGAAGCGATAGTAACCAGTGACGAAGTCCTCGGGGGAAGTAAATGATGCAGGTTCTTCCTGGAAGGCAGTACGCCTGTGGCAATGGATTAGTCTCATGTCCTATGGCGTAGTG